>SSTB01000056.1 GCA_009469665.1 Azonexaceae bacterium | reverse complement strand
CGAAGCGCGCTCGAAAACGCGCTTTTTTGGCATACGCCAGAAACTCGCGAATCAGTGCACCCGCGTCACCGAAGCGCGCTCGAAAACGCGCTTTTTTGGCATACGCCAGAAACTCGCGAATCAGTGCACCCGCGTCACCGAAGCACGCTCGAAAACGCGCTTTTTTGGCCTGCGCCAAAAACTCGCGGATCAGTGCACCCGCTTCACCGAAGCACGCTCGAAAACGCGCTTTTTTGGCCTGCGCCAAAAACTCGCGGATCAGTGCACCCGCTTCACCGAAGCGCCGAGACGCGCGAGTTTTTCCTCGATCCGCTCGTAGCCGCGGTCGAGGTGGTATATGCGTTCGATGAGGGTTTCGCCTTCGGCCACCAGGCCGGCGATGACCAAGGAGGCGGAGGCGCGGAGGTCGGTGGCCATGACAGTGGCACCCTGGAGTTGGCGGACGCCGCGTACGATGGCGTTGCTGCCGTCGATCTGGATGTCGGCCCCCAGACGCATCAGTTCCACCGCGTGCATGAAGCGATTTTCGAAAATGGTTTCGCGTATGGTCGCCACACCCTCCGCCACCGCATTGATGGCCATGAACTGGGCCTGCATGTCAGTGGGGAAAGCCGGATAGGGCGCGGTGCGCAGGCTGACCGCTTTGAGCCGCTGTGGCGCTTTGAGGCGGATGGCATCGCGCTCGGTGACGATGTCGCAGCCGGCGTCCATGAGCTTGTCGATGACCGTGTCGAGGTAGGCGCCCGAGGTCTTGAGCAGACGGATATCTCCGCCGGTGACCGCGGCGGCGCAGAGGTAGGTGCCGGTCTCGATGCGGTCCGGCATGATGGCGTGTCTGCCGCCG
Organism: Azonexaceae bacterium; assembly: GCA_009469665.1. Next base: position 19,626 of record SSTB01000056.1, on the reverse strand, counting down.
GTCAGGCGCTCGACCCCCTGGATACGGATGATGTCGGTGCCGGCGCCGGATATGCGCGCCCCCATGGACACCAGGCAGTTGGCCAGGTCGACCACTTCCGGCTCCCGGGCGGCGTTTTCGATGACGGTTTCGCCTTCGGCGAGGCAAGCGGCCATCATGAGATTCTCGGTGCCGGTGACGGTAACCATGTCGGTGCAGATACGGGCGCCCTTCAGGCGGCTGGCCTTGGCGTGCACGTAGCCCTGCTCGACCCTGACTTCCGCCCCCATGGCCTGCAGACCCTTGATGTGCTGGTCCACGGGTCTGGCGCCGATGGCACAGCCGCCAGGCAAGGACACCCGGGCTTCGCCACAGCGGGCGACCAGGGGACCGAGGACGAGGATCGAGGCCCGCATGGTCTTGACCATCTCATAGGAAGCCAGGGGATTGGACAGCCCGGCGCCGTCGAGAACCACGGCATCGGATCCCTCCAGGGTCACTCCGACTCCCATCTGCCCCAACAGGCGCAGCATGGTCGAGATGTCGTTGAGGTGGGGAACGTTGGTGAGCGTCAAAGGCTGATCGGAGAGTAAGGACGCGCAGAGGATGGGCAGGGCCGCGTTCTTGGCTCCGGAGATGGCGACTTCGCCGGTCAGGGGAAGGCCGCCTTGAAGCAGAAGTTTATCCACGCTGGGCGCTCCATTCTTGTGGGGTGTAGGTCTTGAACGACAGCGCGTGCAGTTCCCCGGTATCGAGGCGTTCGCGCAGGGTCTGGTAAACCCGCTGCTGGCGTTGGACGCGGTTCTTGCCGGCAAATTCGGCGCTCACCACGACGGCGTCGAAGTGGTGGCCGTCGCCATCGACGGAAAGATGTTCGCAGGCGAGCCCGGCGAGGATGAGTTGTTTGATCTGTTCGGGGTGCATCATTGTTATGCCCTCAGTTTCCAGCCACGCTTCAGGAGCCCGAGGGTGAGCGCCGAGACTGCCGCAAGGCTGGTGACGACCACGAGCAGGCTCTGGTGCGGCGGCACGTCGGAGACGCCGAAAAAGCCATAGCGGAAGCCGTCGATCATGTAAAAAACAGGATTGTAATGGGAGACGCGCTGCCAGAATTCTGGCAGCGAGTGTATAGAATAAAAGACGCCGGAAAGCATGGTCAGCGGCATCACCAGAAAGTTCTGAAAGGCTGCGAGCTGGTCGAATTTTTCGGCCCAGATGCCGGCAATCACCCCCAGGGCACCGAGCACACCGCCTCCCGCCAGCGCAAAGGCGAAAATCCACAGGGGCGCCTCTACGCGCAGCGGTGCGAACCAGGCGGTCACCGCCAGGACGCCCACCGCCACCATCAGGCCCCGTACCATGGCGGCCAATGTGTAGGCAGCAAAAAACGCCCCGTAGGAAATGGGCGACAGCAGCACAAAAATGATGGACCCGGTCACCTTGGACTGGATCAGGCTGGAGGACGAATTGGCGAAGGCGTTCTGCAGCACCTGCATCATGACCAGACCGGGCACGAGGAAGGCGATGTAGCGCACCCCGTGGACAGCCACATGCTCGTCGAGGACATGGCCAAAGATGAGGAGGTACAGCAGCGCAGTGAGCACCGGCGCCGCGACGGTCTGAAAGCTCACTTTCCAGAAGCGCAGCACTTCCTTGCTGAACAGCGTCCAGAAGCTAAGCATTTTTCATCACCCTCACGAACACTTCCTCTAGCGAGGCACCCTGGTGAGCTGCCATGAGCGCTTCCCGGGTATCCAGGGCCACGACGCGTCCCTGCTTCATCAGGGCAATGCGCCCGCAAAGGGCCTCGGCTTCCTCCAGATAATGGGTGGTCAGGATGATGGTGTGCCCCTCGCCGTTGAGGCGCCGCACGAATTGCCAGAGTCCTTGCCGCAATTCCACATCCACCCCGGCCGTGGGCTCGTCGAGGACAATGACCGGGGGCTTGTGCACCAGGGCCTGGGCCACCAAGACCCGGCGCTTCATCCCCCCGGAAAGGCGCCGCATATTGACCTCGGCCTTGGAGGCGAGATCGAGATTGACCAGGATTTCGTCGATCCAGTCGTCGTTGCGGCGCAGGCCGAAGTAGCCGGACTGGATGCGCAAGGTCTCGCGCACGGTGAAGAAGGGGTCGAAAACGAGTTCCTGGGGAACCATTCCCAGGAGACGGCGCGCCTCCCGGTATTCCCGCCCCACATCGCGCCCCAGGACGCTCAAGCTCCCGGAGTCCGGCCGTGCCAGACCGGCTAGGCAGGAGATCAGCGTCGTCTTGCCGGCCCCGTTAGGACCCAGGAGCCCGAAGAATTCGCCCGCGGCAATTTCCAGGGACACCCCCGACAGCGCGGTCACGGCACCAAAACGCTTGACGACGTCAACGAGAGATACGGCGGCGGGCACGAAGGAAAAGCGGGATCAGAGCCTGTGAATTTTTCGGGCGCGCCCGAGCGGCATGCCCAGGTGTGCACGATCAAGGCGCCAAGCACAGCCATAGCTCGGGCTATGGCGAGCATTGGCAACGCCGAGCGGGCGCAGCTGGGCATGACGAGCGGGGGTGAATGAAATTTTCACAGGCTCTCAGACGAGGGGCAGAATGCCGTCCAGGTCATAGAGCCCGGCCAGGGCCCTTACACCGGACGGAGCGCCACGGAACGCGAGGCTTCCCCCCTGTTTTTCCGCCTGGCGCACCCAATCGAGGAGAACGGCAAGGGCCGAGGAATCCGCCTCGCCCACGGCCGTCAGGTCCACCACGGCAACCCCCCCGTCGATGAGGGCAGCCCCGGCCACGCGCAGGGGCGCGGCATTGTCTATGACCATGGGAACGGTCACCCGCCAGCCGCCGGGGCGGCGCTCGATCATTTCTTCTCCGCTTTGCCGGCTTCGAGCGACTGGTTCTTGCCGGCCAGGGACTGGATCAAGCCATCAATGCCGCCGCTACGAATCTCCTGGCCAAACTGATCCCGGTAATTGGTGACCAGGCTGATGCCCGCGACGACCACGTCGTAGACCTTCCATCCGTTGTCCAGTTTTTCCAGGTTGTAGTCGAGCTGGATCGGCTTGCTGCCGGCTTGGAGAATTTCAGTGCGCACCAGGGCATCCGTGGCACCTGTCGCCAGCACGAAGGGCTTGTAGCGGACCGTCTCGTTGCGGTACGCGGACAGGGAATTGGAGTAGGTCCTCACCAGCAAGGTCGTGAATTCATGGGAAAGACGTTCCTGCTGCTGGGGCGTCGCCCGCCGCCAGTCCTTGCCCACCGCCAGCGCAGTCATGCGCGTGAAGTTGAAGTGGGGCAGGACACGGGTTTCGACCAGATCTATGGCTTTCCTGGCATTGCCATTCTGGATGTCCTTGTCCTTGCGGACGATGTCCAGCACCTCGTCGGTGACCCGCCGCACCAGGGCGTCGGGAGCCTCCTGGGCCTGGACGGTCAGGGAGAGGAGCAGCAGAAAAAAGGCGACAAAAAGTCTCATGGGGGCAGAACTTCCGAATTCCATGGAGGATTATTCTTCGGGCAAGCGGGGCGGATTGCCGTCGAAAACCTGGCTGCGGCGGCGTTGCAGATAGGCATCGCGAATGTAGGCATACTTGTCCAGGGCCGCCTCTTCCACCACCTTATCAGCCGGCAGGAGGCTGGCCCGCACGTCGATGAAGCGCACGGCATAGGCGGAATTGCGCACCCGCACATCGTTCACGCCCCACTGCACCGGATCGGCAAAGGTATCCACCACGAATCCGCCGGTATCGCGCAGGGTGCGCGGCCCGATGATGGGCCAGAAGAGGTAGCCACCGTCCCCCACGCCCCAGCGGGCCAGGGTCTGGCCGAAATCCTCGTCGTGCTTTTCCAGGCCCATCTCGCTGGCCACGTCGAAGAGGCCGAAAATGCCCACGGTGGAATTGATGAGCAGGCGGCCCAGATCGCTGGCCCCATCGCCCACCTTGCCTTGCAAGCCATTGTTCACGCCGATCCACAGGTCGCCGATATTGCCGAAGAAGTTTCCGACGCCGGCCTTGGCGGGCAGGGGCATCACTGCGTCGTAGCCTTGGGCGACCGGCTTGGCAACCTTGTCGATACCTTCATTGACGGCGAACATGGCCCGGTTGAACCCCTCGTAGGGATCCCGCGGGTTGCCGCCGGAACTGGCGCAACCGGACAGCGTCGCCACCAGCGCCACCGCGGTCAGCCAGCAGCCAGTGCGGCCCGAGTTTTCATTTTCGCCCTTCGCCATCATTGCTTTTCCTGTCCTTCAGCAGCCTTGTTGAAAAAGAACTGGCTGATCATCTTTTCCAGAACCACGGCCGATTGGGTCTTGCCGACCGCGTCGCCCGGATTGAGCATCTTTTCGTCGCCCCCCGGTTCCAGACCGACGTACTGCTCCCCGAGGAGACCCGAGGTATAGATCGACGCAAAAGTGTCCTTCGGAAACCTGTAGCGCTGGTCAATCTTGAGGGTCACGACCGCTTCGTAGGTCTGACCGTCGAAACGGATGTCATCGATGCGCCCGACCACGACCCCCGCGCTCTTGACCGGCCCCCGCACCTTCAGGCCGCCGATGTTATCAAACTTGGCGGTGAGGATATAACTCTCGGAGAGGTGGGCCGAGGAAAGATTCCCCACTTTCAGCGCCAAAAACAACAGCGCCGCGATGCCGATGGCAACAAAAACGCCGACCCAGAGGTCGAGGACGGTGCGATTCATGAAGCTCCCCGGAACATGAAGGATGTCAGGACGAAATCGAGGGCCAGGATGGCCAGGGCCGATGTCACCACGGTGCGAGTGATGGCACGGGAAACCCCTTCCGCGGTGGGCACCGAGTCATAGCCTTCGAAAACGGCGATGAGGGAAACCGCAGCCCCGAAGACCACGCTCTTGACGACGCCATTCCAGATGTCGAAGCGAAAATCGACCGCCGCCTGCATCTGCGACCAATAGGCGCCATCGTCGACACCGATGAAGACCACGCCGATCAGCCAGCCCCCCAAAACTCCCATGGCGGAGAAAAGGGCTGCCAGCAGGGGCATGGCGATGACCCCGCCCCAGAACCGGGGCGCTACCACCCGGGCGATCGGATTGACCGCCATCATGTCCATGGCCTTCAACTGCTCGGTCGCCTTCATCAAGCCGATTTCCGCCGTCACCGAGGATCCGGCGCGGGAAGCGAAGAGGAGCGCTGCCACCACCGGTCCCAGTTCCCGGGTGAGGGAGAGGGCCACCAGAACCCCCAGGGCTTCGGTAGAGCCGAAGCGCTGCAGGGTTTCGTAGCCTTGCAGACCCAGAACCATCCCGACGAAGAGGCCAGAAACGACGATGATGAGCAGCGAGAGCACACCACTGAAAAAGACCTCGCGCAGGGTAAGGTGCAAGCGGCGGAAGGCCGTCCCGGACGCCAGCAGAATGGCCACAAAGAACCGGCTCGCGAATCCGAGGCGCCACACCAGCTCGATGGCGCCGTGCCCGAGGCGGTGCAGGGGACTGCCCCTGTCAGCCACGCCCGCCTCCCAGGAAATCACTACGCAAGTCGGTAGCCGGGTAGTCGAAGCGCACCGGCCCATCGACCTCGGCATGGACGAACTGATGCACGAAGGGGTCGCGGGAAGCGCGGATTTCGTCCGGTGTACCCTGGGCGACAATGCGCCCCTCGGAAACGAAATAGATGTAGTCGACGATGAGCAGAGATTCCTGCACGTCGTGGGTCACCATGATCGACGTGGCCCCCAGGGCATCGTTCAGGCGGCGGATCAATTGCCCGATCACCCCCAGGGCGATGGGATCCAGCCCGGTGAAGGGCTCGTCGTACATGATGAGGGCCGGGTCGAGGGCCACGGCCCGGGCCAGAGCCACCCGCCGCGCCATGCCGCCGGAGAGCTCGGCCGGCATCAGGTCGCGGGCGCCGCGCAGACCGACCGCCTCCAGCTTCATGAGCACCATGTCGCGGACCATGGCTTCCGGAAGGTCAGTGTGCTCGCGCAGTGGGAAAGCCACGTTGTCGAACACGGTCATGTCGGTGAACAGGGCACCGAACTGAAACAGCATCCCCATCTTGCGCCGCGCTCGATAGAGTTCCCGCTGCCCCATGCCGGAAATACGGTCTGCGCCGAGACGGATTTCGCCGCGGCTGGCCTTGAGCTGGCCGCCGATACAGCGCAGCAGTGTCGTTTTGCCACAGCCCGAACCGCCCATGATGGCCACCACCTTGCCCCGGGGAATCTTCATGTCGATCCCCCGCAACACAGGCCGGCCATCATAGGTGAAGTGCAGATCTTCGATATCGACCAGGATATCGTCGGGCAAGATGGGAGTCCTTGAAAAAGGGGCCAATTCTAGCAGACGGGAGCGATTTCCCCCGCCGATGCCGGGGCTATAATTCCGTGAAATATTTCCTGGTTCGCCCCTTGAGCCCGTCCCATCCCGCGAAACCCCTGCTGCTTCTCGTCGACGACGACCCGCTCATCAGCGATTCGCTGGGCTTCGCCCTGGCGCGGGATTTCGAGGTACTCACCAGTCATTCACGGCCCCACTGCTTGCAGATCCTGCGTCAATTGAAGGCTGTGCCCGGAGCAGCCATCGTCGATTTGGGTCTGCCGCCCCTTCCCCATCGGCCGGACGAGGGTTTCGCCCTGATCGGAGACCTCCTGGCTTTTGCGCCGGCCATGAAAATCGTCGTTCTTTCGGGCCAGAACGGGGAGGAGAACGCCCGCCACGCCCGCACGCTGGGCGCCATCGACTTCGTCGGGAAACCCTGTGACCCCGGCGACCTCCTGCGCCTGCTGCGACAAGCCTTGAGATTCACGGGAGGCACCGAAGCGGCCCGTGCACCCGAGGAGCGATGCCGCCTGATCGGCTCCAGCCTGCCCATCCAGCGCCTCCTGCTGCAGATCGGCCAGTATGGGGATTACAGCTTTCCGGTCCTGGTCGAAGGCGAGTCGGGCAGCGGCAAGGATGTGGTCGCCACCTGCTGCCTTCATCATCGCACCCGCCGACGCGACCGGCCCTTCCTGGCCCTCAACTGCGCCGCCATATCGCCCAGCCTGGTGGAACCGACCCTGTTCGGCTACGCCAAGGGCGCCTTCACCGGAGCCGGCGCCGCCAAATCAGGTTATTTCGAGGATGCTGGCGAGGGAACCCTCTTCCTGGACGAAATCGGCGAATTGCCTCTAGACCTCCAGCCCAAGCTGCTGCGCGTCCTTGAAAATGGCGAGTACCAGCGCGTCGGTGAAACCCAGACCCGCCGCTCCAGGGCGCGCATCGTCGCCGCCACCAATCGCGACCTGCGCAAGGAAGTGAAGGCGGGCCGATTCAGGGCCGACCTCTTTCACCGGCTCTCAGTCTTCACCATCAGCGTGCCACCCCTGCGCGACATGGGTGACGACCGCCTGCTGCTGCTCGACCATTTCCGCCAGATCTACGCCGAGCAGACCGGCGCGCGCCCCTTTTCCCTCGACGCCGGCGCGGAAGCGCTCTGGGTGGCCTACGTCTTCCCCGGCAATGTGCGGGAGCTCCGCAATATCGTCATCCGCCTGACCGCCAAGTACCCCGGGCGGGTGGTCGGCGCCGCTGAGTTGCACGCCGAATTCGACGAGGGCGACGAGTCTCCCGCCAGCGCCCCCTCCCTGGCCGCCACCGACCTCGACACCGCAGTGCGCTCCGCCACCCGGCACCTGATCGACAAGGGCCGCATGGATCTCGACGCCACCCTCGCCCTGTGGGAGAAGGGCTACATCGAGGCGGCCCTGCAGTTGTCCAACGGCAATGTCAGCCAGGCCGCCCGCCGCCTGGGCATCAACCGCACCACCCTGTACAACCGAATGGCCGGCGGGGGGCGCCAGTGAGCCTCTACCTCGATCATTTCGGCCTTGCCGAACCGCCCTTCCGCATCACGCCGCACACCGATTTCTTCTTTACCGGCGCCAACCGCGGCCCCACCCTGGAAGCGCTGATCTACGCCATCACCCAGGACGAAGGCATCGTCAAGGTCACGGGCGAGGTGGGCAGCGGCAAGACCATGCTCTGCCGCATGCTGCTGGAAAAGCTCCCCCCCGAGGTCGACACCATCTACCTGGCCAACCCCTCCCTCTCCCGCCAGGAAATCGTCGGCGCCATCGCCGACGAACTGGGCCTTCCCGCCGACGGCCGCAGCACCCATTCCCTCACCCGGGCCTTGCAGAATGCCCTGGTCGAGCGCTACGCCCTGGGACGGCGTGTGGTGCTGCTCATCGACGAAGCCCATGCCATGCCCGCCGAATCCCTGGAAGAAGTGCGGCTCCTGTCCAACCTCGAATCGAAAAGCAGCAAGCTGTTGCAGATCGCCCTGTTCGCCCAGCCGGAAATAGACGCCCGACTGGCCCAGAACGACATGCGGCAATTGCGCGAGCGCGTCACCCAGCACTTCATCCTGGCGCCCCTGCAAGCCACCGAGGTTTCAGCCTATCTCGAATTCCGCATGCGCACCGCCGGCTACCGTGGCCCCAGCCCGTTCACGGAAAAGGCCGTCGCCGCCATCGCCCGCAATTCCCAGGGCCTCTCGCGGCGCATCAACATCCTGGCGGACAAGGCCCTGCTCGCCGCCTACTCGGCGGGGGGCCACCGGGTGGACCTGGCCGAGGCCCAGACGGCCATCCGCGACGCCCGCTTCACTTCCCTGGGGGAGCCACGACGACGCCTCATCCCGGCAGCCGCCGCGGCAGGGGTTGCCGTGGCGCTCCTGTTCGTGGCCTACACCCTGGGCAGCCGCGCTCCGGGCCCGGCGACGCCCGCCGCCAACGCCGCTCCCGGGAATAGCGCCCCGGCCCCCGGCACCGCCGCCCCCGGGGCGCCCGAACCTGCCGCTGCCACCCCCCGGGAAGGCGCCACTGCGCCGGGGGAGCCCGCCGTCGCAGCGCCGCCGGGGAGCGAAGCGGCTGCCGCCCGAACCTCGCCCAAACCAGACCCAAGCGCAGGGCCAGCCACCGCCCTCGCCGCCATTCCCGCACCGTCTCGCCCCGCGGGCCCGGCGCCGACGGCGGCTGCGACCCCTACAGGCATCGCCGCGCCGAGCGGAGCGACCGCGGCGGCCTTTGGCCCCCTCACCCGCCGCAGCCTGGAGCGCTTCGACACCTGGTCCGCCGGCGCCAACGCCCGCCACTATTTCATTCAGCTTTACGCGGCCGACGCCGGCAACCCGGGCCTGATCGAGAATTTTTTGCGCCGCCATGCCGAAGGTCTCGACGCCGAGCAGATTCGCGCCTACCGCTCCGACCGTTCGGGCCGAGATCGCCTGGGGGTCATCTTCGGCGAGTTCGCCACCCGCGCGGCGGCGATGGAAGCCATCGCCGCCCTGCCCGAGGGCCTGCGCCGCCTGGAACCCTACCCGCGGCAGGTTTCGAGGCTGCAATGAGCGCCCCCCTTCCGCGCCCGGTGCATTGGGTTACTATTCGCCGTTGGGATAGCCCCGGCGTTCTGCTGCCGGGGCAAGCACAGGGAGAACACGCCGGATGAACATGGGACGCCCCGCCGCGATCGCCGCCGCCCTGCTCCTGGCCGCCTGCGCCGCGCCGACCCCGCGCGAACCGACCAAGGGACACCTGAACACGGCGACCGCCACTGCTGGTCCCGCCGCCGACATTCCCGCGCCGGTCGAGCAAACCCTGGCGCTGCCCAAACCCCGCGCCCTGCCCAAGGCGGAAACCTACAGCGTGGTGGTCAACAACGTGGCCGTGAAGGATCTGCTCTTCGCCCTGGCCCGGGACGCCCGCCTCAACGTCGACATCCACCCGGGCATCAGCGGCAGCGTCACCCTGAACGCTATCGACCAGACCCTGCCCCAACTCCTCAATCGCATCGCCAAGCAAGTGGATATGCGTTTCGAACTCGACGGCCCCAATCTGGCCGTGATGCCGGATTCACCTTTCCTGCGGCATTACAAGGTCGATTACGTCAATCTGGCGCGCAGCGTCACGGGAACGGTCTCCGCCAACACCCAGATCGCCACCCTCAGCGGCAATGCCGTCGGCGGCACGGGCGCCGCCGCGGGAGGCGGCAGCGGCAACGTGTCCGCCACCCGCATCGAGAATACTTCGCGCAACCGCTTCTGGGAGCAGTTGGAAAAGAACATCAAGGATATCCTGCACGAGACCGACAAGGTCCTCCCGGAAGGCTCCAGCGAGACGGTGACCGAGCAGAACGTCTCCCAGACCGCCACTGGCGCGGCCGCCCTGCCCCAGGGCACGGGATCCCGGGCGGCGCAGGCGGTGGCCAGCGCCCTGGGCATCAACCCGACGCCCACCAGCGCAGCCCAAGGCGCCGGAACGGTGATCGTCCGCCGCAGCACGGTGCGGGAAGCGGCTTCGGTCATCGTGCATGCCGAAACCGGCGTGGTTACCGTGCGCGCCACCCAGCGCCAGCACGAACGCATCCAGGAATTCATCGACCGGGTGATCCATTCCGCCCGCCGGCAGGTGATGATCGAGGCCACCATCGTCGAAGTGAAGCTGGCCGATGGCTACGAACAGGGCATCGACTGGTCCGGCCTCCTGCGCGGGGGCCGCTTCGCCCTGGCCATGAACACCCTGCGCGCCACCAACGCCGTGAACAACCTGACCTACACCGGCGATTCGGTCACTTCGGGCATCCGCCTCCTGGAAACCTTCGGCACCACCAAGGTGCTCTCCAGCCCGAGGCTTTCGGTCATGAACAACCAGACGGCCATGCTCACCGTGGTCGACAACGTGGTGTATTTCAACGTCAAGGCCGACGTCACGGCGGGCAATCTCAACGCCAATCCCATCATCGCCTACACCACGACGCCGCAGACGGTTTCGGTCGGCCTGGTCATGGCCGTCACGCCGCAGATCGGAGAAAACCGGGACGTGATCCTCAATATCCGTCCCACGGTGACCAGCATTTCCGACTTCGTCATCGATCCCAACCCCAATCTCACTACGGTCAGCAATCGGGTGCCCCAGATCCGCACGCGGGAGATCGAGTCGGTCATGCGTATCGCCAGCGGCGAAATCGCCGTCCTGGGCGGCCTCATGGACGACCGCATCGACTACAGGAACAACCGGGTTCCCGTCCTGGGCCAGGTGCCCCTGCTGGGCGAAGCCTTCACCAATCGCAACAATGCCGCCACCAAGTCGGAACTGGTCATCTTCCTGCGCCCCATCGTCATCCGCGACGCCAGTCTGGCCGGGGACTACGCCGGTTTGAAGGACTATCTGCCGGACGGGAATTTCTTCCCCCAACCGGCCGAAGCCCGCCCCCTCCAGGTTGGCCCGGGGCGGTGACGCCATGAGCCTCCTGATGGACGCCCTCAAACGGGCGGAAGAAAGCAAGCAGGACGCGGCCCGCCGCCTGACCGGGACGGTCCGCCCCCAACCCGATCTGACCCTGGAGCCCGTGGCCGAGGCGCCGCGCGATCTTCCCCCAGCCCGCCCTTCGCCCCCCCCTGATTTCCTGCTGGAAGACGCCGAGGCCGCCCCCGCGGCGCCTGCCCCCGTGCCTGCCGCCAGCGACGACGCCCGCCGTGAGGCGATTCGCAACGCCTTCGCCGTCAAGCCCCCGCTGCCGGGCAACCGGCCCCTGCTGATCGCCCTGGGTCTGCTGGCCTGCATTGCCGTCGGCATCGGTGGCTACATTTGGTGGGAAATCCGGCAACTCGGTAGCCCTGGGCTCGCCCGTCCCGCCGCGCCACCCCGTCCCGCGCCGACGCCGTCCCCGGCACCACCCCCGATCGCCGTCGCACAGGCCGAGAGCCCTCCGCCGGCGACCCCCCCCTTGCCCCCTGCCGCCCTGACCGCCGGACCGCCACCGCGGGAGAGCGGCCCGGTACCCGCCGCACGCACGATGCCCCTGGAGGAAGCCTCCCCACCCGCCTCCCCCACCACGGCCATTCGCCTGCAAAAGACCCGACCCGAGCCCGACCCGGGCGTGCAGCGGGCCTACGATCATCTGCGGGGACGCGCCCTGGACGCTGCGCGCCAGGAGTACGAGCGGGCTCTAAACCGGGACCCCCGCAACCTGGACGCCCTCCTGGGACTGGCCGCCATCGCCCAGCGCGAAGGTCGGAGCGGGGACGCCGAAGCCTATCACCAGCGCGCCCTGGAAGCCGATCCCAAGGATGCCGCCGCCCAGGCCGCGGCCCTCGCCACCGTGGCGGCGGTGGATCCCGCCGGGGCCGAAAGCCGCCTCAAGTCCGCCCTGGCCTCCCAGCCGGAATCGGCGCCCCTCAACTTCGCCCTGGGCAATCTCCTGGCCCGCCAGGCCCGCTGGGGGGAGGCCCAGGCCGCCTACTTCAACGCCGTGGCCGCCGATGGAGACAACCCGGACTATCTTTTCAACCTGGCCGTGAGCCTGGACCAGCTCCGCCAGCCGCGCCTCGCGGCCCAGCACTACCGCCTGGCGCTGGAAGCCGCCGAACGCCGGCCCGCCGCCTTCGACCGCAGCCGGGCCGAACGGCGTCTGGCCAGTCTCGCCGTCACGGAACGATGAACGCTCCCGCCGCACAGCGCCGGCCCATCGGCCAGATCCTGATCGCCGAGGGCATTCTGTCGGAAGACCAGTTGCGCATCGCGCTGCTGGAGCAGATGAAGTCCAACCAGCCCATCGGCAAGCTGCTGGTATCCCTGGGTTTCGTCACCGAAGCGACCCTGCGCGAGGCCCTGTCCGAAAGCCTGGGCCGCCAGAGCGTGGACCTCGGCCACGCCGTGGTGGACCCCCAGGCGGTGAAACTGGTGCCGCGGGAAGTGGCCAAGCGCCACCATCTCCTGCCCCTGGACCTGGATCTCGTGCAACACCGCCTGACCCTGGCGGTGGCCGACATCAACGACATCGTCGGCCTGGACCGGGTCCGCGCCCTGATTCCCGACGGGATAGAACTGGACACCCTGCTGGCCGGCGAATCGGAGATCGACCGTGCCATCGACCAGTATTACGGTCACGAACTGTCCATCGACGGCATCCTGCACGAGATCGAAACCGGCGAAGTGGATTGGAAGAGCCTCGCCGCCAGCGACGACCAGTACAGCCAGCCGGTCGTCCGCCTGATCGATTCCATTCTCACGGACGCGGTGAAGCGGGATGCCTCGGACATCCATTTCGAGCCCGAAGCCAACTTCCTGCGTATCCGCTACCGCATCGACGGCATCCTGCGGCAGATTCGCGCCCTGCACAAATCCTACTGGCCGGCCATGACCGTGCGCATCAAGGTACTCTCGGGCATGAACATCGCCGAGATGCGGGCGCCCCAGGATGGCCGCATCGGACTGAGCGTGTCGGGCCGCCCGGTGGATTTCCGTGTCTCGTGCCAGCCCACCATCCACGGCGAAAACATCGTCCTGCGGGTTCTCGACCGCCAGAAGGGTCTGGTGCCACTGGACCGACTCGGCCTGGCCGACGAGCACCTGCAGTTGCTCAAGCTGATGATCGCCCGCCCGGAAGGCATCATCCTCGTCACCGGTCCCACCGGCAGCGGCAAGACCACGACGCTCTACTCGGTCCTCAACCACATCAACAACGAGGGGGTCCACATCATGACCCTCGAAGACCCGGTCGAGTACCCCATGACCCTGGTGCGCCAGACCTCGGTGGCCGATTCGTCCAAACTCGACTTCGCCAACGGCATCCGCTCCATGATGCGCCAGGATCCGGACGTCATCCTGGTGGGCGAAATCCGCGATGCCGAAACCGCCGAAATGGCCTTCCGCGCCGCCATGACCGGCCACCAGGTGTACACCACCCTGCACACCAATTCAGCCATCGGGGCCATTCCGCGCCTGCTCGACATTGGCGTCCTGCCCGACATCCTGGCCGGCAACATCATCGGCATCGTCGCCCAGCGCTTGGTACGACGCCTGTGCGAGCACTGCAAGTCCGCCTACGCCGCGGAGCCCCACGAAATCCGCCTCCTGGGCATCACCACCGAGACGCTGCGGCCCCTGCTCTATCGTGCCAGCGGCTGCGAGCAGTGTGACTTCCAGGGCTATCGTGGCCGCCTGGCCATCATGGAACTGCTGCGCGTCGACACAAGCATCGACGAGCTCATCGCCCGGCGGGCGACGACCCATGAAATCCGCAGCCGCGCCCAGATGCGGGGCTTCACCACCCTGGCCGAAGACGGCCTGCGGCGCGTCCTCGACGGGACCACCTCCCTGGAGGAACTCGGCCGCGTCGTCGACCTGACCGACCGGATGTAGCCATGCTTTTCGACTACACGGCAGTGAGCGCGGAGGGGCGGCGGGTCACGGGACGCCTCGACGCCTCCAACCTGATCGACCTGGAATTGCGCCTCGGGCGCATGGAACTCGACCTCATCTCCGGGCAGCCGGTTCAGTATCGCAACTTGTTCGGCGGCGGCCGGGTTCCGCGACGGGAGATCATCCACTTCTGTTTTCACCTGGAGCAACTCACCGCCTCCAGCGTGCCCATCCTGGAAGGTCTCGCCGACCTGCGCGATTCCATAGAACACCCGCGCTTCCGCGAAGTCGTCGCCGGCGTGATCGAAAGCATCGAGGGGGGCCAGACCCTTTCCCAGGCCCTCGCGACCCACCCCAACGTCTTCAGTCAGGTTTTCGTCAGCCTCATCCGGGCCGGTGAAGTCTCCGGCGACCTGCCCCAGGTGCTCGGCAGCCTGAGCGAATCCATCAAGTGGGAGGACGAACTGGCGGCCCACACCCGCAAGCTGTTGCTCTACCCGGCCTTCGTGGGCGTCATCGTCCTCACCGCCACCACCTTTCTGATGCTCTACCTGGTCCCCCAGCTCAAGCTTTTCGTGCGCAACATGGGACAGTCCCTGCCGCTGCAGACCCAAATTCTCTTTTTCGCTTCCGACATCCTAGCCCGCTTCTGGCCGCTCTTTGTCGCGCTGCCCGTGCTGGTCGTGGTCGCCGCCCGCATCACCCTCCAGGTCAATCCCCTGGCCCGCCGGGCACGGGATGCCTTTTTGCTTCGTCTGCCCGTCGTCGGCGACATCCTGAAGAAAATCATCCTATCCCGCTTCGCCAACACCTTTGCCATGCTCTACGCCTCCGGCATCCCCGTCCTCGACTCCATCCGCAGCACCCAGGACGTGGTGGGAAACCTGGCAGTGCGCGAAGGCCTGGTGCAGGCGGAGGGTTTCATCCGCGAAGGCAAGAGTGTCACCCAGGCTTTTCGCGACGTCGGCCTCTTTCCCCCCTTGGTCATCCGCATGTTGCGGGTGGGGGAAAACACCGGCGGCCTGGACCGGGCCCTGGCCAACGTGAGCTACTTTTACAACCGCGACGTGCGCGAGTCCGTCGAACGGGCCCAGGCCATGATCGAACCCCTGCTTACCCTGCTGCTCGGCGCACTGTTGGGCTGGATCATGCTGTCGGTCATCGGCCCCATCTACGACGTCATCACCGGAATCAAGGCGTGAGCGGCCGCTGCATCCTCGCCCTCAACGCCCAGCGCCTGGCGGTCTACGCCTGGAATCCCGGCCGCCTCACCGCGGCCGGGGAATTTCCACCCACGCCGGAGGGCCTCGCGGCCTTCGCCACTTTCCTCGAAACCCTGGGCAGCCAGCCCTGCATGCTGCTCTGCAATCTGGCCGAGGAGAGCCATCTGATCGAGACCATTCCCTATCTGCGGGGAAACGACCGCCGCACCCTGCTGGCACGCAAATGCACCCAGTCCTTTTATGGCACCCCCTACACCACGGTGCGTTCCCTGGGGTACGAGAAAGAGCGCCGCCGCAACGAAAAGGTGCTGCTCTCCGCACTGACCGCCCCTGCCCAGCTCACCCCCTGGGTGAGTGCCATCACCGCCGCCCATGTGCCCCTGGCGGGTCTCTACACCGTTTCCCAACTGGGAGACGCCCTGGTGCGCACGCTGTGCCGCCCGCCCCCCCGCAGCCTGCTCCTCACCGTCCACGATCAGGCCCTGCGCGAAAGCTACCTGGTGGACGGCAAGACGGTCTTTTCGCGCATGGCGCCGCTCTACGATGCCAGCCCCGAGGGGCTGGCATCCACCATCGCCGCCGAAGGCCAGAAGCTCCACCAATATCTGGCCGCCCAACGTCACTTCGGGCGCAACGATGCCCTGCCGGTCTTCGTCATCGCACCGGATGATGCCCTGCCTGCCTTGGAGGGGGCTTCCGGGGCCTCTCCCCTGCTCCACCCTCGCCTGATCGGCATCGCTGAGGCATCCCGGGCACTGGGACTACACGGGCGGCCTGCCGGCGCCCGCTGCGGCGCCCTGTTCGCCTATCTTCTCGGCAAGGCCACCCCCGCCGAGCAGTACGCCCCCGACGAGGCTCGCCACGATTACGGCATCCATCGCATCAAGCAGGGCCTCATCGGCGCCGGCGCGGTCGCCCTGATCGCGGCACTGCTTTTTTCTGGCAAGCAGATCGCCGAGACCTACGCCGACCGGGAGGAAGTCGCCGAACTTCAGGCCCGCAGCCTGGAACAGCGGCAGCGCTATGAGCAGATCGCCGCCACCTTCCCGCAACTCGGGATCGACAACAACGATGCCCTGCGCGCTGCCGTGGATCGCTACCGCGGGCTGGAACGCCTGGCCGCCGGGCCCGGGGCCCTGGTCGGGGCCCTGACCCGGGCCCTGGACGCCTCGCCGGCCATAGAGATCGAGGCCATCGATTGGCGCTTGGGGGAGGCCGAGAAGGGCAGCGCACCGGCCACCCCGGAGAGTACGGCCGGGGAGACGGCGCAGATCAAGGGCATCGTCACCCTTGGTCGGGAAAGCGAGCCCCGTCAGGTCGTGGCAGTCTTTACCGCCTTCGTCGAGCGCTTGCGCCTCGATCCCGAGCTCAAGGTCACCGTCCGCCAGCAGCCTTTTGATGTCGATCCGTCCCAGAGCCTCAGGGGCGGCACCCGCGAAGAAGAAAGCGCCCCGCCGCGCAGCTTCGCCCTCCTGGTGAGCCGCCTCGCACCATGACCTTCACCAGCGCCGATCTCAAGAAGCTCCGCTGGCATCTGGCGGGGGTCGCCCTCCTGCTCCTGGCAGGTCTGTTCCTGGCCAGCCAGAGCCGTGCCCTGCGCGAGCACGCCGGAAGCGCCCGCCAAGCGGCAGAAGCCGCAGCGCGGGAAGCGGAGAACCGTCTGCGCCGGGTGCGCGTCGAGGAAGACGAAATTCGCGACAAATCGCTCACCCTCGCTGCCATGCAAAAGCGCGGCACCCTGGGCAGCGAGCAGCGCCTCGCCTGGACCGAAACGCTGCGCGAAGCCCAACGCCGCCACAAGCTGCCGGAAATCAGCTACGAATTCGGACCCCGCGCCGCCCTTGCGCCGGCCGCAGCAGAGGCCGTGCGCTTCTACGCCAGCCCCATGAAACTGCGTCTGCGCCTCGTCCATGAAGAGGATCTGCTGCGTTACCTGGACACCCTGCGTCGAGAGGCGAGCGCCCTGGTCGTGGTGCGCGCCTGCACCCTCAATCGGGGCGCCCCGCTGGGTTCGGCACCGGCGCCCGAAGCCGCCTGCGACCTGGTCTGGGTCACGGCCCAGGCAGGGAACCCCGGGGAGGAAAAGCGTCCATGACCGTCGCCCCCCGCGCCCTGTTCCCGGCCATGGTCCTCGCCGCAGCCCTGGCCGCGCCGGCCGAGGCCGCCGAGCCCGCCCCCCTGGGACGCCTGTTCAACACCCCGGAACAGCGTGCCGAACTGGACCGGAAGCGCCTCAACCCGAGCCTTCCCGGCCCCACCACCAGCGGCCCCACCACCCTCAACGGCCGCGTGCTGCGCAGCAGCGGGCGCAACACGGCCTGGATCAACGGCGCCCCCGTCGCCGAGGAAAGGGTCCCCCTGACGCCCCTCCCCCTCAAACCGGGCCAGACCCTCGCAGCCCCCGACGACCGTAGCGCCAAGGATCTCCTCGATGGCGGAACCCTCACCGTCCGCCCCGCGCCGCAGCGGCCGTAAGCTGCAGATCCGCGGGGGCCGGCAGTCAGGCGTCGCCCTGCTACTGCTGCTGATGGTGGTCGTCATGGCCGGCGCGGCCTTGTTTCTCGGCGCCTGGAACGGTGCCGAGGCGCGGCGGCAGGGGGAGACGCTGACCGCCACCGCGCTACGGGAAGCCAAAGACGCCGTGCTGGGCTGGTCGGCCGCCCACGCCAGCCATCCCGGACTCATGCCCTGCCCCGAAGACACCGTCGCCCTGGGCAGTGCCAACGAGGGTCAGGCCCGGGCCGCCTGCACCGCTCCTGGCCCGCTGACGGGAAGGCTCGCGTGGCGCACCCTGAAGCAGGGCGTCCTGCAGGACGTGTCCGGCGCTCCCCTGTGGTACGTCCTGTCACCCGGATTGCGCAGCGCCCCCATCAATACCAACACCGTCGGACAACTGAGCGTCGACGGGGTGGCCAATGCGGCAGTCGCCCTGATCATCGCGCCGGGCGTCCCGCTGCCGGGTCAGTCCCGTACGCTCCCGACCGCCGCCAATCCCCCGGCGGCGGCGGATTATCTCGATCTCGGCAACGCCGGGGGCGTCGCCTTCGTGAGCCAGGGACCGGCCGCGACCTTCAACGACCGGGTGCTCACCATCACCCGTACGGAGCTGATGACCCGCCTGGTCACCCGGGTGCTGGCCGAGTTGGGGGGCGAAGCCACCGTGGGCGGGCTGCGCCGCTTTCACAACGATTTCGGCGAATTTCCCTGGGCCGACAGTGACGCGGACGGCATCGCCGAAGCCGGGGTGATTTCCGGAACGATGCCCTACAAGGACATGACTTTCGACGCCACCACGTTCAACTGGCTGCTGGCCAACGGCTGGTTCCCCCTCGCCGCCTACACCCGGGCCGACGCCCATTCGGCCCTCATCACCCTGGGTGGCAGGACGCTGAAGGTGCTGCCATGAAGCGCAACAGCCTGCGGGGCTTCACCCTGGTCGAACTGACCATCGTTCTGGTCATCGTCGCCCTGCTCACCGGCGGCCTGATGATTGCCGCAGGCGTCCAGAGCGACCAACGCACCCGCAGCGAGACTCAGAATCTGCTTCTGGAAGCACGGGAGGCGCTCCTGGGCTACGCCGCATCCCACAGCGCCCTGGACGGCCGTCCCTATCTGCCCTGCCCGGACACCAATGGCGATGGCCTGGAAAACCGCGCCGCCAACGCCTGCACCAGTCCCGAAGGCCTCCTGCCCTGGTCCACCCTGGGGGTCGCCCCCCTGGACGCTTGGAGCAATCGCATCCGTTACCGGGTCGAAGGCAGCTTCTCCCGTTCCGACGTCGGCTTCACCCTGGCAACCGCCGCGACGCTGCGCGTCTGCCAGGATGCCGCCTGCGTCACCACCCTGGCCACGACCCTGCCTGCCGTCCTGCTCTCCCACGGCCCCAACGGCCTGGGAGCGACCAACGCGGCCGGCGGCGCCAACGCGGCGGCGGTCACCGCCGAGGAACTGGAGAACACAGACGGCGACACCAGCTTCGTCCTGCGCCCCCCTCAAGCGCCGGGGCCCGGGGTCTTCGACGATCAGGTGGTCTGGCTCTCGCCCAACGTGCTGTTCAACCGCATGATCACCGCCGGCCGCCTCCCCTGAACGGAAGGGGACCGATACCGGCGGGGTAGGCCCGCCGCCCATCCCGCCGCCCATCCCGCCGTATTGACCGCTCCCGGCCCGGCTGCCACACTGCGGCTGCGGTTTTTGCCGCCGCCGGGTTCCCATGAAAGAAAACCACTCCCTGTTCAATCTGCGCGATTCCGGTTTCGAT
>SSTB01000055.1 GCA_009469665.1 Azonexaceae bacterium | reverse complement strand
GTGCCCGTACCCAGATTGAGCACGGAAGTGGCCGTCTGGGTGATGTCGCCGCTGCCGAACTGGTTGGTGCGGACACTCAGGCTGCCATTGCTGGCGGAGAAGTCGATATTGTTGAGGGTGACGTTGCCGGCGGTGGTGGTGAAGCTCAGGGTGCCACCGGCAAATTGCGCGGCGGGTGCCGTCCAGTTGGCGAGGGTGAAATTGCTCCCGTCGCTGGCGAAGCCGTAAGTGGTGCCGTTGGACGCCACCTGGGCCAGGCCGCCGGTGCCCACTCCAGTGGGACTCGCGGTCACGCCCAGGTTGATCAGGTCGACCGCGCCGGTATCGACATTGAATTTCCCGCCGGCGTTTATGGTCAGGTTGGTCGTATTGGCGACGACCGGCGCGCCGGTGTGGCCGATGGTCGACGATGCCCCCACTCCGGTCAGGCTGACGGAATTCGCCGAGACGTCGAACGGATTGACAAAGCCGGCGGTATCGATGTTGGCGGCGTAAAGATTGGCCGCGCCGCCGGCGGTCACTTCCAGACCGGCGTTGTCGGCCGCGGCGCGAATGGCGCCCGACCCGGAATTGGTGACGGACACCGTGCCGCCCCCGGCGGTGTTGATGCCCGTACCGCCGATGACGATGTCGCCGGTACTGTAGTTGGTCAGCGATGCGGAGCCGAGGGTGGTCAAGTTGCCGGTCAGCGCAATGCCCGTACCCGCATAGGCGTTGATCGAATCGCGGCTGCCGGCGATGGCACCCAGCGTCACGGTGCCGTCGTCGCTGAAGAAATCGGTCGTCTTGCCATAGCTGCCACCGGACTGACGGGTGAAGTTCGCAATGGCGAGGCTGCCGCTGGCACCGACAGCCACCGGCATCACGAGCGGGGAAGAAACCCCACACCGCGGGTCGATGCAGAAGGCGAAGCCCACTTGATCTCCCATCGGGACGGCCATGGAAGTCACGGTCAAGTTACCGTTGGGAACATAGAGGGAAATGCCGGGAGTCTGGCCGTAGATGGGCGTGTTGAACCCACCGGCGACGTTGAAATTATTGACGGTCACCGTCGTATCGTTGGCGGAGACGTCGAGGGCGATCGCGCCGGCGCGGGTCAGGGTACCGACATAGTTCGCCCCGGTAGGCGCCGCGCCGATGGTGAGATCGACGTAGTTGGGGGCACCGCTACCGACCAGTTGCACATTGAACGCACCATTGGGGCGGAAAGCGAAGAAGCGCTCGACATCGACCCGAAGCGGCGTGGCGGCAGAACCGATTCCTCCGCCAAAGCCCTCGTCAGTCCGCAGGGTCACATTGGTGGCGCTGATTTGTGACGTCGGCCCCATGGCCAGGATTGACCCCTTTCCGCCTTCGATCGTTACGTTCCGGTTAAGCCTCTGGAACCCTGGGGATTTTAAGAAAGACGTAAAGTAGGGGAACCCAACAAACTGATAATCTTGCGACACCACAGCATTGGCGGTGACGGTACCGACGTTGACGCCTTTCCGACTGTTCAGCTGGATATTGGCGGCAGACCCGGGGTTGGTCGCAGTCGCGCTCACCGACGTGGCGTTGAGGGCCGTCGTGGCACTGTCCGACTGAAGAAATACCGAGGCGCCGAAAGTATTGCTCGCGTGAGCGGTCACCGAAGCCGCGTCATTTACTGTCGCGGAAATGTTGCCGGCGGTCGCCGTAAGATCGACATTGCCGGTAGTCGTCATGGTGGCAGTCGACACGCTCCGCCCGGCCAGGCTGATCACCCCACTCCCCGCCTGAACCGTTCCGGCGAATACGGAGGAAGAAGGCGCGGAGAACGACACAGCGCCCCCCGCAGGACCGCCGCCGAGGCGGGTATCGATATTGGACACACTCACCGACCCCGAAGCGGTATTGCCGGTCAGAGCACCGCCGCCGGTGCTCGCACTGGATACGAAGATCCCGTTGCTGCCCGTCAGGGAGACGGCTCCGCCGGCGGTGATCGACGACCCCAGGATTAAGCCTCCGTTTGCCGAAAGCACTTCGGCGCCCGTGGAAGTCAGCCCGGTAAAGATCAGATTGCCCGCTGCGGCACTGAGATTGATGCTGCCCGAAGACGTAACATTTTCAAGCCGCAGCCCCCCGGCGCTGGCCGTGGCGTTGACGGCGCCGGTGCCGGCGGCAATCGAAATCAGCGATTGGGAAACCAGCGTGGGCGGCGGCAAGGTCGGCGCAATCACCTGCGCGTTGAGCGTCACCGCACCACCGCCGGTGGTGATCTGTGGCGTTCCGAACCCGATCAGGTTACGACCGGCAGTCAGAGAAACGGCACCGCCATTGGTGGTCAACGTGGAACCGAGCTGAAGGTCGCGGCCTGCGGTCGCGGCGAGCCCCTGCCCGACACCCGTCAGCGTGACCGCGCTGTTGAAGCGCATATCCCGGGAAGCATAGAGGGTCACGTTGCCGGAGATGGCGGCCAGGGTCGCCGGGGAAACGGTCACGCTGTTGTCCGGAAAATCCGTGCTCTCATCGATGATGCTGGGAATGATCCCGCCCACGTCATCGATGAAAAGATCCAGAGGATCAAGCAGCAAATTCCCCAGATTCCCTTTCGCTGCGCCGAGGCGGGCGCCACCAACGAAGAGGAGGTCGCCCTTGCCGGAAACCTCCGCATTTCCCCCGTTGCCGCCATTGGGGCCGCCCTGGGCGCTCAGGGTTCCGAGGAATCGCGTATTGCCGTCGGACCAGACGACGATCTTGCCGCCATCGCCGGAATCCGTCGCATCGGCCCGGAGGGTCACATCGGAGCCTACGAAGGTCGTCGAGGCGTTGCGCACCGCGGCATTCTTGCCCTGCCAATCCCCGCCGGCCAGGAGGGTTCCGCCGCCCGCCGTCCCGGAAACGTCGATGGTCGCGTCCCC
>SSTB01000054.1 GCA_009469665.1 Azonexaceae bacterium | reverse complement strand
GCTCGGCGCGCATGTCCTCGAACCTGCTGTAGTTGCCGCCGTAGCGCAGCAGCTTGGCGTTGTCGATGTGCAGGGTGACCTGGGTGATGGAATCGAGGAATTCCCGGTCGTGGCTGATGACGATGAGGGTGCCGGCGTAGCGCTTGAGCCAGGCTTCCAGCCACACCAGCGCGTCGAGGTCGAGGTGGTTGGTGGGTTCGTCGAGGAGCAGCAGGTCGGAGGGGCACATCAGGGCCCGGGCCAGTTGCAGGCGCATGCGCCAGCCGCCGGAGAAGCTGTCCACCGGCCGATAGAGCTCGTCGACCCGGAAGCCGAGGCCGAGGATGAGGGCCTGGGCGCGGGCTTCGGCGTCGTGGGCGCCGGCGTCGTGCAGGGCGATGTAGGCCTCCGCCATGCGCATGCCGTCCTCGCTGGCTTCGGCGGAGTCCACTTCCCGCTGGGCCGCTACCAGGGAGGTGTCGCCTTCGATGACGAAGTCGGTGGCGCTTTGCTCGGTTTCGGGCATGTCCTGGGCCACCTGGGCCCGGCGCCAGTGGGCGGGGATGGCGTAGTCGCCGCCGTCTTCGTGCAGGCTGCCGTTGAAGAGGGCGAAGAGGGTCGATTTGCCGGCGCCGTTGCGGCCCACCAGGCCGACCTTCTCACCGGGGTTGAGGGTGACGCAGGCCTTGTCGAGGAGGACCTTGGCGCCGCGGCGCAGGGTGACGTTCTTTAGGGTGATCATGGTGCGAATCGGCGGTTGGTGCGGAGGACGCCTACCGCGGGCGAGGAGAAGCGGTCATACCCGTTCGCATTCAAATCGAGACGCGAAGACGAGCCGCAGACAGTGCTCTAGTACGGCAAGGCGAAGTCGACAAAGTATCGGTTTGGAAGCGAATGGGTGTCAGTCCTTGCGGCGGCGGGCCGGCAGAGGCTTGCGCCGACGCTGGCCGGGGCGTTGCTTGTCGCCTTCGGGCTTGGGTTTGGGCACCAGCAGGTTCTTGGCGCGGGTCTCGGCCGCAGCCCGGTGAGCGGCGATGGCGGAGGCGACTTGCCCGGCCGCGAGGACAACGGGGGCCTGCTCGCCCTTGGCGGGGTGGGCCGACAGGCGCTCCCGGATGCCGAAAAGGCGTTCCGCCACGTCCGCCTTGCGGGGCTGGTCGGCGATCATCTGCTGGGCGGTCGGGGTCAGGGCGAGGCCGCCGTCACGCTCGACCAGCAGGCCATGGCGAGCGAGGCGCTCGACGGCTTCGGCGAGCTTGATGGCGGAGGGCACGGCAGCCTGGAGGAGGTCGGCGGCAGCGACGATCTCCGTCAGCTCGGCCGGCCGCCGCTTGGCGGCGAGGGCGGTGGCGAGCAGGAGGAGGGCATCGAGATCGGAAACGGGGTGCATCGGGGGGCCTTTTCGTGGCGATGGAGGGGCGCCCGATGAGGGTTGCAGCGTGCGCGAAGGCGGGAGTGTACCGGTTTGCGCCGGGGGTGGCGGCAAACGTTGTGTGCCCAGGCTGGGTGGGGGGAGCGCTGAGCCCTGCGACAACGCTCGGGACGAACTTGTCGAGGGGCAGTTTGCCCACCCCAGCGTTCGCCCTGAGCCCTTAGACGGGGCTCAGGGCCGGCCTGTCGAAGGGCGGTTTGCCGCGGGCTTCGTCAGGCTCAGCCTGAACGGACTGGGAATTCGGCTTGCTGGATTAATGGTCTGCACCGGAGCGCAGGTGTTAACCCTTCACGTGCAGCCCGCACTCCTTGGATTCGGGGTCTTGGCTTCGGCCGGCGCTACGCGCCTTAACGTTTGCTGCGCAAAGTTAGCCTGCGCCGAAATGCGGCCTTTACGGGGTGGCCTTCAAATGAAGGCCACATTCCTTGGTGTCCGCATTTTCCCACCACCATCTGCCGGAGCGGATATCCTCGCCCGGCGTCACCGCTCTGGTGCACGGCGCGCAGCCGATGCTGGGGTAGAACTTGTCGTGGAGGGCGTTGTAGGGCACGTCGTTCTGCTTGATGTAGGCCCAGACTTCCTTTTCGCTCCAGTCGGCCAGCGGATTGAATTTCTCCAGGCCGTTGCCCTCGTCGTATTCCTGCACCGGCAGGCCGACGCGGGTGGCGGCCTGCTGGGCGCGCAGGCCGGTGATCCAGGCCTTCTTGCCGGCCAAAGCGCGGCGCAGGGGTTCCACCTTGCGCACGAAGCAGCAGCCCTTGCGCATATCGACGGAGTCGTAGAAAGCGTTGATGCCCTTGGCGCGCACGAAGTTCTCCACGCCTTCGCTCTGGGGAAAATAGACCTTGAGCTTCAGATCGTAGTGTTTGTGCACCGCGGCCATGAGGTCGTAGGTTTCCAGCGGGAGCCGCCCGGTGTCGAGGCTGAATATCTCGATGGGCTGGGCCGGCGAATTTGCGTTGAACTTCACGATGAGGTCGGTGAGGACCATGTCTTCGGCGCCCAGGCTGTTGGCGAAGGCAGCGGGGGACCAATCGCAGGCGATGGTGGCGAGCAGGGCCTGGGCCTTCTCGGCCTTGGCGGCGACGGCGGCGGTGAGCTCCGCCGTCAGCTTGAGCATGTTGGGCGTCATGGGCGGTTCAGGCTGCGCGGCGGCGGAAAGCCGGCAGTGGCTGGTCGGTGGAAGCTTGGTAGCGCTCGCTGAAGGTAGTGAATCCGGCGGCCAGGGCGTGTTCGGCGCTCTTGTCGTCACGCAGGGCGAAGGCGTCGAAGCCGACCCGGGCCATGAAGTAGAGTTGGTCGTGGAGCACTTCGCCCACGGCCCTCACCTCGCCCGGGTAGGCGTAGCGCTGGCGCAGCAGGGCGGCGGTGGAATAGCCGCGGCCGTTGACGAACTTGGGGAAATTCACGGCGATCACGGCGAAGTGGGCGAGGTCGGCGGCGACTTCTTCCACCCGGTCGTCGTCCTGCACGAAGAGGCCGACGGGTTCGCCGCGGGCGAGGATATCCTCCTTGCGGGCATTCCAGACGGGCAGGGGGAAGAGCACGGGGCCGGCGGGCAGGGCCACGGCTTCCGGAGTTTCGCCCTCGGCCAGGGCCAGGGTGGTCCAGCCGTCGTCCATGACGGCGCCGTTCTTGATCAGGCGGGCCATTTACGCCACCTTCCTTTCGTTTGCCTTGGCCTTGCCGTGGGCGCGGCCTTCATAGACGCGGTTCTTGAAAGGGTCGACGCCGATGCGGTCATAGGTATCCAGGAAGCACTCGTCGGCGTGGCGGTTTTCCACATAGACCTGGATGATCTTGCTGATCACGTCGGGCATTTCCTCGGCCGAGAAGGAAGGGCCGATGACCTTGCCCAGCTTGGCATCGTTGCCCTGGCGGCCG
>SSTB01000053.1 GCA_009469665.1 Azonexaceae bacterium | reverse complement strand
CGATATGAGCTTTGCCCTGCCAGTGATCGGCGAAGCCATGGTCGGGGACGATGGTTATCGTGAAGGCGATGTGATTTTTGTTGATCCTGTCGTGAAACCAACTCATGGTCGCGATGTTGTTGCCGTCAGCCCAAAGGCCGGGTTACTCAGGCGATACATCGAGACGCCGGAGGGTCAGTTTCTCAAGGCACTGAACCCAAGCTGGCCGAACCCCATCCTGCCTCTGACTTCAGACGTCATTGTGATGGGAACGGTCATCTTCTCTGGCCGTATCCGTTAGCCATCACAATGACTCGCAATAAATGTAATAAATTATTACTTACTGATTACGTTTGATTTACAGTGTAACCACATTCAGGTTAGCCCCAAGAACGTTCTTCGCCAAGGGTACAAGATGGTCGTGATGGGTCAAGAAAACCACCTGCATGCGACGAGACAGCTCGCCAAGGACTCTTAATCCTGCCGTAGTCCTGGCATCGTCAAAGTTGATGAAAAGGTCATCGGCAATCAGGGGCATATTGAATCCCTGTGCAATCTGAATTTCCAGCGCAGCCAAGCGCAACGCCAGATACAACTGATCTCGCGAGCCCTCACTCATACCGGCGACATCCACTTGTTGGCCGTCTGGGCGCACGCCGAACAGTCGCGGTGTTTGGCCTTCCGCGTCCACCAGTAAGCGACTGAATGATTCCAGCGTCAGCGTCTTGAATATCGCAGAGGCCTTGGCCAGCATGGGGCCTTGCTTGGTCTCACGAAACTTTTCCATTGACCATTTGAGGAGCCTTGCTACGGTGTGTGCGCGCAAATAGCGTTCAACCGCATCAGACATCCTGGCAACCGCCTCGTGCTTTTGCGCTTCCGCCTTAGCCGCTATATCTGCGCCAGCATACGCATCAAACGCGGCCTTTTGAGCGCCATGCTGATTGCTCAACGAAGACACCTCTTCCATGACGTCCTCCGCCTGCTGGTTGAGCCGTTCGAGATCAAGCACTAGGGTTGCAGGATCTTGACCGGATACCTCAGCACGCAGCTGTTCTATCGATAGACCATCAGCGCCCGTCTTGAGGTCAGCGCCGGCCTGCGAAATCGCTCTTTCGAAGTCGCGACGCTGTTCAGACTGCGCAATTGCTTCAGCGAGCAGCGACACATCATCGACACCCGCCGTAGCAAAGAGAGGAGCAAGTTGAGCCTGGACTGTACGCTGGGCCTGTTTAGCTACATCCAATCCATCGTTTGCCTTCTTTGCTTTGGCTTGCCACTCGGTCCATTCGACGAGGGCGCGCCGTGCTACGTCAAGCCGATTCAGCAACTCGATCGTGATTTCCTCTGCGACATCAGTATCCAGATCGGGAACTAATCGTTCACCCAATGCCTTCGCTGTGCGATCCAGATCATCTAGATCGGCTTGCATCTTGTCGATACGTTCAGTCTGGATGCCGCGAATCTTGATTAACAGACGATCGATTTCTTCGATGACATCCAATTCGGCCTCGACTCGGTCGGCGAAAACAGTGTCGGGGTAGCCAGCGGCTCCTACGCCATCCAGCCACGATGCCTCCCACTCTTGCCAAGCACTGATCGCGGAATCCACCGCATTTTGGAGAGTGGGCAGACTGGCGGTCGCCTCTGCGAGTTGTTTCTCTATGGTTCTGCGCTGACCACGTGCCTGGTCGGCCAGCGTGATTTGATCGCGAGCAATGCGCAGGCATTCATCCAAGTCAGGAGCATCCTCGGACTTGGCCTCTGGCTTGAGCTGATTCCACAGTGCCTTGCGAGCGGCTTCTGCGGCATCAATTCTCGCTTTCCTTTGACGTTCGACATCACTCTGATCACGTAACCGGTCTAGCGCTTTGCGTCGCTGCTCCAACCACTGAGGTGCCACCTCCGGTGGCATCTGCGGTAATCCGCAGGCATCAGCCAATGAATTCCACTGGGTCTCCCTTTCGCCGATGCGAGCGAGGACGGCGTGAAGCCTAGCTTGCATGGCCGCGAACTCTTGTTCCAGTAATTCCAATCGTTGAGCTTTGGATTGGCGCTCCGCTTCGTGCTGCAATTTATCCAGGCGGGTATCGGATAGGCCATCGGCCTGACTAACATCACGCTCATAGTCAGGGGCCAAAACCAGCAATTCTTGGGGAGCTGCCTTGATGGCAAGCCAGCGTGAATCCCGACTAGCCCTGGCCTCGACCACTTGCTCGACCGAAACTGGCTGAAAGGTGCGAACAAGCTGATCGAGTTCCACCCGCGTGCGATCGCACTCAGATTTCTTGCCTTCCAGGGCAGACTGCAAGGACTTTTCTTCAGCGGCGTCGGCGCGCTGCTCGTTCAGTATGTTCTGAACAGAGGCATGATCAGGAACGGACATCGAGGCAAGCGCCTCTGGCGACGATCGCCAAGCACCTAGTTCAGCAAGTGCGGATTCGATTTCGTC
Source organism: Azonexaceae bacterium (assembly GCA_009469665.1). The sequence continues at coordinate 3,705 of SSTB01000053.1, read as the reverse complement.
CCCAATTCGCTGCAGACGAGAATCAAACTCTGCTATCGACTCCTCATAGTCGCCAAGCTTGAGTGCCTGATCTACGACCGACATGAGCTTCGGATTAATCGCATCGGACCCAAGGCCCCGCAATGTTTCCTTGAACGCCGCAATTTCCTGTTGGCGCTTCAGCAAATTATCGGCGGTGGTTTGGCGCTGATTGATTAATGCGCCTCGCCCCTTGAGTAACCGATTCAAGCGTGATCGGATACTTTGCGCCGGAACGCGATTGCCCATTTCCTCGATCGTCGTGCAAATCCAGCCAAGACCCGACGCCTTCTCCCCGGCGCGTTGCCACTCCAGTCGCAGCTCTTCCTGTCGCTTGACGATATCAGTACGATGGGCACGGTATTGCAGTCGACGCTCGTTTAAATCGTTGATGTCGGAGGCCAATGACAGCAACTGATGATCCACTTGAATCTTTTCCAACTCAGCTTGTGCCTCAGTTATCACTGATTGGTGGCGCTGGACGTCAGCGTTCGCCAATGCCATCGCCTGGTTCGCCTTGTTCAGGATTGCCGCCGCATCTTCCGGAAGCAACGGCGCAGCCCCCTTAGCAAACAGATCGTCAAGCTGACTTTGGCCAGCATCAAGCGAGAGCAACAACGGTTGAACCCGCCGAATACGCTCCAAGCGGCTAATTTGCGATCGAGTCTCGGCATGTCGATGTCGTGCCAGAGCCAAGGCCTGTTCACATTCAATCAGTGCCTCATGCTGCGCTTTCCAATCACGGGTTCGCAGGGTTCCCTTTTTGAGATCGTCATGCGCCTTATCGAAGGCATCTAAGGCGATGTAATATTCGCGCGATCCTGATTTCCGTGGTGCCCAAAGCGAATCTGCCTCTTCTTGCAGTAGTTGCAGCACGCTCCCTAAATGTTCCATGCCTGAAGCTGACTGGAAAAGCATTCGCCCTAAGTCATCGGATGCCGACAAGATTCCGGCGCCCCCCTCAACGAGCATGGAATGGTCTAGTGCATACATCCGATTGAAGGCTGGCGCGTCGAGTCCGCCAAGCCACTGTTGCAAGCCCGCGTCCGGCATCAAAGCATCCTGCTGGGTGCGAAGCGTATTTTTGTTACCCTTCGTCCGTTCGAACGTCAGCGATGATTTCGAACCGTCACCACTCTCCACCCGCTCAATCGATCCCCCAATACGTAGCTCGGGCATTGGGTGAAGAAAGGCCAAGGGTGTTCGCATCGGAATGCCAAATAGCCAGTCGCCAATCGCGGAGCGTACTGTCGATTTCCCTGCCTCATTGGGTCCGACAATGACATGGATGTCCTGTCCGCCGAATGGCAGTTCAAGGCGACGATCGGTGAATTTTCCGTACCGGATCAGATTGATCTCGCGAATTCGCATCGTGTTCGACTCCGATTAGGATTCACGTCCGGCAATCGGATCGGGACTCGCTTGTAGTTTGGCCATCAATACCGCCACGGATTGCACCAACTGGTCTGGGAGATGACTTGCGGGGTCTTGGCGCAATTCCTTCAGATCAGGCATGGCTTGCAATACCTCATGGGGCAACTTTTCCAACAGAATCTGGATATCTTGTTGCAGCGATTTCATGAAGTCGGAATCGCTGATCGCAGTTTTCGCCAAACTCTCGAGTTCCATCAGCGCGTCAGCTGATTCCTCGTCGAGAATCCTGTCTGATCCTCTGTTCGGTGGTTGACTGGCTATCTTGACTTTTTCAATCCAGATTCGGTCTGGATCCAATGCGACGGCCTGGGCGATAACTTCTTGGCGCAACTGAGACTCTTGACCCAACAACTCTCGGTGGGCGATCGACTGCCCGGTAACGGTCACTCGAATGGCCATTGGCAGGTCACCTGCTACTGAATCCAGTAATCGTTCAATGTCCTGACCGGCTTGGCGCGCAGCGGCCTTTAGGGTTTCAGATTGTGAAATATCGACATCTAGCGCATGCCAACGCAGCACGTCGACTTCAAACCGTTCCAGATCGGTGATCTCGCCGGCCTCGGCCGTTACCAATAGAGCGCCGCGAGGTCCACATTCACGAATATGGCGGCCCTGCAAATTGCCAGGATACGCAATCGTGACATCCCCCCGCTGAAGCCAATGCTCGTGCACATGCCCGAGGGCCCAGTACTGGTATCCCTTTGCTTGCAATTCACCAATCGAACATGGGGCATATTTGGCATGCTCTGAATTGCCTTCGAGGGCGGTATGTAGAACCCCGATATTGAGCCATCCAGGCGTTGGCTCGGGGTAACTCGGCAGAAGATTATCTGTGGTTGCAGCAACCTTAAAACTGCGGCCATGCAATGCGACTTTCAGGGAATCAATCCGATACGTCTCAGCTTTTCTTGAGGAAAATACATGGACGTTGTCAGGGAGATCAAGGCCCTTGGTCATCTCACTTTCGGCGTCATGATTGCCATACAGCAGGTAGACCGGTATTCCGGCCTGACGCAAACGGCCCATTTGCCGCACAAAAAAGAGCCCGGTGTTGAAGTCCTTCCAATCACCGTCATAAACGTCGCCCGCGATTAGGACAAAATCAACAGCCTCATCGATTGCCCGCGAGATGAGATTGTAGAAAGCGTCACGGGTCGCTGTGCGAACTCGGTCTGCGGGTGCATCTGGGTAGGCGGACAATCCACGAAGGGGGCTATCCAGATGAATGTCTGCGGTATGTACGAACTTCACGTGGCGTTTGCTCCTTGGAATAGTGTGCGGGGGATCGCGATCTTATGCGACGACGGACTCACTCAGATACCGCACACGGGTTTCGTAACAATCTCGCCATCCTATCCAAGGAGGCATTTCAATGGCTGGCCACCTACTCCAGTCCGGTAAAACGAGCATGCATTCCATGGCCCCGCCAAAGCGGAACTGGGGCTTCATTTTCTGACTGAAATGGTTGCCCCATGCTTACAACCGCGACAGATGCGAAATGCCCGATCGGGCTCATCCTCGCGCTGCCTGCTGCGATTGCCTCCCAATTGTTCGGACGCCTGGCTTCGTTTTCAGGGAACTTCGTGGAGCGAACCACAACCCATTCTGGCTTCTTGCTATCACCAATGAACCAGATCGATGGATCGACTTCCGGATTCCCCTGCCACGACATCAACTTGTACCCCTGACGCTCCAGATTATCTCGAACCACCTGGACAGCCATGTCGTGAACTTCCCATGGGGTCATCTCGATCTTTTCGTCGGTGACCAGCGACACCGGATCGACAGGTTCCCGGGTGTTCGCATCCAGCAGTCCCCACCCAAGGTTATCCGGAACCCACGTCCCGCCAAGAAATTTCTTTCTCATAGGCAGGATGCAGGCATGACCGTTAGCACCTTCGGCAACGGCATTTAGTCCACGCATACTTCCTGGGCCTTCTACCTTCCCGTCCGCATCCACAACGCGTATGAACAGCAACTGATTCCCCAGCCGAAAAGACAAGTGTTCCAAGAATGGCGGATAGGGATGAGCCCGCAGCCACGACTGAATCCCTCCATCGACCTGTTGGTTCAAATGCATTCCAGCTGCCTGCCAGCAATTCAAGAATTCTTGCGACATCTCCTGCATTTCAATGTCGTGCATCAACGACTCTCCTCTTCAACACAATGTGGAATATGGTCGTCATCCTAGACGAAACCAGGCTCACCCAGTGCGCCCAACGAGTCGGAGAATCGTTGCATTCCGTACAAAGG
>SSTB01000052.1 GCA_009469665.1 Azonexaceae bacterium | reverse complement strand
GCGCCCCTGTCCACCTGGATAGCCCGTACGAGCGACGCAAACCTGAGCACAGCAACTTTTCCATCATTTTTCTGCCGCCAATTCTGAAGCGGTGATCGGCGTTCCGGATTCAGGCACGGCCAATGCCCTAGCAGCGGCCGTCTTGAGAATACTGCGCCGATTGGTCGATTCTCCACCTATGCACTGTCCCGCATAGGTCAACGCCTCCTTCCTCCCTGCCGGTCTCTCCGCCAAGTCATACTTTTGGCCGCTGCGCCCCTTGCCGGCGCGGACCGTCCAACCTTCCGGAGATTGCCTTGAACGCCCTGCGCCGTCTGTTATGTTCCGCCCTTGCCGCCCTTTCCCTGGCTTCGCTGCCGGCGGTGGCCGAGGAAAAATTCATCGTCGTGTCGTCCACCACATCCACCGAGCAGTCGGGCCTCTTCAAGCATCTGCTGCCGGTCTTCGAGCAGAAGACGGGGATCAAGGTCCGCGTGGTGGCCCTGGGCACCGGTCAGGCGCTGGATCAGGCGCGGCGCGGCGACGCTGACGTGGTGTTCGTCCACGACAAGGCCGCCGAGGAGAAATTCATCGCCGAAGGCTGGGGCGTCGAGCGCAAGGAAGTCATGTACAACGACTTCGTCCTGGTGGGCCCCAAGGCCGATCCGGCCAAGGTCAGCGGCGGCAAGGACATCGTCGAGGCCCTGAAGAAGGTCGAGGCGGCCAGGGCGCCCTTCGTCTCCCGGGGCGACAAGAGCGGCACCCACGCCGCCGAATTGCGCTTGTGGAAGGCCGCCGCCATCGACCTCGAGGCGGCCAAGGGCCCCTGGTACAAGGAAACCGGCTCCGGCATGGGCCCCGCCCTCAATACCGCGGCTTCGATGAACGCCTATCTTCTGGCCGACCGCGGCACCTGGCTGTCGTTCAAGAATCGCCAGGAATTGACCATCGTCGTCGAAGGCGACCAGCGGCTTTTCAATCAATATGGCGTGATTCTGGTCAATCCGGCCAAGCACCCCCACGTCAAGGCGAACCTGGCTCAGCAGTTCGTCGATTGGGTCGTCTCCGCCGAGGGCCAGAAGACCATCGCCGACTACAGGATCGACGGCCAGCAGCTCTTCTTCCCCAACGCCAGGAAGTGATGCGGGCGATGAAGCGTTTCCTGCTCGCGCTCCTCGCCGCTACGGCGCTGATGCCGGGAATCCCCGCCCTGGCCGCCGACGAAGGCGGGACGGTCTACGGATCGGGCCAGCACGGTTTTTCCCTGGCCACCGGCAGCCCGGGGGAACTGGGCCTGCTGAAGACCCTGGCCGAGGCCTTCGCCCGCCAGGCCGACGCCCGCATGGTATGGATCAAGGCCGGCAGCGGCCAGTCACTCAACCTGCTGCGCGACAGGAAGGTGGACATGGTCATGGTCCATGCCCCGGCCCAGGTGGACAAGGCCATCGCCGACGGCTGGGCTGCGAAGAAGACCCTGATCGGCTCGAACGAGTTCTGTCTGGTCGGTCCCGCCGCCGATCCGGCCGGGATAGGTGCTGCCCGCAGTGCGGCGGAGGCTTACCGCAAGGTTGCCGCCGCCGGAGGCCCCTTCGTTTCCCGGGGGGACAATTCGGGCACCCACCAGAAGGAAATGCAGATCTGGAAGGCCGCCGGGGTCGAACCCCAGGGCCCCTGGTACATCGTCACCAAGGACTTCATGACCGCCAGCCTCAAGCGCGCCAACGCGGAGAGGGCCTACTTCATGAGCGATTCGAGCACCTGGATCATGGAGAAGGGCGTCGCTCCGGATCTGGCCATCCTCTTCCGCGGCGACCGGATTCTGGTCAATACCTACCACGCCATCGTCGCACCACCGGGCGCCACGGCGGGGCGCGATACTGCGGAACGTTTCATCGATTTCGTCGCCTCGCCGGAAGGCCAGCGCATCATTGCCGAATACGGTCGCGAGCGCTTCGGCGAAGGCCTATACAACGACGCGGCCTACGCCCGCCAATTCGATTGATCTCCCGCCCGGCGCGCCGCTACCATGGCGCCATCGGCCTGCCGTCGCCGCCCCGGGAGCAAGCACATGGATCTGGACGAATTGCGCCAACGCGCCTGCATCAGGCTCGCCCTCCTGCTCCCCCAAGTCGGCGACCCATCGCGTCTGATGGACGAATGCCTGGCCAGCGCGCGGCACTCATTCCGGGATGAATTCATTGCCAAGCTGAGCCCGGAAGCCTGGGCCCACATCGCGCTCCTCCACGCCACGACCTTCCTCGACTGCGGCGTCGACCTCTCGGTTGGCGATCTGGTGGCCACTGTGCTGCGGGATTCGATCCATCTCCACCGCATCGACATGCTGAGTCAGGATCTCGCCCAGCGCCTGGCCGCCGAAGCGCCCCACCCGAAAGCGACGCCGAATATCCGCCTGGTCCGGCCGAGCGACGGTTCCTGAACCTCAGAGCTTGTGAAGAAATCGTAGCGAGCGGTCCGAGTGCGAGGCGGACGGAGCGCAGCGACGAGACATATCAAGTGGATAGGCGAGGAGCGAGCACCGCCCAACGAAGCAATCGGATCGCGCAGTAGATTTATTCACAAGCTCTCAGGCGGAAAGCACCGCCCTCACTTATACCAGGGCAGGGTCCGCCGCAGGGAGATGATCTGGCCGGCCTCGTCGGCCGCATAGCCGGGGACCGCAGAAGCCAGGGAACGGAATTCGGCCGAGCGCAGCACTTCCAGGATGGCCTGCAGCGGCGCGCTGTCCAGCACCGGTTTGTGGCACACGAGAAAGAACTGCTCGTCCACCATGGGAACGAAATCCAGGCCGAATCGGGCCGCCGCCGCCTCGAGGCCGAAGCCGCAGTTGGCGACCCCTGCCGCCACGCAGGCGGCCACGGCCAGATGGGTGGTTTCGACGTCGCCGTAGCCCTCGATGGCCATGCCCGGCACCCCGTGTTGCACGAGAAATTCGTCGAAGAGCACCCGGGTTCCCGACCCGGCCTGGCGATTGACAAAGCGCACCCCGGGACGGCGCAGGTCCACCACCGAGCGAATGCCCAGGGGGTTGCCCCGCGACACCATGAAGCCCTGGCTGCGGGTTGCGAAGCGGATGAGTTTGTGGTCGCCCAGCTTGAGGCGACGGCCGATGCGCGAATGGACGACCGACCCCCGCTGGCAGAGATGCAGATCGTTCAGGGGCATATGCACTCCCGCCAGGGCGCATTCTCCGCGGTTGAGGCGATCCAGGGCCTTGGCGCTGCCCAGGTATTCGAATTCCAGCAATACCTCCGCCCGCTGCCGCACCCGGTCCCGCAGGGCCGAGAAAAGCAGGTCGTGGCTGGTGCTCACCAGAAGAGGCCGCAGTTCCGGCCGGACGGCCAGCAGAAGTTCGTTGTCCAGCTGGGCGGCGAGTTCCTCGGCCCGGGGCATCAGCCGGGCATGGGCGCGACGCTCGGCCCAAACCAGTCGCTCACCGAATTCGGACAGGCGCGCCGACTGCCCCGCCCGGCCGGCCAGCAAGGGGCGGCCCAAGGCGGCTTCCTGCTCCTTGAGGAAGCCCCACACGTAGCGATAGGAAAGGCCGAGGGTCTTGGCGGCACCGCTGATCGACCCCCCTTCACGCACGGCGGCGAGGATGCGGAATAGCGGGTTTTCGAGTTGCAGGCCTTCCTCCCCGGGGATGGCCGCAGTACCGGGTTCGAAGCGGTAATTCAGATGGACGCCCATCGGGCAAGCATACTCGAATTCCCCTGCCGCACCCGCTCAAAAAAAGTGCTCCAAATTTGTCTGGCACGCTCGTTGCCACTGGCACAAAGCTGTTTCACGGCACTCTCTGAACCGTTCAAAAGGAGACACCATGCTTTACGCTGCACCGGGCGCCGCTCGCGCCAAAATCGCCTACAAGGCCAAGTACGATAACTTCATTGGCGGCAAGTGGGTCGCCCCGACCAAGGGCGAATACTTCGACGTCATCACCCCCATCAATGGCAAGGTTTACACCAAGGCCGCCCGTTCCAGCGCCGAAGACGTCGAACTGGCCCTGGACGCCGCTCACACCGCCGCCGAAAAGTGGGGCCGCGCTTCCGCCATCGAACGTTCCACCCTGCTCCTCAAGATCGCCGATCGTATCGAGCAGAACCTTGAAACCCTGGCCTACGCCGAGACCGTAGACAACGGCAAGCCCATCCGCGAAACCCTGGCCGCCGACGTTCCCCTGGCCGCCGACCATTTCCGCTACTTCGCCGGCTGCCTGCGGGCTCAGGAAGGCGGCATCTCCGATATCGACGAAAACTCCGTCGCCTATCACTTCCACGAACCCCTGGGCGTCGTCGGCCAGATCATCCCCTGGAACTTCCCGCTGCTCATGGCCGCCTGGAAGCTGGCTCCCGCCATCGGCGCCGGTAACTGCATCGTCCTGAAACCGGCCGAATCGACCCCCATCTCCATCCTGATCATGGTCGAACTGATCGCCGACCTGCTGCCCCCGGGCGTGCTGAACGTGATCAACGGCTTCGGCCGCGAAGCCGGCATGCCGCTCGCCACCAGCAAGCGCATCGCCAAGATCGCCTTCACCGGTTCCACCGCCACCGGCAAGATCATCGGCCAGGCTGCCGCCAACAACCTGATTCCCGCCACCCTGGAACTGGGCGGCAAGTCCCCCAACATCTTCTTCGAGGATGTAATGGCTGCCGACGACGGCTTCCTCGACAAGGCCATCGAAGGCATGGTGCTCTTCGCCTTCAACCAGGGCGAGGTCTGCACCTGCCCGTCCCGCGCCCTGATCCAGGAATCGATCTACGACAGGTTCATCGAGCGCGTCCTGCCCCGCGTGGCCGCCATCAAGCAAGGCAGCCCCCTGGATACCGAGACCATGATCGGTGCCCAGGCTTCCATGGACCAGATCAACAAAATCAGCGAGTACCTGGCCATCGGCAAGCAGGAAGGCGCCCAGTGCCTGATCGGCGGCGAGCGCGCCCATCTGGGCGGCGACCTCGCCGAGGGCTACTACATCCAGCCGACCCTGTTCAAGGGCCACAACAAGATGCGCATCTTCCAGGAAGAAATTTTCGGGCCCGTGCTGGCCGTGACCACCTTCAAGGACGAAGCCCACGCCCTGGAAATCGCCAACGACACCATCTACGGCCTCGGCTCCGGCGTCTGGAGCCGCAACGGCAACCGCGCCTTCCGCGTCGGCCGCGGCATCAAGGCCGGCCGGGTGTGGACCAACTGCTACCACGCCTACCCGGCTCACGCCGCCTTCGGCGGCTACAAGGAATCCGGCATCGGCCGCGAGACCCACAAGATGATGCTCGACCACTACCAGCAGACCAAGAACCTGCTCGTCAGCTACTCCGAGCAGAAGCTGGGCTTCTTCTAAGCGGAGATTCCTGAACTTAGGCAATCCCAGGGGGCGGGCGACCGCCCCCTTTTTTATCGGAGGCCCCCATGGTCGATCGCGTCATCGCCACCCCGTCAGCCCTGGAATTCATCGAATTCCTCAAGAAGAAGCACAACTCGTCCCTCATGTTTTACCAATCCGGCGGCTGCTGCGACAACAGTGCGGCCAACTGCCTCCTGCCAGGGGATCTGATCGTTTCGGCGAACGACGAGTGCCTGGGCGAAATCGGCGGCTGCCCCTTCTACATCAGCAAGTCCCAGTACGCGTTCTACAAGCACACCCAGGTCGTCATCGACGTCAGGGAGTGCCACGGCGGCGGCGACTTTTCCCTGGACCGTCCGGAAGGCCGCTCCTTCATTTCCAGTTCCCGGCTGTTCACCGACGCCGAGTGGGCGACCCTGGTGGCTTCCGGCGCGTGCTCATAACCTGATGATAAACAGGGATATTCTGGCTCATCCTGCGCTACAGGACTGAACAGCTAGCTCTCCCGGAGTAGATTGCGGAACAGTTTGGAGCACCCACACCTATGCTGCCTGATGCATACCCAGCCTGGAAGCGCGCTGCCAAGGCAGGTACTTGCGGCAAGGTTCAAAGTCCTCGCAGGTATTCGGCCACCGCCCGCATCTCGTCAATGGACAGGCGCTTGGCCACGTCGTGCATCTTCTCGTTGTCGTTGGTGCGTCGCCGCTCTTCGAAAAGACTCAACTGGGTCTCGATATACAGGGCGTGCTGCCCGGCCAGGCGGGGCGTCTTGTCGGTTCCGCCCCCTTCGTCGCCATGGCATTCCTTGCAGGGCTTCAGGCCGGTGGCGGGATTGCCCTCGCGGAATAGACGCTCGCCCGCCTCGCGCATCTGCGGGTAGGAGGAATTGCCCCGGGTCGTGGGCTGGCGGCTGTAGTAGAGCGCCAGGGCGCGGAGGTCGGCGTCGCCCAGTCCGGCCAGGGCCTTGCGCATATCGGTTCCTTCCCGTTCTCCGGAAAGGTAATTGCGCATCTGCTTGTGGAGATAGCTCGGGTGCTGACCGGCAATCTTGGGATAAAGCGGGCTGGAACTGTCTCCGGAAACGCCGTGGCACAGGAAGCAACGCCCCATGACCAGTTCCTCGCCGCGGGCGTACTCGGCATCGTCGGCGGCCGCCACCGCCCCGGCCACCAGGATCAGCACTCCGGCCAGCCCCACCCTCATGACTTGCCGGTACTCCCGAACCCCCCCGTCCCGCGCACCGAAACGTCGAATTCATCGACCACGTTGAAGCCCACTTGCAGGACGGGAACGACCACCAGTTGGGCAATGCGATCGAGGGGATTGAGGGTGAAGGACTCCCTGCCCCGATTCCACACCGAAACCATCAACTCCCCCTGGTAATCGGAATCGATCAGGCCGACCAGGTTGCCCAGCACGATGCCGTATTTGTGCCCCAGCCCCGAGCGCGGCAGGATCATGGCGGCGAGGCCGGGGTCGGCCAGATGGATGGCCATGCCTGTGGGGACCAGGATGGTGCCGCCGGGAGGCAAGTGGAGCGGCGCATCCAGACAGGCCCGCAGATCGAGCCCGGCCGAGCCCGGGGTGGCGTAATGGGGGGGCGAATCCTTCAGACGGGGATCGAGAATGCGGACGTCGATACGATGCATCAGCGTTTTTCCAGAAGTCGAGCGATATGTTCCACCAGTTGCCGCGCCAGGAGCGCCTTGGCACCGGGGGTGAGGGGATGGACTCCCGCGTCATCCACCAGCACCAGCCGGTTGTCGTCACCGCCGAAGCCGTCCTGAATCAGATTGGCCGCGATGAGGGGGATTTTCTTCTTCTCCCGCTTTTTGCGGGCGTACTCCTCCAGGTTGCCGCTTTCGGCTGCGAAGCCCACGCAGAAGGGCGGGCTCGGCAAGGCCGCAACCTCGGCCAGTATGTCAGGGTTTTCGAGTAGTTCCACCGGTGGCACTCCGCCCGCGTCCTTCTTCAGTTTGTGCGCGGCCGGTGCCGCGGGGCGGTAGTCGGCCACCGCGGCGACACCAATGAACACGTCGCATCGTGCTGCCCGGGCCATCACTTCACGATGCATGTCGAGGGCGCTGCGCACGTCGATGCGCTCGACCCCCGCCGGAACAGGCAGTTCCACCGGCCCGGAAACCAGGGTCACCGCCGCCCCCGCCCGCTGCGCCGCCTGAGCCAGGGCGTAACCCATGCGCCCGGACGAGAGATTGGTGATGCCGCGCACGGCGTCGATGGCCTCGAACGTCGGCCCCGCCGTCAGAAGCACCCGCCGACCGGCGAGCACCTTGGGAGTGAAGAAGGCCACCAGGGCTTCGAAGATTTCCTCGGCTTCGAGCATGCGGCCCTCGCCGATCTCGCCGCAGGCCTGCTCACCGGATGCAGGCCCCAGAACCGCGACGCCATCGCCGGCCAGGGTCGCCACATTGCGGCGGGTCGCCAGACTTTGCCACATCTGCCGGTTCATGGCCGGCGCCACCAGCAAGGGGCAGTCGCGGGCCAGCACGAGGGTGGCGAGCAGATCGTCGGCCAGGCCGTGGGCGACGCGCGCCAGGAAATCCGCCGAAGCCGGCGCCACAACGATGCAGTCGGCCTGCCGGGAGAGGTCGATATGGGCCATGCCGTTGGCGCGTCGATCGTCCCACTGATCGACGAACACCGGCCGCCCGGAAAGAGCCTGAAAGGTCGTGGTCGTGACGAAGTGGGTCGCCGCCTCGGTCATCGCCACCTGCACCTCAGCCCCTGCCTTCGTCAGCAGGCGGACCAGCTCCGCCGCCTTGTAGGCCGCAATGCCGCCGGTCACCCCAAGAACGATGCGCTTGCCATGCAATTCCATTGTCTTGCCAGTAGAATGCGATGCGGACCATTCTACTGGAAATCCCATGGCCATCACCGACTGGCCCGAGGGCGACCGCCCCCGGGAACGCCTGCTCCGCCTCGGTCCCGGCGCCTTGTCCGACGCGGAACTTCTCGCCATCTACCTGCGGGTCGGGGTGCGAGGAAAAAGCGCCGTCGACCTCGCCCGGGATCTTTTGCAACGCTATGGCGGACGGCTGGAGAAGTTGGTCGAGGCCACCGTCGACGACCTGGCGGAAGTTCCCGGCATCGGCACCGCCAAGGCGGCCCAGTTGAAAGCCAGTTTCGAGCTCGCCCGCCGTGCCCTGACCCAGGAGCTGGTCGCCCGTGACGCCTTCACCTCCCCCGCCGCGGTGCGGGACTGGCTGCGACTCCACCTCGCCGGACGTCCCCACGAGGCCTTCGTCGCCCTGTGGCTCGACGCCCAGAATCGCCTTATTGCCAGCGAGGAGCTCTTCCGCGGCAGCCTCACCGGTACTTCGGTCTATCCCCGGGAGGTGGTGAAAGCCGCCCTGCGCCACAATGCCGCGGGGGTCATCCTGGCTCACAACCACCCCTCCGGCGTCGCCGAACCCTCCCGGGCGGACGAAGCGCTCACCCGCAACCTGAAGGACGCCCTTGCCCTGGTCGAGGTTAAGGTACTCGACCACTTCATCGTCGCCGGCACGGGCAGCCCGCTTTCGTTCTCGGAGCGGGGGCTCCTCTGAACGATACAAAAAACTTGCCTGGCGGCCTACGATTCCGCTAAAATCGCGGGCTTTCCTCTAACGAATTACCGGAACTGGAGCACCCTCATGGCGCGAGTCTGCCAAGTGACGGGCAAGAGCCCGATGGTTGGGAACAACGTTTCCCACGCCAACAACAAAACGAAGCGCCGCTTCCTGCCCAATCTGCAATACCGCCGTTTCTGGGTCGAAAGTGAAAACCGCTTCATCCGCCTGCGCGTTTCCAACGCCGGTCTGCGCATCATCGACAAGAACGGCATCGATGTCGTCCTCGCCGACCTGCGCGCCCGTGGCGAAGTCTGATAGATAAAGGAAGAGCGAAATGGCTAAAGGCGGTCGCGAAAAAATCAAGCTGGAATCCACGGCCGGCACCGGCTACTTCTACACCACCTCCAAGAACAAGCGCACGACGCCTGAGAAGCTGGAGTTCGTGAAGTACGACCCGAAGGTCCGCAAGCATGTGGCCTTCAAGGAAGTGAAACTGAAGTAAGGCCTGTTGCCCCGCTGAAAACCCGCCCCACCGGCGGGTTTTTTATTGCCCTGTTCTGCCGCAACGCATCAGGGCGTAGCTGAATCCGGCCATGCCTAAAAAAACGAAGAAGGACCAGTTGGCCATGGAAAGCCCCAGGAACTCCCAATCGCGGCTGGTACAAAAGCCGGTCGCCAGAAAGAGTCCCGGCCAGGCCAGCCCCAGGGCGTCGACCAAACGCTCTATGGCCGTCGGTTCGGTAAAACCGCATTCAGTCGCCAGATGGGGGAAGGCCTGCATCCAGCTCTGGTATGCGGCAACCCCGGCGCCACCCAGGCCCACGAGGGCGACCAGCGCGCACCACAGCAAGCGCAGCGCGGGCAGGAAAACGCCGGCCAGCCCCAGCACGCCAATCACCAGATAGAGCAGGCGCTGGAAGATGCACAAGGGGCAAGGCGCCAGCCGCAGGAGCGTCTGCAATTCCATGCCCACCGCAACCAAGCCGAAGGCGCCCAGAGCCAGGGTGGCAAACCAGGCCCGCGTCGGCACCTGGGCCAGGAGCGCACATTCACCCTGGCGCATAGCTGCGCACCCTCACGGAAAGCTCCCTGAGCTGGGCTATACCTGAATCGTCGGCCTTCTGGCACCAGGCCTGAAGGGCGCCTACCAATTGTTCCGCACTGGCGTTAGTTCGGCTCCAGACCTCGGCCAGTTCTTCGCGCATGGCGTAGAGGGTCGCCAGGGGTTGACTGCGCGCCAGTAGGGCCTCCAGGCGCCCGCGCCACTCCGCGGGTACGGCACGGGCGTCGACGTCCAACCAGCGCTTCAAGCCCTTGAATTGCGCCCGGTCGGCCAGACCCTCTATTTCCTGGCGGTAGACTTCGGCCAAGGAACGCGCGTAGCGCGCCAACACATCGTAACGGCAGGTAATGAGGGCCTGGAGCGTCTCCAGGTCCACCTCGGCCCGCGGGATGCCCAGACGCGGTAGGGGCGCCACCTTCTTCACCCGGGCCTGACCGAGCAGGGCCAGTAGACAAATGTAGAACCAGCCGATGTCGAATTCGTACCAGCGATTGGAAAGCTTGGCCGAGGTGGCATAGGCATGATGATTGTTGTGCAACTCCTCGCCGCCGATCAGGATGCCCCAGGGCACGATATTGGTCGATGCATCAGCGCAGCCGAAATTGCGATACCCCCAAAAATGCCCCACGCCGTTGATGACCCCGGCGGCCCAGAACGGAATCCAAACCATCTGAACCGCCCAGATCAGAACCCCCGGCAAGACTCCGAAGAGGGTCAGATCGATCGCCGCCATGAGGACGACGCCAAATTTATGCCAGGGGGTATAGAGCCTGCGTTCCAGCCAGTCATCCGGCGTGCCGTGACCGTAGCGGGCAAGGGTCTCGGGATTGTGGGATTCCCGCACGTAGAGGAACACCCCCGCCCAAAGCACCCGGTTGAGGCCCAGGATCTGGGGGCTGTGGGGGTCATCGGACGTTTCGCACTTGGCATGGTGCTTGCGGTGGATGGCAGCCCACTCCCGGGTAATCATACCGGTGGTCAGCCACAGCCAGAATCGGAAAAAGTGCGAGGGCAGCGGCGCCAGTTCCAAAGCCCGGTGGGCCTGGCAGCGATGCAAAAAAATGGTGACCGCCGCAATGGTCACATGGGTGAGGCCGAGGGCCACCAGCCCGTAAGCCCACCAGGGCAGATCGAACACCCCGGAAAACAGGAAATCCACACAAGCTCCAGCAAAATCCGACGGTCCATTCTAAGGCATGGCCGATGCTCCGGATACCCCGCGCCCATGAGGGTTTTGAAGCAGGCCCCAGGGAACGCTACACTAGGCGCCATGATCGCTCGCATCCTCCTCGTCGAAGACGACGAACGCCTCGCCGGACTGACCTCCGAATATCTCACCCGCAACGATTTTGAAGTCGCCATCGAAGGCCGTGGAGACACTGCCGAGACCCGCATCCTGGCAGAGCAGCCCGACCTCGTCATCCTGGACGTCATGCTCCCGGGCAAGGACGGCTTCGAAGTCTGCCGCGCCGTGCGCCACGCCTACCGCGGCGTGATTCTCATGCTCACCGCCCGGGACGAGGATTTCGACCAGATTCTCGGTCTCGAAATGGGGGCCGACGATTACATCGCCAAGCCGGTACAGCCACGGGTGCTGCTGGCGCGCATCAAAGCGCTCCTGCGCCGCCTCCCGGCCGCCCCCGAAGCGGCGCCCGGCAGTGGCGAGGAAAAGATTTTCGGCCAGTTCCGCATCAGCCAGGCCACCCGCACCGCCACCCTGGGTGAGCAACCCATCGATCTGACCACGGCCGAATTCGACCTTCTGTGGCTGCTTGCCTGCCATGCCGGCAATGTACTTTCCCGCGACGACCTCCTGCAGGAACTCCGCGGCATCGGCTTCGACGGTCTCGACCGTTCCATCGACGCCCGCATCTCCCGCCTGCGCAAAAAGCTCAACGACGATCCCGAGAACCCCACCCGGATCAAGACCGTGCGCGGAAAGGGTTACCTGTTCAGCAAGCATGACTGGAACTGAGCGCAGTCCCGGACCGAGCCCGATGCGCTCGTTGTTCCGGGTCTCGATGCCGCGCTGGCGGGGCGGTCGCTACAGTCTTTCCAAGCTTTTCTTCAATTTCTACCTGCTGGCGATGGGCTCCTTCGTCGCCATCGCCTTCACCGCCGATTTCGTCATCTCCACCGCCCAAAGGGGCATCACCGACGATTATGCCCGGCGCTTCATGCGGGGCACCATCACCTTGATCGAAAACGAGCTTTTCAGACACTCCCGCGGCAATTGGGAAAAGCAGATCAAGATCCTCGACGAAAAATTTTCCTACCATCTGGACATCGTCGAACGCATCTCCCTTGACCGCGTCCTCACCGCCTCCCAGGTCTTGAAGCTTGATGCCGGCGACATTGCCATCGACCACGCCGGAGACGTGATGTATCACCGTCTGGGCAACACCAGCAAGGTACTGGTGGTTGGCCCCCTGGCGGCGGCGCGCAATCAGGAAATTCCCGAGCGCATCCCCCTGGACCTGCGCTTGCGGCTTCTCACCTGGAGCCTGATCGGCCTGATTTTCGCCGTCGCGCTCTGGTTCTGGATTCGTCCCGTTTGGCGCGACCTGGAGGCATTGCGCCAGACCGCCCGGGACTTCGGCGACGGCAACCTGGAGGCTCGCGCCCCCACCGCCCGCAGCCAATTGTTCGCCCCCCTCGCCTACACCCTGAACGGCATGGCGGAGCGCATCCAGCAGCTCATCGCCACCCACAAGGAGCTGTCTTCGGGCATATCCCACGAATTGCGCACCCCCATCGCCCGCCTGCGCTTCGCCCTGGAAATGCTCTCGGGGACCGATTCGGCCGACGAGCGGGATCGCCTGTGGGCCATGATGGAGGGCGACCTCGACGAGCTCGACAACCTCATCGACACCAGCCTGACCTACGCGCGGCTCGAACGGGAAGCTCCTGCCTCTCATTTCACCCACATCCCGATGGCCAACTGGCTGAGCGAGCAGGTGGAAGCCATGCGCGTCCTGGGTCGCCACCTGGAGGTCTCCCTCGATCTGGCCGACCTGCCGGAGGATTTTTCCGCCGACATCGACCGTAAGGCCCTGCCGTACGCGTTGCGCAACCTGTTGCGCAACGCCTTCAAATACGCCAAGGAACGGGTCGCCATTCGACTGGAACGGACAGACTCGATGCTGTCCATCCACGTCGACGACGACGGCATCGGCATTCCGGCCGAAGACCGGGAACACGTCTTCTCTGCCTTTACCCGTCTCGACCGCTCCCGCGACCGATCCACAGGGGGCTACGGGCTGGGGTTGGCCATCGCGCGGCGCGTGATGGAACTGCACGGCGGTACCGCTCGGGCAGACGTCTCGTCCCTGGGGGGGGCACGGCTCACCCTGAGCTGGCCACAGCAGCAGCCGAGCTGACCGTCACAGTCGGTCACAGCGCATCAAGGCCGGTTACGGCCTCCCCACGCAATCGCCACAGACCGCTAGCCCGGCCGTCCCTAGAATGCCACCCATCGCAAAACGCTTTTTCCAGAGAAGAACAACATGAACGACCAAAACCGCCAGGAATTTCTCGCCGCCGCCCGGCGTTACCTGTTTGAGCAGGAGTCCGGCAATGCGGGACAAATCTCCGCCGACATCCGGAAAGTCCTCTGACATGTCCTTCAGCGACAGCCTGCCGATCAGCGAAAGCCTCGGCGTCTTTCTCGGCGTGAGCGGCCTGGACTGGCTCGCCGACGGCAATGCGGAACTGCTCCGCGCGGTCGCCGCAGGCATCGCGACGGGAGTCGTCCTCTACGCCGCCCGGGCCATCCTGCGTCGCCGCCGACACTGAACCATTACCCTCCTCTCGAAATCCCCCTTTCGAGACCTCCCTGTTACCCCGCTTCGGCGGGGTTTTTTTTGCCCGGCGGTTTCAATTGGAAACCGAATCGCCGTCTGCCGTTACAGAAGACCCCAGCAAGAGGGACAGACCCGGCATGAGGGGGTCGATAGAGTTTCCGGGTCATTCACCCACAAGGAGACAACGATGACAAACAAACCGAACCAACCTGAGTTCGTCGCCGCCCAAGCCTGGCGCATCCTGCTTCCAGCCGCAGCGCGCGGGCGGCAGGCAACGGCGATTTCGCCCGAATGGGTCGGCAGAGGGCGGCCGGAAAGAGACAGTGAGTGTGCTGCCGCTCGGCAGTGTCCGTGGTTCTGAGGCCGGCACCGTGCAACGCCGCACTCCTACCCGGCCCGGCGAACGCAGCTATCGCCCGGAGGGCATAGAAGCCCGCATCGCCCACGGAAGAAGGCATCTTGCCAAACAACGCCGGGAGAAGGCCGACGCCGCGTTCCTGAAGGGCATCCTGAACGGCCATTGACGCCCTCCCGCCGGAAGAAACCGGCAGCCTCTTGGGAAGAACCCATCCCACGGGATGGGTTCTTCAATTTTATCGACGCGCCAGCCGAACCGGGATGAACGCTCCCTATTACACTAGGCGCACTTCTCTCTGGGGGAAGGGAATGTCGATTCCTGCATCGCGGAAGGCCCGCCAGATGGCGAAGTTGATTTCCGATCGGATGTTCCCCGTACCCTCTTCCGGGTCGTCTATCCAGAACCCCAGTTCAAGGTCCAGGCTGCTTTCGCCGAAGCGCAGCAGGGCGACGCCGGGCGCCGGATCGGGCAGGACGCGGGGATGGGCCGCGGCGACCCCCACCAGGACGTCCCTGACCCGATCGAGGTCGCTGCCGTAGGCGACGCCCACCACTGTCGAGAGCCGGAGCCGGGTGTCGGAATAGGTCTGGTTCTGTACGATGTTACTGACCAGAACTTCGTTGGGGACGATGAACTCGGTGCCGCCGCCGCTGCGCAGGACGGTGTAGCGGGTGGTGATCTTGGTGACCACACCGCCGGTGTTGGCGTCGGTCTGGATGGGATTGCCGATGCGAATCGAGCGGTCGAGCAGGATGATGAAGCCCGCCACATAATTGCTGGCGATCTTCTGGAGCCCGAGGCCGAGACCGACGCCCAGCGCCCCGGTGAACACCGAGAGGGCCGTCATATCTATGCCCACCAGGGTCAGGCTGAGCAGGAGGGCAAAGACAGTCAGGAGCGCCTTCACCACCCTTACCGCGACGATGCGCAGGCTGCTGTCGAGGTCGCCGAGTCCCATCAGCCGGCTTTCGACCACGCCACCTATCCACAGGGCTGCGACGACGGTGAGGAAGACCGTCACCAGACCGTGCAGGATCATCCACAGATTGAGCGAAGTCCGACCCACCGAGAAACTGACCTGCTCAAGGCCATGGATGACGCCCGGCGCGAGGTCGGTAATATAGAGGGCGAGCCAGCCCCAGATGAGGAAGGCCAGCACTCTTTCCCAGGCGGCGAGCCAGGCAGCCTCGGGAAAGCTGCGGCGCAGGACATAGACAATGCCACGCACCAGGGCCATGGATCCCAGGAGGGGCACGGCAACCTTGAGCAGATTGACGTGGATGACCCCGCGCAGCCCGATCAGGGCCACCCCGGCCAGGGCCATGGCGGTGAGGGGAAAGGCCAGCCTGGAACCCGCCGCGTGCAGCGCCTGCGGGCGATCCCCCCCGCGGCTCCGCCAGACCCGGGCGACGAATCCCGCGATGCCCAGGCAGACGAGCAGGGCGCTGACTTGCCAGATGAAATCCGGATCGCGCAAATCCGCCCACAAATCCGACAGAAGGCGCAGGGCTTGCATATCGTTCATGGCGTCTTCTCCAGCACGGCGGCAAAAAAGCCGTCACAGGCATGAAGCTGAGGCAGAAGCCGGAGCCGATCCCCCGGCAGTTCTATGCCCTGGCGGGAAAGGATCTCGTCCGCCGCCACTGGGCGGAAATCCGGGTGTTCCCGGAGAAAGGCATCGACGATTGCGTCGTTTTCCGCCTGAAGCGGGCTACAAGTCGCATACACCAGGCGCCCGCCCGCGCGGAGCAGACTCGCAGCGGACTTCAGGATGGCAGCCTGTTTGAGCCCCAGCTCCGCCACTGCCTGCGCATCCTGGCGCCACTTGAGGTCGGGATTGCGCCGCAAGGTACCGAGGCCGGAACAGGGCGCATCGACCAGCACGCGATCCACCTTGCCCGCCAGGCGGCGCACGCGGGCATCCCGCTCGTGCTCGATTCGGACCGGATGCACGTTGGAGAGGCCGGAGCGGGCGAGGCGCGGCTTTAGATTGGCCAGCCGGCGCTCGGAGACATCGAAGGCGTAGAGCCGTCCCGTATTCTTCATGAGGGCGCCCAGAAGCAGGGTCTTGCCCCCCGCCCCGGCGCAGAAATCGACCACCATCTCTCCTCGCCGCGGCGCGAGCAGAAAGCCGAGAAGCTGGCTGCCCTCGTCCTGGACTTCGACCACCCCTTCCAGAAAGAGTGGATGCCGGGCGAGGGCCGGCTTTTCTTCCAGGCGCACAGCCCAGGGCGACAATGCTCCCGGCCGAGCGCCGAGGCCGTCGGCGGCCAGGCGGGCGAGAACCGCTTCGCGCTCCGCCTTCAGGGTGTTGACCCGCAGATCCAGGGGCGCCGGCTGATTGAGCGACGCCGCCAGGTTCTGGGTAGCCTCGTCGCCGAACTGGCCCCGCAGGGCCTCGTACAACCAGTCCGGCAGGTCGGCCCGCACGGCCGCCGGCAGGGAAACCTCGTCCAACGCCTTGGCCTCGCCCAGCCAATCGGCTTCGGAGGCGCGCAGCACCGGTTCCAACTGACGGCGGTTCCATCCGAAGACCGTCACCAGAGCGGCAAGCAGGAGGCGGCGGGGGGTGACATCCCCCCTGCAGCGGGCTTCCAGGGTGCGACGTCGACGCAGGACGGCAAAGACCGCCTCGGCGACAAAGGCGCGGTCGGCGTGGCCGAGCTGCCGGTGTTCGCGGAAGTAGCGGGAAACGACGCCATCGGCGGGGTGCTCGAAACGCAACAGCTCGCTGAGGAGCGCTGCGGCGTGGGCAAAGAGGGCGGGGGTGAAACGGGCTTTCATGGGCTTCCCAGTTCGACGGCGTGCTCCTCGTAGGAGTCGCCCTTTTTGTCGATGTGGCGAATCTTCACCGGAATGAGACCGTGCTCCGGCGCCAACCAGAGTTCGGTCACCGACTCCCCCTGGACCTTGAGATGCAGAGTCCGGAAAGTGCCCGCCGGCACGGTCACCTCCTCTTCACCCAGGGCGTCGAAGGCGTAGCGCTCCACCTTGCGGCCGCTGACCACGGCCAGCACGTGGCCCCTTTCCAGTCCGGCGAGGTAGGCGAACTGATAGGGAAAGGACGCCAAATCCTGAGCCCCCTCCGCCACCGGGAGGCGGCGGCCGTCCCGCTCCAGGGTCACCTCCCCGGCGCCCCAGTCGAAGGCTGCGTTTTCCCGGGTCGCCGCGCCGTTGCGCCGCGTCTCGAAGCGTTCGGGCCGCAGCCCTCCGGAGGTCAGGGCGCCGCGGCTCTCCAGTTCCACCCGCACGGGGCGGAACAGGGCGGCCAGACCAGAGGTTTCGGTCAGGGTGCTCAGGCGATAGCGGCCCTCGGAAAACTCCCAGGCGTGCTCCGCTCGCCCGACCTCGAACCCCCTCTCCCCGCGGTAGACGGTGAAGCGGATGCGCCCTCGGGCCGCGAGGACAGGCGCAACGGGAACTTCCGGCGTACCGGCGCTGGCCGGAGGTGTCGAGTCGACCGTCGGCTCGGCGGCAGGCGGCGAAGCGGCTTCCGCGCCAGGCCGCTGCACGGCGTCCGGCACCGCCACCCCTGGCTGGGTGACGGGTCTGGCCGGCCGGCGGGGCGGGGGCCCCTTGGGGCGAGGAGCTTCCACCGCCGGTGGGGCGGGCTGGTCGGCCGGCTTGGGCGGCGGGACGATTTCAGCCGTCAGGGGCGGAGGCTCCGACCCCGGTGCCAGATCGACCTCCGGCAGAAACAGGGCGGCAGCATGGAGGGAAAGAGAACCGATCAAGGCAGCCAGGAACGCGACGGGCATTCGATCTCAGGGCCTATGAGAGGGGGGTGGAACGGAAAGAAACACCGCGCTCACCGAACCTCGGAACCTGTGAATTCTTCGGGCGCGCCCGAGCGGCGTGCCCCCGTGTGCACGATCAAGGCGCCAAGCACAGCCATAGCTCGGGCTAGGGCGAGCATGGGCAACGCCGAGCGGGCGCGGTTGGGCATGACGAGCGGGGGTGAATGAAATTTTCACAGACTCTCAGTCAGGGAAGGGGAAAGCAGGGCAGCGGTCTCCCCCTGCTCCCCGGCCACGCGCGCCCGGCCATCGACCAAGGCGAGCCGCCCTTCGACGAACCAGCGGACGGCCAGGGGATAGATGCGGTGTTCCTGGGCCAGTACCCTCGCCGCGAGGCGATCCTCGTCATCTCCGTCCAGAACCGGGACGGCGGCCTGGATGACAATGGGCCCGTGGTCCAGGGCCGGGGTGACGAAATGCACCGTGCAGCCATGCACGCGCACGCCTTCCTCCAGGGCGCGGCGATGGGTATGTAGGCCCGGGAAGGCCGGCAGGAGCGAGGGATGGATATTGAGCAGGCGCCCCTCGTAGCGCCGCACGAAGCCTTCGCCCAGGATGCGCATGAAGCCGGCCAGCACCACCAGGTCGGGCTGGTGACGATCGACGCACGCGGCCAGGGCCAGGTCGAATTCCCCGCGGCTGGCAAAGTCCCGGTGATGGACACAGTGGGTGGCGATACCGGCCCGGGCGGCGGTTTCGAGTCCGGCGGCCTGGGGCTGGTTGCTGATGACGGCAGCGATCCTGCCGGGCAGTTCCCCCCGGTCGCGGGCGCGGATGAGGGCTTCCATATTGCTGCCCCGGCCCGAGATGAGGACGACGATCTGTTTCATTTCAAAAACCCCACGGGGAGGAAGATGGCGGTCGCCACCGACTGGGTGAAGCGCGTCACGGTGCGGCCATTGCGGTCCGCCATGACCCGGGAGAGAAAATCCAGCAGGCCGATGCTGCGGCCGAATTCCCGCTCGAAGGAAAGATTGCGGTTGGCGGGATCGAGTTCGTTGGACAGCAGCACGGGCTCCCCGGCGACGTCCCGTGCCGATGAAAGTTTCCACACGGCGATTTCCAGATTGCGGGCAAAGTTGTAGAGCTTTTGTTCGTCCAGGCTGTCGAGAAGGAAGTATTCCTCCTTGTGTTCAAACGCTTCGTCGGCCATGGTCAGCAGGCCGAACATGAGCGCCGCCACGCGATCCCCGGCGTAATCCTCGCGGAAGGCCAGCAAAGCCGCGGCGCCTTCCCGGCGCCCTTCAAGTTCCGGCGGCGGTGCCGAGCGGTTCTTCAGGCGCGCCAGAGCAGCCTCGCGGCTGGCCATTCCGGCCTTCTTCCACTCCCGCGGGTTGCGGCGGTAAAGCTTGTCGGCAAGGAGCATCAGGCTCACAAAAACTTCGTCGCGGCCGGCGTCGGCGATGCGGTCGATCTCGCTCTTGGCCAGATACTTGGCGTCGAACTGGGTTTCCCGGTGGCCGTCGCGCCCCACCTTGGTGGCGCAGCCGGCCAGGACGAGCGCCAAGAGGACGACGAACAGGCGCATCAGACCCCCGCCGAATGCCCGCCGCTCCCTTCCCGTTCAGCCATGGGCCTTGGCCGCCTGCCGGCCTTTCACGTAGCCGATGATGATGGGCACCAGGGAAAAGACGATGATGGCGATGATCACCAGGGAGAGATTCTTCTTGATCCAGGGGAAATTGCCGAACCAGTAGCCCAGGAGGCAGAGGGACACCACCCAGCTCACGGCCCCGATGACGTTGAACAGCGTAAAACGGGCGTAGGTCATTTCGCCGACGCCTGCGACGAAGGGCGCGAAGGTACGAAAGAGGGGCAGAAAACGCGAGATCACCAGGGTCTTGCCGCCGTGCTTCTCGTAGAAGGCATGGGTCTTAACCAGGGCATCGCGATTGAAGAGCCGCGACCCCTGCCACTGGAAAACCCGGGGCCCCACGTAGCGGCCTATCTGGTAATTGACCGTATTGCCGGCAATGGCCGCCACCGAGAGAACCGCCATCAACACGCCGACATCCATGCCGCCCTCACCGATGGCCGCCAGCGCGCCGGCCACGAACAGGAGCGAGTCGCCCGGCAGGAAGGGAAAGACGACGAAGCCGGTTTCAGAAAAGATGATGATGAAGAGGATGGCGTAGATCCACAGCCCGTACTGCTGCACCAGGAGGGCCAGATGCTTGTCCAGGTGCAGGACGATATCGAGGAACTGGGCGAGGATTTCCATAGGGAGCGGGCGGGGAAGGAGAAGCGAAGGGCGAAGGGCGAAGGCTTATGGCATTCCGGAGGCGGCGGTGTTGCCCTACCCCTTCCCCCGGAAAGCCCCCATTCTACCCCAAGGCACAATCCCAAAAACCTCGGTCGACCGCTTGTCCATGCCCGGAAAACCTTGTGCCCCGGACCTCCGCGCCACTCCGAAACGCTCACTCCTCGGATGGCATCGCTGCGCGCCCGCTGGCGCATCCAACCGCGGTTTCTAGGATAATCCCCCCATGCCCGCCATCCGTCCGCTTCCCGACCTGCTGGTCAGCCAGATCGCTGCCGGCGAAGTCGTCGAGCGGCCGGCCTCGGTCCTCAAGGAACTTCTGGAAAACAGCCTCGACGCCGGCAGCACGGTGATCCAGGTCGCCCTCGAAGAAGGCGGCGTCAAGCTCATCCGCGTCACCGACGACGGCTGCGGCATCGCCCGGGACGAGCTGGCCCTGGCCCTCACCCGCCACGCCACCTCCAAGATCGCCACCCTGGAAGACCTGGAATGGGTCGGTACCCTCGGCTTTCGCGGCGAGGCCCTGGCCTCGGTGGCCTCCGTCGCCCGGCTCAGCCTCACCAGCCGGGAACGGGCTGCCGCCCACGCCTGGAAGCTGGCCGGCACCACCGGCGCCACCCCGGAACCCGCCGCCCTCATGGCCGGCACGGTCGTCGAAATGCGCGACCTCTATTTCAACACCCCTGCCCGGCGCAAGTTCCTCAAGGCCGAAGGCACCGAATTTGCCCACTGCGCCGAGGCGGTGAAGCGCATCGCCCTCACCCGCCCGGACGTGGCCTTCAGCCTCAGCCACAACGGCGCGACCCGCCTGCAACTGCCCCCGGCGGACCAGGAACGCCGCATCGCCGACATCCTGGGCCGCGAATTCGTCACCGCCGCCCGTCCGGTCGCCGCCCAGGCCGGGGAGCAACTGGCCCTGGCCGGTCTCATCATCGACCCCACCCGCGCCTCCGAGGCCAAGGACGGCCAGTACGTCTTCGTCAACGGCCGTTTCGTGCGCGACAAGGTACTCGCCCACGCCCTGCGCGAAGCCTACCAGGACGTGCTGCACGGCCACCGGCAGCCCCAGGCCTGCCTCTTCCTCACCATCGACCCGGCCCTGGTGGACGTCAATGTGCACCCGGCCAAGACCGAGGTCCGCTTCCGGGATTCCCGGGCGGTGCATCAGTTCCTCTATCACGCCGTAAGCCGCACCCTGGCGGCGACGGCGGCCAGCGCTTCGCCGACCGCCCCTACCGCACCCGCCATAGCATCCTTCGGCGCCGCACCCGCCGCCCGCCCGCCAGCCAATGCCTACAGCAGCACGCCCTACCAGCCCCCCCGGCAAGGCAGCCTCGGCGTCGCCGAGCCCGCCGCCGCGGCCTACCTGGCCTTCGCCCGCGCTGCTGGCGATGCCATGCCGGCAGCCGGTGCGACGCCCGAACCATTGCCCTTGCCCGCCACCGCCCCGGATGGCCCGCCCCCCCTGGGCTATGCCCTCGCCCAGCTCCACGGCATCTACATCCTGGCCCAGAACGCCGACGGCCTGGTGCTCGTCGACATGCACGCCGCCCACGAGCGCATCCTCTACGAAAAACTGAAGACGGCCTTCGACAACCGCCAGGTGGCCACCCAGGCCCTCCTCATCCCGGCGGTCTTCGCCGCCGACCCCATCGACGTGGCCGCCGTGGAGGAACACGGCGACGCCCTCGCCGACCTCGGCTTCCAGATCGCCCCCCTCGGCCCCGGCCAGCTCGGCGTGCGCGCCGTCCCGGCCCTGCT
>SSTB01000051.1 GCA_009469665.1 Azonexaceae bacterium | reverse complement strand
TGGAAATGTCGAAGGTGCCGCCGCCCAGGTCATAGACGGCGATCTTCTTGTCCTTGGACGACTGCTTGTCCATGCCGAAGGCGAGCGCCGCGGCAGTCGGTTCGTTGATGATGCGCTTGACTTCCAGACCGGCGATGCGGCCGGCGTCCTTGGTCGCCTGGCGCTGGCTGTCGTTGAAATAAGCCGGCACGGTGATGACGGCTTCGGTGACTTCCTCGCCCAGGTAGTCTTCGGCGGTCTTCTTCATCTTGCGCAGCACTTCGGCGGAAACCTGGGGCGGGGCGATCTTCTTGTCGCGGGCTTCGACCCAGGCGTCGCCGTTGTCGGCTTTGACGATCTTGAAGGGCATCAGGGCGATGTCCTTCTGCACTTCCTTCTCTTCGAAGCGGCGGCCGATCAGGCGCTTGACGGCGTAGAGGGTGTTCTTGGGGTTGGTGACGGCCTGCCGCTTGGCCGGGGCGCCGCACAGGATTTCGCCGTCGTCGGAGTAGCCGACGATGGACGGCGTGGTGCGCGCACCTTCGGAGTTCTCGATGACCTTGGGGGAGCCGCCTTCCATGATGGCGACGCAGGAGTTGGTGGTGCCGAGGTCGATGCCGATGATCTTGCCCATGTTCGTTCCTTTGATTAAATGCGATTGGATTTGCGATGTTCTGGAGTTGGGGGCGCGCCCCGGAATTTCAAGACTTCGGCTTGGCCACCATGACCAGGGCCGGGCGCAGCGTTCGCTCGGCGATCAGGTAGCCCTTTTGCAGCACGGTGACCACCGTGTTGGCTTCCTGCTCCGCATCCACCATGCCGATGGCCTGGTGCTTGTGGGGGTCGAACTTTTCTCCCACCGGGTTGATTTCGACGAGGGCGTTCTTCTCGAAGGCCGAAACCAACTGCTTCAAGGTGATCTCGACGCCGGACTTGAAGCTCTCGGCAGTTTGCTCCTTGACCGCCAGGGCGGCCTCCAGGCTGTCCTTTACAGCCAGCAGTTCGCCGGCGAACTTTTCCACGGCAAATTTATGGGCCTTGGTGATGTCTTCCTGGGCGCGGCGGCGAATGTTCTCGCCCTCTGCCTTGGCCCGCAGCCAGGCGTCGTGATGTTCGGCGACCTTGAGTTCGAGTTGGCGCAACTGTTCTTCGAGGCTGGGGAGGGTGTCTACAGTCGGTGCGGCGGGCACCGTCTCTGCGGCACCAGCCGGAGCCGGTTGTGCGGACACAGAGACGGAAGGCTCGGCAGCGAGGGGCTCCGGGCCGGGCAGGGGTTCCTGGGGGACTTCTGGGTTGGACATGGGCTTCTCCGGAAAAACTCTCCCCCATCTTGGGGCGGGGGTTATCATTTCAAGCCCTGTAAGCAACTTTTTCTCCGTGCTACGATGGACGGAGTCAAGCGGCGTCCTCCCCATGGAAAACATCGGCAAATACAAAGTCATCAAGGAACTGGGCAAGGGCGCCACGGCGGTTGTCTACCTTTGCGAAGATCCGGACGCCCAGAGGCAAGTGGCGGTCAAGCTGGTGCGCTTCGGCAAGGACAACGCCGCCATGTCGCGGCGGCTGCGCAAGCTTTTCCAGACGGAAGGCATCACGGCCCGGCGTCTAGACCATCCCAATATCGTGCGCATCTTCGACGCGGTGGTCGAGGACGATTATGCCTATCTCGCCATGGAGTATGTCGCGGGAGATTCGCTGGAAAAATATTGCCGCATCGACAAGATGCTCCCCATGCACCGAGTGGTGGGCATCATCTTCAAGTGTTGCCTGGCTTTGGACCATGCCTATCGCCAGGGGGTGATCCATCGGGATATCAAGCCGGCCAACATCATGCTGACTTGCGACGACGAACCCAAGATCGCGGATTTTGGGCTGGCTCTCAATCTTCAGAAAGATATGGACCGGGACTCGACCTTCATCATGGGGGTCGGCTCACCCGCCTACATGTCTCCGGAGCAGATCAAGGGTTATGCCCTCAATCAGAAGACCGATCTCTACTCCTTGGGGGTGGTGCTCTTCCAGATGTTGACTGGTCGTCTTCCCTTCAGGGCCAACAACCAGGCGACCCTGGTCTACAAGATCATCAATACCGATTCGCCCGCAGTGACGGCCCTCAATCCGAGTCTCCCGGAAGCCCTCAATCCCATCATCAAGAAATCTCTGGAAAAGGACCTGTATACCCGCTACAAGAATGGCGCCGAAATGGCCAAGGATCTCTCCACGGTGCGCTTCCAGATTTGGGAGGAGGATGATACCGAGCAGGACACCCGGCACTTCGAGGCGCTGCGAAAACTGGAATTCTTTACCGAGTTCGAGAACGTCGAACTGTGGGAAGTCCTGCGGGTTGCGGTATGGCGCGAGTTGGCGCCCGGTGTGACCATCGTGCGGGAGGGCGAGTCCAACGCTTTCTTCGGGATCATCGTTCAGGGTTTCGTGGAGGTTTCCGTTCAGGGGCGTGCCTTATGCCGCCTGGGGGCCAGCGAGCCCATCGGTGAGGTGGCCTATCTCCACCCGGTCAACAAGAAACGCTACGCTACCGTGGTCACCCTCGAGCCAACCTTGTTCCTCGAGATCAGTGCCTCGGCGCTCGCGTTGTCGTCAGAGGAACTGCTGGAACGCATGCGCAATGTCTTGATTGCCCGCATGATCGACCGCATGCGCAAAGTCACCGAAATCGCAGCGGCCCAGGGGGCCCCCGCGGTAGAGGCCGGAACTGGGTCGCTTTCCGGTGGCCCCCGTTCTCGCCCGGGTTCCGGGTTGGACATGGAGCTTACTCCGCTGTGAATCGAGCCCCCGGTCCCCGGGGGCTCAAACCTTGAAGCGGCCCACGAGATTCTGCAAACCGTCGGCAAGGCGCCGCAGGTCGTGGGCTGCGCCGGCGGTTTTCTCCACTGCTCCGCTATTGTCCCGGGCCATGCCGGCAATGGAATCGATGCCGCTCACGACCTCGCCGGAAACTCGGCGCTGATGATCGGTGGCGCCCGCGATGGCGTCCAGCCCGCGGCCAACCTCGGTCACTGACCCGTTGGTGGCTTCCAGGACGTTGGCGACCGAATCGACGGCCGACTGGCTCGATTCCAGGTGTTCCAGCCCTTCCTCGATGGTGCGGCGTACTGCCACCGACTGCTCCCCGATGGTGGCCGTGATAGCGTCGATTTCCCCGGCCGCCCGGGATGACTTCTCGGCCAGCTTGCGGACCTCGTCGGCTACCACCGCGAAACCCCGCCCTTGTTCGCCCGCGCGGGCGGCCTCGATGGCAGCGTTGAGGGCCAGGAGATTGGTCTGCTCAGCGATGTCTTTCACTTCGCGCG
Organism: Azonexaceae bacterium; assembly: GCA_009469665.1. The sequence goes on along the minus strand of SSTB01000051.1, from coordinate 1,437 downwards.
TCATATGGGTGATCGCTTCGGTATTGCGCACGAACTCGCTGACCGAGTCGGCCATCTGCCGCACTGCCTTCTCGACCACGTCCATTTCGCCCAGCAGAACCTTGAGGTTGCGGCCACCTTCCTGAGCCCGGGCCAGGCTTTCCTGAGACTGCTGCTGGACGTGCCCCGCGTTACCGGCAATGGCCGAAATGCTCTCGACCAGTTGCTCCACTGCCGCGGCAGCAGCCCCGGACTTCTGATCCTGCAGATGAGAGCTTTGGGCCACCCGATCCGCACTTTCCGACAGCGATGCGACCCGCGCCGAGACCTGCTGGGCGGCGTCGCGCACCTGGCGCACGAGGCCACTGAAATTTTCCATCATCTCGTTGAACACCACGGCTGCCTGACCGACTTCATCCTGGCCCCGCACTGGCAGGCGGCGGGTGAGATCCCCCTCGCCCCGGGCGATGTCCTCCAGGCCTTGCCGGAGGCTTTCCAGTGGCGTGGTCACGAAGTGCCGCGTCAGCAGGAAGATGATGACCAGAAGCACGCCGATGACGATGAGCGCCGCTCCGGCGATCTTCAGCCGGAAATCGCTCACCGCGGCTTCCACCGAGTCGAGGGAAACCTTCATGCTCACGATGCCCAGAATAGTTCCCTCGGGAACCTGGTGGCACGCGACGCAATCCTTGCCGAGGTAGTTCTTGGAGGCACGGGTTGGATTGACCACCCGCAGGTAGGCATTGGCTCCCTCGTGCTGGACTGAAATATGGGGGGTTCCGGTAGTCATCACCTGATTTTCGACCGCATCAAGGCTACGGCTGGCCTTGCTGTCCGGCCCGAAGGCCTTGATGACCGCTTCACCCCGGGCGACGTGCAATTCGCGAATGATCGAAAGCTGCTTGATCTGGTCGAGGAAAACCTCGCGTTGCCCCACCGTACCAGTGATCATCATGCCGGTGAGTCCGGCCATGGTCATTTCGTGGATGGAGTGCGCAAAATCCTGCGCCTGCCGTATGGCCGTGTCCCGATTGACCTGCGTGGCCCACAGAATGACCACGGTCCATACCACTACCAGGACAAACCAAATGGCGGCAGACAGCCGCAGCCATATTTTCCAGTCCGCAATGCGCATTTCCCCCGCCCCTCATAGAGTGCCGCCGGATACTTTGTCAGGCGGTCAGGTCAATGTGGCTGATTGTGCCAGCCTCGCCCGTTTCGCGCAAAGCGATTCCTGTGGCGCGCAGCGTTCCCAATTGGGCTGCGTCGCTTCCATACAGATCGAAAGGAGTGGTGGCTCTGCTGAGCGATAGCGCTCCCACGCCAGCCTCGGCCAGGGACAGGCCCTGGCGCCCGGGGTCGGCGAGGGGGTTCCAGGTACGCAGCGCGGCGAACTGGCCGTCGTTCTCGTCGATCCATCCATTGCCATCTCCATCGAGGGTGGCAAGTTCCGAGAAG
>SSTB01000050.1 GCA_009469665.1 Azonexaceae bacterium | reverse complement strand
GTGCGCGCAAATTGCGCTCCGCACACTAGCAGATTTTCACGGCTGTATAAACAACCAGTATTCCGTTTATAATGCCCGGTTGCCATTGGCGTAGCGGTCTTTGTCTGGGAACGTTTAGTCGATGCCATTTCTGGCCAATATTCTGGAACTGTGTCCGATATCCTGGCGGACCGGACATGCGGCAAGCCTTGTGCCAGAAGAAATGCTGGCGCAGGACTGTTTATTTATACAGATTCCGTCTCCCATGAAACCGGACACCCCTTTGTCTTCCGATCAATCCGAACCCAGGCTACTCGACCAGGTGCGGTGTGCGATTCGCATGCGCCGTTCAGCATACGCACTGAAGACGTTTATGTCCATTGGGTGCGCTGGCGCGCGCGGTATTACGGGTGGCGGCCCCCCCGGGGGAAATGGGGGGCGGGGCGCTGAGCGCACCACGTTCAAGGCTCTTGGACGGCATCGCGACGCATCGAAGGGAAACGGGGATGTGCCCCCTGGCCCGCTACGGCATTAGCCAGCACATGCGCTTCACCAGGGCCTCTCCGGCTCCGGGAGCCGGTGCTGAAATCCTCAGCGGTTGAGTTTCCGCATGCGCTCCGAGGGGGTGATGATGTCGGTGAGGCGGATGCCGAATTTATCGTTGACCACCACCACCTCACCCTGGGCGATCAGGGTGCCATTCACCAGTACGTCCATGGGTTCGCCGGCCATGGCGTCCAGTTCCACCACCGAGCCGTGGGCGAGTTGCAGCAGGTTCTTGATGGTGATCTTGGTGCGGCCGAGTTCCACCGTGATCTGGACGGGGATGTCCAGGATCATGTCCAGGTCGTTGAGCACTCCGGCGCTGCCGCCGGGGTCGCCGAAGGAGGGGAAGATGTTGGCGGGCTGGGCGGCCGCGGCGCTGGGGGCGTCTTCGACCGTCTGCTCCGCCATGGCGGCGGCCCAATCGTCCTCGCTGATCTGGCCGTCGTCTTCCGCGACGGTGTTTTCGCTTGCTTCCATTTCGTCAGCCATGGTTGTCTCCCGGCGCCGCTTCGCCCTGTTGTGCCTCTGCGGAGATGAATCGTTCGATCTTGAGGGCGTACTGCCCGTTCTGCTGGCCGTAGCGGCATTCCATCAGGGGAATGTTGTCCACGTGGGCGACTACCCGGTCGGGAATGTTGATGGGAATCACATCGCCGACCTTGAGCTTGAGGATCTGCCCCAGGCTGATTTCCGCCCGGCCCAGGTGGGCGGCGATTTCCACCTCGGCGCCCTGGAGCTGCTTGCGCAGAGTGGTGATCCAGCGCTTGTCGGTGGAGAGCTGGTCGCTCTGCATGGTGCTGTAGAGCAGGTCGCGGATCGGCTCCAGCATGGAATAGGGAAAGCAGATGTGCATGTCCGCCGTGGCGCCGCCGAATTCCAGGGTGAAGGTGGTTGAAACCACGATCTCCGAGGGTGTCGCGATATTGGCAAACTGCGAATTCATTTCCGAGCGGACATACTCGAACTGGATGTCGCACACCGGCTTCCAGGATTTCCCATACTCGTTGAACACCACGGTCAGCAGGCCCTGGATGATGCGCTGCTCGGTGGGGGTGAAATCGCGCCCTTCGACCCGGGTGTGGAAGCGGCCATCGCCGCCGAACATGTTGTCCACCACCAGGAAGACAAGATTGGGGTCGAAGACGAAGAGCGCCGTGCCGCGCAGGGGCTTGGCAACCACCAGGTTGAGGTTGGTGGGGACCACCAGGTTGCGGATGAACTCGCTGTATTTCTGCACGCGGATCGGGCCCACCGAAATTTCCGCATTGCGGTGCATGTAGTTGAACAGGCCGATGCGCAGGTAGCGGGCGAAGCGCTCGTTGATGAGCTCCATGGTCGGCATGCGACCGCGGACGATGCGCTCCTGGGTGCCCAGGTTGTAATTGCGGACGCCACCGCCTTCCTCGCCGCCGGATTCGGGTTCGTCGACCTCCCCGGTGACCCCCTTCAGGAGGGCGTCTACCTCGTCCTGGGAAAGAAAGTCGCCGGCCATGGCCCCTACTGGATGATGAAGGAGGTGAACAACACGGACTTGGCCGGCCCTTCTTCGGAGATCTTCTCGCCCTTCTTGTTGCGCTTGGGCGGTTCGAGCACGTCATTGACCGTTTCCAGCAACTCCTCGGCGAGCTTTTCCTTGCCTTCCCGGCTGATGAGTTCGGAGGCCTTCTTGCCCGAGAGGAGCAGGGTGATGTTGTTGCGAATCTTGGGCATGTGGGCCTTCAGCGCTGCGTCGGCGGCGGGATCCTCGAACTCGACGGAGAGCGCGACCTGGAGGTACTGATCGCCGGTTTCCGGCACCAGATTGACGGTGAAGGGGTCCAGCGTGGCGAAGATGGGATGGGCTTCCTTCTCTTTCTTCTTGTCCTTTTTCTTGGGCTTGGCGGATTCCTCGGGCACTTCCTCGTCGTCGGCGTGCTCATCGCTGCCTTTCTTCAGGAGGAAGAAGGCCGCGCCCCCACCCCCCAGGACGAGAAGCAGCACCACCGCCACGATGATGATAAGCAGTTTCTTGCTTTTCTTGGGTGCTGCCGCCTGGTCTTCGCCTTCGGCGGGCTTTGCGTCTTTGGCCATCTAGCTGTCCCCGTTTTTGAATGTCTCCCCGCGGCGCAGAGCTCAGGCGAAGAGATCCACCATGCCCCTGCCCCGTTGCATCGGAAGGGGAACTGCGCCCCCGCCCGGTGCGTCGCCGGTCGCGGCAAGTATAGCCGCATCATTGCCGAAGCGGGGACTGGCAGGGCTTTCCGGCCAGTTCCCGCTGCGCTCCTGTTGTGCCTGGGCGCCCACGTTGGTCTGGCCGAGATCGATGCCCGCGCCGGCTAGCATTTCCCGCAGGCGGGGCAGAGCATCGGCGATGGCCTGGCGCACCTCGGCGTGGGGCGAGGTGAAGCTCGCGCTCGCCTGGTCGCCGCTCAGGTTGAGGGTGATCTGCAGGGGGCCCAGCTCGGGGGGATTGAGGTTGATGCGGGCCGTCTGCTCGTCGTGGCGGGCCATCCACACCACCCGGTTGCCAAGATCGTCGCCCCAGCGTGGGTGGGTAACGGGGGTCTCCAGGGGGCCCGTGGCCTGCGGGGCGGCCGTGTCGGGCGCCACGTGCCGCAGGGGCAGGGCGGCGTGCAGGGGCGCGGCCGTCGGCGGGGTTTCCGCAGGGCTGCCGGCCACAGTCGCTGGCAGCGCCTCCGGCAAGGGAGCGGCAAGTTTTGCCGCCGGGCTGTCGTTGCCGGTGCGGTTCATGCCGGCCAGGTGGCTGGGCAGGGCTGCCGGGAAGGCGCCATCCGCCGGGGAAGTCGGATCATGGTCGGCGCGGGCGGCAGCACCGCGCTGGGAACCGGGTTCGATGCCCAGGGCGGATTGCGGGCCGCCGCGCAGGGGAAGGCTGCGGGTGGATTCCAGGTCGGCGGGAAGATCGGCGCGGGCCGGGGGGCGGGGAAGGGCGCCGTCGGGCGGCAGCGGCAGCCCCAGGGCAGCCAGGGCCGCGGGATCGGGACCGGTAAGGGAGCTGGCGGGGTCAAGGGGCGCAGCTTCTCCGTCCGCGTTCAGCGGCACTTCGCCTACGGCTTCGCCGCGGGCGGCCAGGGCCGGGGCAAGGGGTATGCCCATCTGGGCGAGGAAGAGGGCGGCAAAACCACCGGCCGAAGGGTCCGCCGCGGCGGCGTTGGACCCGGGGGGCAGGGCGTTGCCCGGAGCGGGCGGAGTGCTGACGGCGGGAATGGCCATGGACTGTCCTCGGGCGACGAAGAAGATGGCAGCGAATCAGCAAAAGACATGCCAGAGGCTCCGGCGCTGTTCCGGCGGGTCCGGACCGGGTCAGGCGTCGTCGGGCTTCTGCCCTTCCCGCGTGCGGGCGGCGTACTCGTCCTGCTCCTTCTGTTCCTGCCGGTTGTCGCGGTAGCGCTCCCGCGCCTCGTGGCGGTCGGAAAGGGTGTCGATGGCCTTGAGGCGCTTGTTCTGTTCCTTCCAGGCGGCCTGGCCGGCAGCCGTGCCCTGCTCGGAATCGGCCACGGCCTGCGCCTGTTGCCGGATGGCGTCGTCGATGCGGGCCATGAAATCCTGAAAATTGCGCAGGGCCATCGGTGTGAGGCCGCCGGAAACGGCTTCGCGGTAGCGCTGGGCGTATTCCTCCCGGTACTGCTCCAGGAGCGCGAGCCGGCTGCGGGCGCTTTGCTCGGCGGAGATGAGGCGACCCAGACGACGGGTCGCTTCGTCGCTGCGGGTCTGCATAAGGTCCAGCAGGGGTTGCAGGGTGAAGGGGCGGGTCACGGGGGGCTGGCGCTTAGAGCAGCGAGCGCAGGTAGGCCGCGCTGGCGGCGAAATCGGCCCGCTCGGCCAGCGGTTGCTGCAGGAAGGCTTCCATGCGCGGATAGAGCGCGATGGCCTGGTCGAGGACTGGATCGGAGCCGGCCACGTAGGCCCCCACCGAAATCAAGTCCCGCGAACGCTGGTAGCGGGCAAAGAGCACCTTGAAGCGGCGGATGAGGTCCAGGTGGCCCGGCTCCACCAGATTGACCAGGGCACGGCTGATGGATTGTTCGACATCCACCGCAGGGTAGTGGCCGGCGTCGGCCAGGGCGCGGGAGAGAACGACGTGACCATCGAGAATGGCGCGGGCCGCGTCGGCGATGGGATCCTGTTGGTCGTCGCCCTCGGTGAGCACCGTATAAAAGGCGGTGATGGAGCCGCCGCCCTCCGGCCCGTTGCCGGCCCGTTCGACCAGTTGCGGCAGGCGGGCGAAGACCGAGGGCGGGTAGCCCCGGGTGGCGGGCGGCTCGCCGATGGCCAGGGCGATTTCGCGCTGGGCCATGGCGTAGCGGGTGAGGGAATCCATGATGAGCAGGACCTGCTTGCCCTGGTCGCGGAAGTGCTCGGCGATGGTCGTCGCGTAGGCAGCGCCCTGGAGACGCATCAGGGGGCCGGTGTCGGCGGGGGCGGCAACGACCACCGCTCGGGTCATGCCTTCCTCCCCCAGAATCTGGTCGATGAATTCCTTCACTTCCCGGCCGCGCTCGCCGATCAGTCCGACGACGATCACGTCGGCCTCGGTGTAGCGGGCCATCATGCCGAGCAGGACCGACTTGCCTACGCCGGAACCGGCGAAGAGGCCCATGCGCTGGCCGCGGCCTACGGTGAGCAGGGCGTTGATGACGCGGATGCCCACGTCCAGGGGCTGGGCGATGGCGGCCCGGGCCATGGGATTGGTGGGCCGGCTTTGCAGGGGACGCAACTGCTGGCTGAGCAGGGGGCCGCGGCCGTCCAGGGGGCGTCCCACGCCATCGACCACCCGGCCCAGGAGCCCTTCGCCCACCGGTACCTGCTTGGCCCGGTCGATGGCGCGGCGGCGCTGGGGAATGGCGGCCCCCACCCGGGGCGGCAGGCCCGGCGTCTCGAAGGCCACCACCTGGGCACCCGGCGACAGGCCATAGACATCGTCGGAAGGCATGAGATAGAGCTTCTCGCCGGCGAAGCCCACCACCTCCGCCTCGACCGGGGTACCGCCCGAGGGCAGCACGCGGCAGGAACTGCCCAGGGGAAGCTTGAGTCCGGCGGCTTCCATCACCAGGCCGTTGATGCGGGTGAGGCGGCCGCTGGGCCATAGGGGTTGGGCACCGCTGGCGGCGCTCTGACAGTTGGCCAGAAACTGGCGCCAGCGTCCGGCGTGGTCGGGAAGCCCGCTCACCGCTCCTCCCGCCGCTCCTCGGCGGGCGCGGCGCCGACGGCTTCCAGGACCCGCTTCCAGCGCATCTCCAGGGTCGCGTCCACGTCGCTGCTGCCGGCCTTGACGAGGCAACCGCCGGGAGTGATTTCGCGGTCGTCGAGGATCTGCCAGCCGGAATGGGAGAAGGACTCGCCCAGGTGGGCGCGCAGGCTGGCGCCGTCATCCGGATGGACGTGGACGACCACGTGGCCGTGGTGCAGGGGCAGGGCGGCCAGGGCCTCGCGCACCACCGGGAGCAGGGCATCCCGGTCGACGGCCAGGGTTCTGCGCAGCACCTGACCCGCCAATTCCACGGCCAGGGCGAGGACCTCGTCGGCTAGCGTCTGGTCGATGTTCCCCAGCGACTGGGAGAAGTCTTCGGCCAGGGCGGCGAAGCGCTCGGCAGCCTGCCTTGCCTCGGCCAGCCCCTCGGCGTGGCCCGCCTGGTAGCCTTCCTCGTGCCCGGTGGCCCGGGCTTCTTCGTGGATGCGCTCGATGTCCTCGGCGGTGGGCAGGGCCACCCCGGCGACATTTTCCCCGGCATCAGGGATAGGCTCGGGCTCCGGCTGCGGCGGCGCCGCAACGGGCTCGGGCGCCTCCCCCAGGTCGAAGGCGTCGGCCTGCCAGCGGCGGTAGCTGTCGAGTTGTTCCTTGGGGATATAGGCCGGCATGGGAGACCCGCGGGGGGCTTAGAGCATCTGCTCGCCGCCGGCGCCGCCCAGGACGATCTGGCCCTCGTCGGCGAGGCGGCGGACCGTCTTGAGGATTTCCTTCTGCTCGGCTTCGACCTCGGAAACCCGCACCGGCCCTTTGGATTCCAGATCCTCCCGCAGCATCTCGGCGGCGCGCTGGGACATATTGCGGAAAATCTTCTCGCGCAGGGCCTCGTTGGCACCCTTCAGGGCCAGGACCAGGGAGTCGGACTGCACTTCGCGCAGGATGATCTGGATCGAGCGGTCGTCGATGTCCATGAGGTTTTCGAAGACGAACATCTCGTCGAGGATCTTCTGGGCGAGGTCCGGGTCGTATTCGCGGATGGCGTCGATAACCGAGGTTTCGTTGGCGGTGCCGATGAAGTTGAGGATTTCGGCCACCGTGCGCACCCCGCCCAGGGCGGTCTTCTTCATGCTGGCGGAACCGGCCAGGATGCGCGCCATGGCGTCGTTCAACTCGCGCAGGGCCGCCGGCTGGATGCCTTCCAGGGTGGCGATGCGCAGCACCACGTCGTTCCTGAGGCGCTCGGTGAAGTGGTTGAGGATTTCGCTGGAATGATCGTGTTCCAGGTGTACCAGGATGGTGGCGATGATCTGGGGGTGCTCGTTCTTGACCAGATCGGCCACCGTGGCGGCGTCCATCCACTTGAGGCCTTCGATGCCCGAAGTCTCGCCCCCCTGGAGAATGCGGGAAATGAGGTTGGAAGCCTTGTCGTCCCCCAGGGCCTTGGTCAGCACCGAGCGGATGTAGTTGTCGGTATCCACATGGACGGCGGCGTGCTCGACGGCGATGGTGTGGAACTCGTCCAGCACCGCCTCGACCTTGGCCCGGGGCACCGACTTCAGCGCCGCCATGGCGTGCCCCAGTTTCTGGACCTCCCGCGGGCCCAGGTGTTTGAGCACCTCGGCGGCGTGGTCTTCGCCCAGGGCGATGAGCAGGGTGGCGCTTTTCTCGACGCCTTCTTCCGCACTAGCCATTGGCACCCATCCAGTCCTTGATGATGTTGGCCACCGCCTTGGGATCGGCCTGGGCGATGTCGCGGGCCCTCTGCAGCTTGGCGGCGTAGTGGTCGATGGTCACCTTGTCCTCGCCCTCCAGGCCGGCGGCCAGGGGGCCGCCCTCGCCGATGAGATCTCCGGCCAGACCGCCTTCGCCCGCAGCCGCGGCTTCGGCGGGAGGCGGGAACATGGTCTTGAGCAGCGGCTGCACGATCTTGAAGTAGATGAAGGCCAGGATGCCGGCGATCAGCAGGTATTTGACCATATCCCGGGCCAGGGAGACGTTCTCGGGATCCTTCCAGATGGGCAGGCCGGCCTCACCCTTGTCGCTGGCCGTGAAGGGGGCGTTGGCCACCGAGAGGGTGTCGCCCCGATCCTTGGAAAAGCCCATGGCTTCGCGGACGAGGTCGTTGATCTGCTTCATTTCGGCCTCCGGCAGGGCCTTGGCGGCGGACTTGCCGTCCTTGCCCGTTTCCAGCCGGTGATTGACCACCACCGCCGCCGAGAGGCGGCGAATGGCCCCCATGTTCTGCTTGGTGTAGCGGACCGTCTTGTCCACCTCGTAATTGCCCGTATTGTTCTTGGTGGTGCTGATGGGCTGGCCCGCGGCGGCCATGGGGGCGCTGATGCCGGCGACTTGCACCTTGCCGGCAAGATCGCCAGGCTTCGCCGCCTGGCCCGGGGCGCCGCCAGTGGGCGGCGTGGTCAAGGGCGCGGTGGCGGGGACCGGCGGCTGGTTGGTGAGGGCGCCGGGGACGCCGCCGGGGGTCTGATTCACCGCCGCCGATTCGCTGCTCTGCTGGCTGCGGATGGCCGTATTCTCAGGCGTATTGTTGGGGCGATAGCTTTCGGCGGTCTGCTCGCTCTGGGAAAAGTCGATGTCGGCCGCCACCTGCACCTTGTAATTGTCGCCGCCCAGCACGGGTTTCAGGATGGCATCGATGCGGGCGATAACGCTGGCTTCCACCTCGCGCATGTACTTGAGTTGCGCCGGATCCAGACCCGCCTCGGTGAGCTTGCTCTTCAGTTGCGAGAGCAGGCTGCCGTTCTGGTCCAGGACGGTGACATTGGAAATCGGCAGTTGCGGCACGCTGGCGGCCACCAGATTGGTGATGCCCACCACCTGGGCCGCATCGAGCACTCGTCCCGGGTAGAGGGTCACCAGGACGGAGGCGGTGGGTTTCTGCTCCTCGCGCACGAAGACCGAGGGCTTGGGGATGGCCAGATGGACGCGGGCCGCCTGGACCGAGCCGATGGACATGATGGTGCGCGCCAGCTCGCCTTCCAGCCCGCGCTGATAATTGACCTGTTCGGCAAACTGGCTGATGCCGAATTTCTGTCCTTCCATCAGCTCGAAGCCGACCATGCCGCCCCGGGGCAGGCCCTGGGACGCGAGTTTCAGGCGGACCTCGTGCACCTTGTCGGAAGGGACCAGGACGGCGCCGCTGTCCGACATGCGATGGGGGATGTTCTGCTGCTCCAGGGCAGCGATGATAGCGCCGCCGTCCTTTTCCGAAAGATTGGAGAACAGCACCTTGAAGTCGCCGTGCTTGGCCCACAAGGCGGCGCCCACCAGGATGGCGACGATGGCGGCGATGGCCGCGGCGAACATCATCTTCTGCCGGCTGTCGAGACGACCGAGGGCCTCGCGCAGGCGGTCCAGCGCTCCGACAGTCGGCGCGGCCCCTGCGGTGGTTTCAGTCGTCGCTGCCATCTAAGCCGGTAAAACCCTGGAAAACAGAAGAAGAATCAATCGGGAAGCCCCATTTTGCTAGAAATATTCTATATTAGCCGGGCCGAAATGCCGCCAAACTTTTTCGATGCCCCCCGCCGCTCCCACGATTGCCGATACTGACAGCAAGACTGCCGAACTGCAACGGGCCTTCGACCTGTTCAACCAGGTCTCGGCGGAGCTGACCAGCGCCTACGGCGCCCTCCAGGACCGTGTTGCCTCCCTGACCGAAGAACTCGCCGTGGCCAACGGCGAACTGCGCCGCCAGTACCAGGAAAAAGAAGCCCTGTCGGAGCGTCTGTCGCTGCTCCTCGACGCCCTGCCGGCCGGCGTCGTGGTGCTGGACGGCGGCGCCCGGGTCACCCAGGCCAACCCGGCGGCCCGCGCCCTGTTCGGCGAGGCGGTGGTGGGCAGCCATTGGGGCGACGTGGCCCGCGCCCACCTGGAACCGACCCTGGCGGTGGGCGAGTGGCTGGTGGGCGAGCGCCGCGTGAGCCTCGCCGAAAGCGCCCTGGCGGCCAGTGGGGGCAAGATTCTCCTGGTGCACGACGTCACCGCGGCCCACGGCATGAAGACCGAGCTCGAACGTCACCAACGCCTGGCCGCCATGGGTGAGATGGCGGCCTCCCTGGCCCATCAACTGCGTACCCCCCTGGCCGCGGCCCTGCTCTATACGGGCAATCTCGGCCAGCCCGGCCTGGCCGACGAAGCCCGGGCCCGCTTCGCCGACAAGGCGACGGGCCAGTTGCGCCGTCTGGAGCGGCTCATCCAGGACGTGCTGCTCTTTGCCCGGGGCGAAACCCTGGGCCGCGACGTGTTCCCGGCGAGTGAACTCCTGGCCGACGCCGCGGCCACGGTCGAGCCGCTGCTGCGGGAGCAGGGCGTCGCCTTCAGCCTGCGCGACGACAGCGCCGGCGCCGTACTGGTGGGGGGGCGCAAAGCTCTCTTCGGCGCCCTGGTGAGTCTCCTGGAGAACGCCCAGCAGGCCCTTGCCGGGGGCGGCAGGATTTGCCTCTCCGCCACTCTGAGCGGCGACGGCCTTGCCCTTTCGGTGGCGGACGACGGGCCGGGGATCGGCCCCGAACTGCGGGACCGCATCTTCGAACCCTTCTTCACCACCCGCGGCCTGGGTACCGGCCTCGGCCTACCCATCGCCCTGGGGGTCGCCCGGGCCCACGGCGGCAGTATCGAACTCCGCTCCCAACCCGGGGCGGGGGCCGAATTCATCGTTCACCTCCCCGTCGCGCCGCCGGAGACCGCCAGCCCATGACCGATTCCGCCCTGCCCATCCTGGTGGTCGAAGACGACCCCTGCCTGCGGGAGGCCCTGTGCGACACCCTGGAACTGGCCGGCCGCGCCTTCGTTGCCGCTGATGGCGGCGAGGCCGCCCTGCGGGCCCTGGAGGCCCAGGCCTTTTCCATCGTGGTGAGCGACGTGCGCATGTTGCCCATGGACGGCATCGCGCTGCTGAAGGCGGTGCGGCAGCGCCTGCCCCATCTGCCTGTGGTGCTCATGACCGCCTTCGCCGAAGTGGAGAAGGCGGTGGACGCCATGCGTTCGGGAGCCTGCGACTTCCTGCTCAAACCCTTCGAGCCCGCCGCGTTGCTCGCCGTCATCGACCGCTACCGCCTGGCGGGAGGCGACGCAGATGCCGGCGTGATCGCGGAGGATGCGGCGAGCCGCGAGCTTTTCGCCCTGGCCGGGCGGGTCGCCCTCACCGACGCCACGGTGCTCCTCAATGGCGAGTCGGGCGTCGGCAAGGAAGTCGTCGCCCGCCACATCCACCGCCAATCGGGCCGCAGCGCCGGTCCCTTCGTCGCCATCAACTGCGCCGCCATTCCCGAGAGTCTCCTGGAAGCGACGCTTTTCGGCTACGAAAAGGGGGCCTTCACCGGCGCCCAGCAGGCCCAGGCGGGCAAGTTCGAGCAAGCCCAGAAGGGCACCCTGCTCCTCGACGAGGTGACCGAAATGCCCCTCGGCCTCCAGGCCAAGCTCCTGCGTGTGCTGCAGGAGCGGGAAGTGGAGCGGGTGGGCGGCAAGCAGCCCGTGGCCCTGGATATCCGCATCGTCGCCACCACCAATCGCAATCTCGGCGAGGCGGTCGCCAAGGGCATCTTCCGCGAGGATCTCTACTACCGGCTGAATGTCTTTCCCGTCAGCATCCCGGCCCTGCGCCAGCGGCCGGCGGACATCGTTCCCCTGGCGCGGCGCTTCGTCGCCGTCCATGGCGCCCGTTTCGGCCGCCCGGCCATGGTGTTGGCGAGCGGGGCCGAGGCGGCCCTGCGGGCTCATCCCTGGCCGGGCAATGTGAGGGAACTGGAAAACGTGGTCCAGCGGGCACTAATCCTGGCCCCGGGCAGCACCATCGAAGCCGCCCATCTGGGCCTTGCCGACCTGCCGTCGGCCCCGCGTCCCGCGCCCGGGGAACCGGACCGGGCGGACAATATGAAGGATCTGGAGCGCGAGCACATCCTGCGCACCCTGGCGGAGGTGGGGGGCTCGCGCAAGCTGGCGGTGGAACGCCTGGGAATTTCGGAGCGCACCTTGCGCTACAAGTTGCAGCAGTACCGGGACGAAGGATTTTTTTCCGAGTGATCTGGCCCGGGCTTTGCTAGCATGAGGAAGTGACGAGAGGCCGTAGGCGGCCAGGAGCGGGAAACATGGATACCAAGGGAATCGAAGACATGCTGGGCGTACTGCGGGCCACCGCAGCCCAGGCGGCCGGAAAGCCCGCCGAATCGGCTTCTCCGGCGGGAGGTGCGGATTTTTCCCAGGTGCTCAAACAGTCCATCGACAAGGTCAACGCCACCCAGGTCCAGGCCCAGGGCATGGCGGAAAAAATTGCCGGCGGCGATACCTCCCAGAACCTGCACGAAGTCATGATCGCCCTGCAAACCGCCAGCGTCTCCTTCCAGGAGATGGTCCAGGTGCGCAACAAACTGGTGAACGCCTACCAGGACATCATGAACATGCAGGTCTGACGCCCTGCGAGGGTATGGCGGGTTTAGGCGGGGATTTCCTTCCGCCAGGTGCCTATTCAGGCAGATGGGCACCATCCAGCATGTCAAGTTCCTTGCGGTAAATCGTTGTCTCGATTTCCAGCAGGCCGAGAATGGTGTGAAAAAGATTGTCGTGGGTGAAACGCTGCTGAAGTTTTTTGGCCAGGGCGGGGACATCCACGTCCCGGTTGGATTGGCCAAACCAAAGGATTGCCGGTACGTGGAACTGGCTGTCGGGGGCGATCACACGGGGCAGTCCGTGCAGGTAGATGCCCCGTTCGCCCAGGGATTCGCCGTGATCGCTCACGTAGAAAAGCGCAGTGTCGAAGCTTGAGTCGTTGCGCTTGAGCAACTCGATGACCTGTCCCAGGAAATGGTCGGTGTAAAGAATGGCATTGTCGTAGGCGTTGCCGATCTCTTCGCTGCTGCAGCGGCTCAGATCCTTGTCGTGGCAAGCCGGACGAAATTTTTCGAATTCGGGTGGGTAGCGTCGATAGTAGGCGGGGCCGTGATTTCCCATCTGGTGGAGGACGATCAGGATGTCTCCTTTGGGGCGTGAATCGATATAGTCCTGCAGGGATGCCAGCATTCCCACGTCACGACATTCGTCGTCACAGCGTGGATTGTTTTTCGGGGTCCGGTAATCGACATAGGGAACCCGAAGCGCGACGCCTTTTGAGCTTGAATTGTTGTCCAGCCACAGGACGTTCACGCCGGCTCGTTGGGCGATGTCCAGGAGGTTTTCCTGCTGGAGGGCTACCTGGGGGTCGAATTTCTCCATCCCGAGGGCGGAGAACATGCAGGGCACCGATACCGCGGTGGAAGAGCCGCAGGCCCAGAAATTCGTGAAGCTCAACACCTTTTCCTGTCGCAAATGTGGCGTCGTATCCCGTGCATAGCCATTGATGGAAAGCCGATCGACGCGTGCCGTTTCGCCAACCACCAGGAGGATCAGTTCGCGTCCCGCATCGTTGGCGGTGAGGTGGGAGTCGCTCGCGATGGGCTGTACGGTGGTGGTGTCGGCGGCCCCCGCGAGCCCCGCCTTACCGTAGCGGACTGCGGCCACCAACGGGGCTGCTGGATTGGCATAGGCACGCAATGCCTTGTGCTCCCGCAGGAAGGAGGCAAAAAAATCGCCGGCGGCGGTAATTGAGAGGCCTGTGATCGCGGACAGGACAGCGACCAAAACCAGGCGGTGCAAGATTTCCTTCCGCCATCCGAGCCATTTCAGGGGGAGCAGCCAGAGCAGTGTGGCCGGTCCAAGGCCAAGGAAGACGATGTAAGCCAGCAACTTGGGAGTAACAAGATCAAGTGCTTCGTCCCATTGTGTTTCGGCTGCATTGCGCAACATGTCCCCATTGATCGCCACGCCGAAACTGTCCATGAAATAGGCGCACACCGCAGCCACTAGGAGCAGGACCGTCAGGATGGGCTTCGCAGCACGGCCGAGAGTGAACGGGGCGAGCAGCAGTGCGGTGACGGCGATCAGCGATACCGCCAGGGAAGCGATGGCGAGTAGGGTCGTCCCTTGTGGCGGAAAGGCTGCCACGACTCGCGAGAAGAACGCCGCATTGGCGCAGGCAACCCAAAAGGTTGCCACCGCCAGAAGCATGGTGTGGGAAGTCATTTCCCGGCGGCACAGGCGGGAAGTCATCCTGGAAACCTCAGTAGGACGAGCCCGATGGGGTGTTCGTCGGGGAAGCGTCCGGTGCGCTGGGACGACGCGGCAGGCTCACCCCTGCGCGGAGGAGCGACAAAGCCAGGCGCCCCCCGGATGCGCCAGCGGGCTCGTGGAGATGCCCCCCGTGGGGCAATGGGGGGGCATGTGGGGCGCGCCGAAACACGCTGCACCGGTGTGGCTGAGGCCGGGGCTCAAGGGCTGTCACGGCTGGTGGCCGGGCTCCCGGGTCCGGAAGCCCTGGCGCTCCAGGCGTGTCACGAAACGCTCCACCAGTGCCCGTTGCGTGCGCGAGAGTTCGACGAACTCGCAGCCCAGACGACCGTGGGCAGGACCGGATTCCGCCGTGTGTGGGACTAGGCTGCGCGCGACCAGACCAGCCGCGACGACCCCGGCTTCCGGCAATTCGATACGACAGCGGCCGGTATGGGTGCCCAGCGGGAAGAGAGGCGCCAGGGATTCGGGCAGGGCGAGGCAGACGCCACCCCCGCTGATGTCCAGAATGCGCAGGATTTCCGTCAGCGGGGCCGCATCCGGACGAGGCAATTCCAGCCGGCAGGTGAGTGCCGGTGCGAGCGGGGTGTCGAGACGGAAATATTCCCGCCTCTGCAATCGCAGCAGCGACGCCGGCAGGGGGGCGGCAAGGGCCGGTTTTCCCTCGTGGTTCAAGGTTTCCAGGCGCGCCAGGTAAAACTGGACCTTTACCCGATCCTGGCGGGCCGCGACGATCAGCTTCGTGGCCGCCAGCGCCTGCTCATTGGCCCCGGCGCTGTTGCCCAAGTCCAGGATCAGGCGGTCGGCGGCGTCGTCCACGGCGAGGATGCTGGAAAGGAAGAAGTGGCCGGCCGCATCGTAATAGACCGTCACCAGGGCCTTTTGGCGCAGAAGGGCGCGCAGGACGAATAGAATCTCCGTCCTGCGTTCCAGGAGGTAGGAGCCAAAGCGCTCGCTGTGCTCCAGTTCCAGGTCGGCTGGCGGCGAGGGCTGCGGGGAATGCGGAGGAGGGGCAGTCAAGTTCGGCGCGCTCCGGGAGGCAGAGGGGCGAGTTTACCCCAGCCCAGCCCGCTCAAAGCGGCTCGGCCTCTCCCTGTTCCAGGCGGTAGAGCCAGGCCAGCAGTTCGGCGACTGCCCGGTAGAGCTGGGGGGGGATGTGCTGGTCCAGGTCCACCTGCATGAGCAGGGAGACGAGTTCCGGCGATTCATGCACATAGACGCCGTGCTCCCGGGCGCGGGAAATGATTTCCTCGGCCACCAGCCCCCGTCCCCGGGCGACGACCCGGGGCGCCGCGTCGGTCTGGCGGTAGGCGAGGGCGACCGCCTCGCGCTGGGGGTCATTCTCCGGCGGCGGCATGATCGAAGTGCAGGCCGGTAAGGCTCAGGCCGGCATCGGCCAGGCGGCGGGCCAGGAGATCCCCGCTGCCGGTGAGCAGGGCCGTGGTGGCGCCGTCACCGGCACTCAGCTTGAGATCCACCCTGCCCTGGGCGTCGAGACGCAGGGTGGCGTCGATGGCGCCCAGGCGAGGCAGGGTGAGGCGCAGCCGGGTGGTCCAGCGGCGGCTGTCGGCACCCTCCTCCCCCGGGCGCGACTGCGGCGAATCCTCGATGTCCCACTCCAGGGTCTGGCCGGGCCAGATTTGCCCCTGCCAGGACAGGACCTGGGTGGCCAGGGCGTCCAGCTGTTGCTGTACCAGGGGGGTCAGGGTCGCCGGCAAACCCGGGGCCATGACCTGCTGCCCCTCGCGAATGCCGCTTGCCACGGGCGTTTCGGCCGGGGCTGGCGGGGCGGGGACGGAGCCCTCGGCCAGGGCAGCCCTGGCGGTGGCTCCCGCGGCGGCGGCAAGGGAAGGCGCTTCGGCCTGAAGCGCCTTGCCGTCCGTTATCTGGGCGGCTTGAGGATGCGCGACCAGCGGCGTCGACAGGCGCCCCTGGGGTTCCTCCAGCAGCGCCGCGGTGGGCATCTGCCCGGCGACCCAGCGTGCCTGGTGGGATTCGTAGAACAGGCCGCTCTTGACCACGGCTTCCTGCAGGACCGGGGCCAGTTGGGCGGCGTCGCCCGGGGCTCCGGCCAGGAGAGGGTGGCTGGCGTTGAGGGGGGCAGGGGGAGCCCGGTCGCCGGGGGCGCCGATTTCGGACATCAAGGTGCCGATGAGGCGGGCGGCGGGGCTCAGGGTGGTGGCAACCGAATCGCCCGAGGTTTTCGCCGTCTGGGTGCTGCGCTCGGCGATGGCGGCGAGGACGAGGCGATTGCCGCGTTCGACCACCTCCAGTTCCAGGGTGTCGCCCGGCTTGGCCGCGAAGGGCAGGGCGAGGGTGATTTCGCGCTGGGCGACGGCAGCCCGATAGGTGCCATTGGGAAGCAGGGCCTGGATTTCGGCCAGGATGCGCTGGCCGGGAACCAGGTCGCTGAGGACATCCTTGAGCTGCTGGGCCGGGATGGCCGGCTGCGGTGCGGCGGGCTGCTCCGGGAGGACGAGCCGCAGGCGGGCGGCGACATCGGCGGGGATCATCCTAAGCCGGTCTGCCCAGGGTCTCCAGCAGGTGGCCCACGTCAGCCAGCCAGGGAAGGGCGTGTCCGGATAACGCCGCATGACGATCCAGGGTGGCCGCCAGGAGCGACCTGGCTTCAGCGCGATCGGCGGCATCCAGGACCGGAGCACCCGATCGGGCAAAGGCTTCAAAAAGAAGCTGGTGGCGGGGTGCCTCCTCAGCCAGGGCCTCCCACTGGCCGCCCTGGGCCAGGTTCAGGAGCTGTTCCGCGTGCCCGGCGAGAGCCCGGAGGCTGTCCAGGTAGGCGGCCATGGCGAATTCAGGGCGCGGTGCTGGCGGCGGGGCCGTCGCTGACCTTGTCGCCGATTTCGACCCAGGCCGAATGGATTTCGCCCAGCAGGCGGGCGACCTCGTCCAGGGCGGCGAGGTCGTTGTGCAGATTGGCGTGCAGGAGGCGCCGCCCCATGTAGTCGTAGAGGGCGCAGAGGTCTTCGGAAAGCTTGCCGCCGCCTTCGAGATTGATGCTCGCCCGCAGGCCGTTCTGGATGATGTCGATGGCCTTGGAAATGGCCATGCCCTTCTTGGGAATGTCCCCGGCTTCCATGCCGTAGCGGGCGCCGGCGAGGGCCTGCTTGGCCCCGTCGAAAAGCATCAGGATGAGCTGGTAGGGACTTGCCGAGCGGACGGCGGTCTCGAGCCCAACGGTTTCGTAGGCTTTGAGCGGATTGAGCTGGGAGGCGAACATGGGGCTATCTTACCCGATCAACCGAGGCTGGCCAGTTGTTGCGTCAGGTAGGCGGACTGGGTTTGCAACTGGCTCATCAGCTTGTCCAGGGCCGTGAACTGCTTGGAGTAGCGCGCCTCGACCGCATCGACCCGGCGCTGCAACTCCTCGCGCCGCGTCTCCAGGTTGTCGATGAGCGTATCCAGGGACGCCTGGCGGATGGTGATGGTTCCTTCCAGGTCCACCAGGGCTTCGGCGGCGGTCTGGAAGGCCGAACCGAAGGCCGTGACGGTGCTGCTGACGCCGCTCAGATTGGCGGCCAGGGCCTCGCTGAATTGGTCTTCGTCCAGAAGCAGGCTGCCGTCGGATTGCAGCGAGATTCCCAGGTCGGCCAGGGTGGGGTAGGCGGTGCTGATGCCGCTGGGGGAGGAAAAGAGCACTTCCCGCAGCTTGTTGTTGACCGTGCTGACCGTGCCGTCGCCCGTCAGGACCGAACCGGACTGGGTTGTGGTGTCGTACTTGGTCAGCTCCTTGGACAAGCTGTTGAGGTCGTTCCAGGCCGTGACGAAGGCCTGGATGCGTTCGATCATGCCGGCGTTGTCGTTGCCGATGGTCAGCGTCGTGGCGTCGGTCGGTTGCAGCGGGTCGTGGGCCTTCTTGAGCGTGAGGGTCACGCCGGTCATGGCCTCGGACAGGGTGTTGGTCGATGAAGTGACCAGAACGCCCTCGACGTAGGCTTCGGCATCCTGGGCGACGGACTTCTCGGTGAAGGCGACGCTGGGGCTGATGGGGTCGTAGGTGAGGTCCACCAGGCCGCCCGAACCTGTGAGGCGAATGGTGTTTTCCACCCCAGTCTCGTCGCTGGTGAGCATGAGCTGCTTGCCGCCTGCACCATTGATGATGGTGGCCGAGATGCCGATGTCGGCATCGTTGATTGCTGCCCGCAGTTCTTCGATGGTGCTGCCGGTGAAATTGATGGTGACCGGGGAAGTGCCGCTCTTGGCGACAAAACTGCCGCCGGAGATATCACCCAGTTCCAGGGTGAGCGTTCCGGCCGAAACCGAAGGGGCGGTGGAGGACAGGAGCTTGTTGGCTTGGGCGAGCTGTTCCACGCGCAGCGAGAAACTGCCGGGCGCGGCATAGCCGGTGGCGGAGGCGGAGGCGTACTCCTCGTCCGCCACGGTGGCGGAAAAGCCCTTGAATCCGGCCTCGGTGGCGATGTCCTGGGCGGCGCTGGCGAAGGTCTCGACAGCGCTCTGGATACGCCCGATGGCCGAGAGCTGATTCTTGAAGCTCGTCTGCCGGGTATTGAGCTGGGTGATGGGCACGCTTTCTGCGGCCACCAGTTTGCTCAGGAGGGAACTGAGATCGATCCCGGTTCCGACACCGAGGGATGAGACGCTGGGCATGGCGCCCTCCTTGCCGCGGGACCGCCGCCGGTCAGGCGGTCTGCTTGATGATGAGTCCCTGAAGCTTGTCCAGGGCCTTGGCCAGTTCGACCACTTCCTTGGACGGCATCTGCCGGATGACTTCCTTGGTTTCCTTGTCGACGACCTTGATGACGCGAATGCCACTATCTTCGTCGACAGAGAACTGTACATCGCTGGCGGCGCTTTCGACGAATTTCTTCACCCGCTCCACGGCGTCGCGCACCGTCTTGGCGTCGGGCTCGTCGCGGGCCTCGGACTTCTGGGCATTGACCGCCACCGAGCGCTTATCCACGGCGGCGACGACGGATTCCTGACCGTCGACGCCTTGTACGCGGGCACTGGCGGCGTCTTGAGGCAGGTTGGCTTCGGTCCGAGCTCCCTGGCCGGGCAGGGGCAGCGGAACGACGCCCTGGGCGGTAACCGATGAGATGGCCATGATGTTCCCCTGTGTGTTGCGGCGAATCGGCCCCGGCCTGCGCGGCGGGGGCCGATCCGGTCTTCCTTAGGTCGTTCCCGTCGTGCTTAGCGGAGCAGGCTGAGGACGTTGTTGGGAATCGCGTTGGCCTGGGACACCATTGCCGTGCCGGCCTGCTGCAGGATCTGGTAGCGGGTCAGCGAAGCGGTTTCGGAAGCGAAGTCCGCGTCCATGATCCGGCTGCGGGCAGCGGTCTGGTTCTCACGGGCCGATTCCAGGTAGGTAATGGTGCTGTTCAGGCGGGAATTGACGCCACCGATGGTGGAACGCTGGGAGGCCATGGAGTTGATCCAGGCATCGACACTGGACAGGGCCGTCGAGGCGCCGCCGGTGGTGGAGACGTCGGTCCCGGTGATGTCGGTGCTGGTAAAGGTGGCCGACAGGGTATCGGAAGCGTTGGAGCCGACCTGGAAGGTGAAGCTGCCGAAGACGCTGGTACCGTTGATCTGGGCGGCGCCCTGCACGCGGTTGGCTTCCGCCTGGAGCTGCGAGAATTCGTTGTTGATGAAGCCCCGCTCGGTGTCGCCGATGGCGCCGTTGAGCGACTGGGTGGCCAGTTCGCGCATACGCTGCAACATTTCGCTGACGCTGGCCAGTGCGCTGTCGGCGGTTTGCGCGTAGGAAATGCCGTCGGAGGCGTTGCGCATGGCGACGGTCAGGCCGCGGGCCTGGGCTTCCATCTTGGAGGCGACGGCCAGACCGGCGGCGTCGTCCAGGGAGGAGTTAACCCGCAGGCCGGAAGACAGGCGCTCGATGGCGGTGGAAAGGCCCATCGCATTCTTGTTCAGATGGCGTTGGGAGTTGAGCGAATACACGTTGGTGAAGACGATTGAGGCAGGCATTTGGATTCTCCTCGGTTCCGGTGACTGAATCTCCGATGGGTCGAAGATGTTGCGGGATTGCTCCCTTGGACCCAATTACGACGCCCTGGAAAGAAACTTTAGGCCCTTCGTCCACATTTTTGAGCGCCCCCCGCCAGCCACGTTCCCGGGGGGCGCTTTGTCCGTTTCCCGGGAGTGCTACACTCGCCGCGGATAAAAAATTGAGGGCGAGGACGCGCAATGAGCCAGCAGGATGCCGAGTTGGCCCGGGTCGAGGAGGAGGTGCGCGCCGCGCTGGCCGGGCGCCCCGACCAGGCCGGACTATGGGCTGCCCTGGGCCTGGTGCGCATCGACCGGGGCGACCTGGCCGGCGGGGTCGATCATCTGGCCCGGGCGGCTTCCCTGGCGCCGGACGACGGGCGCATCCAGTCCGACTACGGTGCCGCCCTCACCACGGCCGGGCGCGCCGCCGAGGCCGAATCAGTGCTGCGCCGTGCCCTTGCGTTGACTGGCGGGGACGACAATCTGCACTTCAATCTGGCCCGCAGCCTCCACGTGCAGGGCAGGACCGACGAGGCCCTGGCCGCCCTGGCGCGGGTGCGGGAGCAGGCCGACGATGTCCTGAAGCTCTCCGGCGACCTTCATCAGGCGAAGGGCGACTGGCAGCGGGCGGCGGCCGACTACTTCGCCGCCCTCTCCCTGCGCCCCGACCATCCCGCCTACCTCAACGACCTGGGCGTGCTCCTGGAACTGAACGGTGGCGCCAGCGAGCACCTCGCGCTCTGGCAGCGCCTGACGGCAGGGGGGGATGCTCCCCCCGTCGCCTGGTTCTTCCTCGGCAACGCCCTGGCGGCCCAGTCCCGCATGAGCGAGGCCCTGGCCGCCTACGAGCGCGCCACGGCCCTGGACCCCGATTTCGCCGAGGCCCTCAACAATCGCGCCCTGGTCCTGGGCAAACTGGGCCGTGAGGACGAGGCCCTGGCCTGCCTGGGCCGGGCCACAGAAATCGATCCCGGCCTCGTGGCGGCCCGCACCAATCTGGGCTGCATCCTCTCACGCAACAACGCTTTGGCCGAGGCCGAAGCCATGCTGGCCCGGGCGGTGGCCCTCGACCCCGCTTCCACCGACGCCCGGGTCAATTATGGCGCCCTCCTCATGCGCCAGCGGCGCTTCTCCGAGGCGGAGGCGCTCTTTCGCGCCGTGCTGGCTGAAGTTCCGGGGCACCCCTCGGCGGAACTCAACCTGGGCCTGCTCAAGCTCAACCGGGGCGAGCTGGAGCAGGGCTGGCCCTATTACGAGAGCCGCTGGAAGATGCCCCAGATGGCCGGCAAGCGGCCGGCGCTCACTTCGCCGGAATGGGACGGTCGCCCCCTGGATGGCCGCACCCTTTTCGTCTTTGCCGAACAGGGCTTCGGCGACAACCTCCAGTTCGTACGCTACCTGGACGAAATCCACGCCCGCTTTCCCAGCGCCCGGGTGGTGTTCTACGCCCTGCATCAATTGGCGGCGCTGCTGGGGGCGTGCTACCGCAGCGACTGGTGCCGCGTCATCCCCTGGGGCGAGCCCATCCCGCCCCACGACGCCCACATTCCCTTGCTGTCCCTGCCCTGGCGCTGCGCGACCGGGGTGGCGACGATTCCCGCCCGGGTACCCTACCTGCGGGCCGACACCGCCCGCCTCGCCCCCTGGCGCGCCCGGCTGCAGGCCGCGCCCGGGCTGCGGGTGGGCCTGGTGTGGTCCACCAGCGAGACCTTCATCTACCGTTCCGCCAAGACGGTGGCCCTGAAGACTCTGGAGCCGCTTCTGGCGGTACCGGGGGTCAGTTGGGTCAACCTCCAGTTCGGCAAGGACGCCGAGGAAATCGCCGCGCTGGGCTGGGGAGGGCGTTTTCTCGACCCCATGCCCGAGGTGCGGGATTTCGCCGACACGGCGGCGCTGGTCGAGGCGCTCGACCTCGTCATCTCGGTGGATACCGCGGTGGCCCATCTGGCCGGCGCCCTGGCGCGGCCGGTGTGGATGCTCGACCGCTACGACACCGACTGGCGCTGGCTGCCGCCCCGGGAAGACAGCCCCTGGTATCCCACCCTGCGCCTCTTCCGCCAGGAAGCCTTCGGTGACTGGACGCCCGTCGTCCGTCGGGCGGCGGCGGCGCTGCACGACCTCAGCGGCCGACCCCTCGCCGCCGCCCTCTCTTCTTGCAAGGAATCGCCGTGACGCCCAAGCCGACCAAACTCAAACTCAACCTGGGCTGCGGCCAGCGCAAGATGGACGGCTACGTCAACGTCGATGCCTCCCCCGTTTGCGGGCCGGATCAGGTCGTCGACCTGGAAAAGACCCCCTGGCCCTGGCCGGACGACGCCGCGGATACGGTGAAGCTCATCCACGTCCTGGAACACCTGGGCCAGCAGCCGGCCACCTTCCTGGCCATCCTGAGCGAGCTGTGGCGGGTGTGCTGCGACGGTGCCCTTGTCCATATCGAAGTGCCCCATCCCCGCTCCGACGAATTCCTCGGCGACCCCACTCACGTCCGGCCCGTGACGCCGGATACCCTGGCCCTCTTCAGCCACCGCAACAATGCGGAATACCAGCGCATCGGCGCCGCCAACACCCCCCTGGGCCGCTACCTGGGCATCGATTTCGAAATCGTCTCCTCGTCCCTCACCCCAAGGCAGATCTGGCTCGATCGTCTGAACCGGGGAGAGATCGACGAAGCCGCCCTGCGGGAAGCCGGCGACAGCCGCTGGAACGTCTATTCCAGCATCCAGATCACCCTGGAAGTCATCAAGCCGGCGGGCCGCCGGGTGGCGGCGCCCGAGGACGACATGACCGTGACCGTCCTTGCCGACGCCGCCCAGGCGGCCCTGAACGAAGGGCGCAGCGCGCACGCGGCCAGCCTCCTCGAACGCCTGTGCGAACTGCGGCCGGATCACCTGGAAGCGCGCTGCCTCCTCGCCTCCTGCCTCCAGTCCCTGGGCCGCCTCCCCGAGGCGCGGACCCACTACCAGGCGGTCGTCGACCGGGGCGGGCGGGCCTACGAAGTGTTCAACAACCTGGGGGCCGTGAGCCTGGAACTGGGCGATGCCACCGCCGCCTGCCGCCACTTCCGCGCCGCCCTGGACCTTGCGCCGGGGGACCGCCTGGTGCGCACCAACCTGGCTGAGGCCCAGGCCACCGCCGGGGACGTGCGCGACGCGGTCGACCTCCTTGCCACCCTGGTCGAGGAAAAACCCGATGACGGTGCGGTCTACCTCACCCTGATCCAGGTTTTCCTCGACCAGGGCTGGTTCGCCGATGCCGCCAACGCCGTCGCC
This sequence comes from Azonexaceae bacterium, assembly GCA_009469665.1. Next base: position 1,121 of record SSTB01000050.1, on the reverse strand, counting down.
CTGGCGCGCCGCTTCGGCATCGACAGCCCCGACCTGGCCAACCAGGAGGGCATCTGCGCCCGGGAGCGCTTCGACTACGCGGCGGCCGTCGCCGCCTTCGAACGCGGGCTGGCTGCCGACCCCGGCAATGCCGCCCTAGCCACCCACCGGGCCAATGCCCTGGCCTGGCTGGGCCGCGACGGAGAAGCCGACGCCGCCTACCGCGCCGTCGTCGCCGGCGCACCGGACTACGCCGAAGGGCGCTTCGCCTACGCCTGCTTCCTCCTGCAACGGGGCTGTACCGATCCCGGCTGGGCCCTCTATGAATCCCGCTGGCAACGGGGCGGCCCCCAGCGGCTGCGCCCCTCGCCCTCCCGGCTTCCGGCCTGGAAGGGCGAAACCCCCGACCCCGCCGCCGACGACCTCCTGGTCTTCTGCGAACAGGGCTACGGCGACAACCTCCAGTTCGTCCGCCTCCTGCCCCTGGTCCGCCCCCGCTTCCGCCGCGTGGCCCTCGTCGCCCGCCCGGCCCTGGCAGCGCTCTTGGCCCGCAATCTGGCCGGCGTCGTCGATGTTCTGAGCGCCCCTCCCGCCGATGCCGGCTTCCGTTGGCAACTGCCCCTGCTCTCCCTGGCCGGCATCCTCGGCCTCGACCTGGCGCGCTGGGGCCACGGCCCCGCGCCCTACCTCCTGCCCGACCCGACCCAATCCGGCCGCTGGCGCGAGCGCCTGCCCAACGACGGCCGGCGGCGCATCGGCCTGTGCTGGTCCGGCGGCAAGCCGCCCCGTACCCGCCACCGCTTCGACCTCCCTCTGCCCCTGGTGGAATCCCTGCTTGCCGCATCCGACATCGCCTGGGTCGGCCTGCAAAAGGAAGGCGCCGAAGCCTGGCGCCAGGACCAGGTCGCCGCCGGCCGCCTGACGGACCCCATGGCCGAAGTGAGCGATTTCGATCAAGCCGCGGCCCTCGTCGCCGCGCTGGATGCCGTGGTCACCTGCGACACCGCCATCGCCCACCTGGCCGGCGCCCTGGGCAAACCGACCCTGCTCCTCTTGTCCAGCGAAGGCGAATGGCGCTGGCTACAAAATCGCGCCGACACCCCGTGGTACCCGAGCCTGCGCCTGCTGCGCCAGCCAAGGCC
>SSTB01000049.1 GCA_009469665.1 Azonexaceae bacterium | reverse complement strand
GAACGCCACGCCCCAACAAGATTTTCAGCTTCCGCGCCGAACCCGGGGCGGTGGCCTTGCTCAAGGGCCGCTTCCACGCGCTGGGCGTCGCCAATAACCACTCCGGCGACTACGGCCAGGCCGCCTTCCTGGAAACACTGCAGCGGCTGCGGGAGGCAGGCATCGCCCCCTTCGGCGGAGGACGCAACCTGGCCGAGGCCCACGCTCCCTTGTGGATAGAGGCCAAGGGCCTGCGCGTCGCGGTCCTGGCCTACAACGAATTCAAGCCGCGGGCCTTTGAGGCCGGCCCCGACTGGCCCGGCGTCGCCTGGAGCGAGGACAGCCAGGTGGTGGCCGACATTCGGGCCGCCCGGGGCGCCGGTGCCGATCTAGTCATTCCCTTCATGCACTGGGGCTGGGAACACGAACCCGAACCCGGCGAGCGCCAACGCCAACTCGCCCGCCTCATGATCGATGCCGGGGCCGACGCCGTGGTCGGCGGCCATCCCCACGTGACTCAGGGCGCCGAACACTATCAAGGCAAGCCCATCGTCTATAGCTTGGGCAATTTCATCTTCGACGGTTTCGAGTCTCCCGAGGCGCGCCTGGGCTGGGTCTTGCACCTCAGGCTGGAGAAATCCGGGGTGGTCGCTTGGGAAACCCGCGCGGCTCGCATCGATGCCGACGGCGTCCCTCACCCGGCACCCGGCATGGCAACCCCCTGCGGCTGGGCCGGAGAAGACAGCGTGCGGGAATGCCTCAACCCGGAGCCCGCCGTGGCGCCGGCGCCCGTGGCGGCCGGGGCAGATCAGTAGGCCGCAATGGCCGCCAGGGTATCGTCGTCCAGGCATCCCCGGGCGGCGGGAAAGACCTGCTCCTCCTCGAAACGGACGTGACTCAGCAGAAGATCGGCAAAACTTTCCAGCAGGGATGCGCTGGGCATCGCGAGGCTTGCCGCGGCTTCCCGCATGAGACGGTGTTCCACCAGGGCACGGCTGGTCATTCCGGCATGACCTGCCTCCTTCATGGCGGGCAGCAACAGGGTTTCTTCCAGGCGAAAATGGGCTTCCAGTTCCCCTGCCATCTGACCGACGACCCTCTCGGCCGCGGCGGCAATGCGCTCGGTATCGCCGCTGGCGGTGGCCTGCTTGACGTCCAGGGCAAGCTTCACCGCATGATAATGGGCTTGGGACAGGGCAACGAACTCTCGCAAAGTTTTCATGGCCGCCATGCTAAAGGGTTAAGCCCTGACGCCTTTGACCGAGGTCAAGGCCTGGCCAATTGCCCTTCCGCACTCCGGGAATACCCCTACTGATAGCGCAAGGCCTCGATGGGGTCGAGCCGCGCCGCCTTCCGCGCCGGGTAGAAGCCGAAGAAGACGCCCACACCGGCGGCCACGGCGAAGGCCACCAGCACCGAACCGCCGGAAATGACGATGACCATGTCAGTGATGGCGTTGACCAGAAGGGCGATGCCGACGCCCAGGATGAGGCCGATCAGGCAGCCGGCCACCGAGATGATGATGGCTTCGAGGAGAAACTGGGTGAGGATGTCCCGCTCCCGGGCGCCGATAGCCATGCGGATACCGATTTCCCGGGTGCGTTCGGTCACCGACACCAGCATGATGTTCATGATGCCGATGCCGCCCACCAGCAGAGAAACCGAGGCAATGGCACCCAGCAACAGGGACATGGTGCGCGTGGTTTCGGCCGCCGAATCGGCCACCGCGGCGAGGTTACGGATGTAAAAGTCGTTTTCCATGCCTTCCCGCAGGCGATGGCGTTGGCGGAGCAGGCCAACCATGGCTTCCTCCACCTGGGGCATGGCTTCGGCGCTCGCCGCTTGAACCATGATCATGCGCACCGACCCCAGGAAGGGCGTGCCGAAGACCTTGCGCTGGGCGGTGGAGAGGGGAATCTGCAGGGTGTCATCCTGGTCCTGACCGTTGAGGTTCTGGCCCTTGCTCGCCAGAACGCCGATGACCGTGAAGGGGCTGCCCTGGATACGAAAGGTCTGGCCGACGGGATCTTCGTCGCCGAAAAGATTCTTCACCACGGTCTGACCCAGAATGGCCACCCGGGTGGACGAGCGCACGTCGGATTCACTGAAGGCATGACCGGCCACGAGATTCCAGGAGCGGGCATCGAGGTAGGCCGGCGTGGTGCCGACCACCGTGGCACTCCAGTTGTTGGGGCCATGGACCAGTTGCCGCGTGCCCTGATGCACCGGCGCGACGGTCTGCACGCCATCCAGTTCGGCAATCGCTTCCGCATCGGCCACGTTCAGGGTCGGCGCGCCCGCGGAACCACTGCGCACGCCGCTGCTGGTGAAGGAACCCGCGAGAACCACGAACAGATTGCTGCCCATGGTGGCGATGGACTGCTGCACGGCGTACTGGGCTCCCTGGCCGATGGCCATCATGATGACCACGGCTCCGACGCCAATCACCATGCCCAGCATGGTCAGCGCCGTGCGCAGACGGTTGGCGCCCATGGAGCGCCAGGCTTCGGCCAGCATCGCCTTCAGCATGCCGGCACCATCCGGGGTGAAGGGGCGTCGCTGACAATGCTTCCGTCGCGAAAGCGCACCTGGCGTTTGGCGTGGTCGGCGACATCCTGCTCGTGGGTGACGAGGACGATGCTGATGCCCTCAGCGTTGAGGGCGCTGAACAGCGCCATGATCTCTTCGCTGGTGTGGCTGTCCAGGTTGCCGGTGGGTTCGTCGGCCAGAATCAGCCGCGGTTGGTTCACCAAGGCCCGGGCGATGGCCACCCGCTGCTGCTGGCCGCCGGAAATTCGATTGGGGCGGGACTGGGCGTAGTCGCCCAGTCCGACCCGGGCGAGCATCTCCCGCGCCCTTGCCCGGCGCGCCTCGGCGTCCATGCCGGCATAGACCAGGGGCAGGCCGACGTTGTCTTCCAGGCTCATGCGCGGCAGGAGGTTGAAGCCCTGGAAGACGAAGCCGATGGTCCGGTTGCGCAAGCGCGCCAGTTCGTCCTTCTCCAGGTGGGCCACGTTGCGGCCGGCGAGAAAATAGTCCCCCGCCGTGGGCGTATCGAGGCAGCCCAGGAGGTTCATGAAAGTGGACTTGCCGGAGCCAGAGGGCCCCATGATGGCGACGAACTCACCGGCATCGATGCTCAGATCCACCCCCTTGAGAGCAGCGAAAGGGCCGGCGGCCGTCAAGTAGGACTTGGCCAGACCCGCGACGCGGATGACCGCCTCGCCCATCAGAAGAGCCGCATTCCCACGCTACTGGAGGGCTTGGCCACCCCATTGGCATCGCCGATCGCCACCTTGGCCCCGGCTTGCAGGTCGCCGCCAATGACTTCGGTATTGCGGTTGTCGGTGATGCCCAACTGGACCGAAACTGCCTTCAGCTGGCCGTTTTCGAGCACATGGACGGTGGCCGATCCACTATCCCGCTTCTTGCGGCCGGATCCGCTGCCCTGGCCGCCCGGGGGCGGACCCGGCGGCCCACCCAGGCCGGAGCCGGCGGGCTGCGCCTGCCGCGAAGCGGCCGGGGCATCGCGCTCTTCCGCCGGCTTGAAGCGCAGGGCAGCGTTGGGCACCAGCAGTGCGTCGTCACGCCGGCTGACGGCGATGCTGGTGTAGGCCGTCATGCCCGGCAAGAGCAACTGCTCGGGGTTATCCACCGCCACGCGGACGTTGTAGGTGACCACGTTCTGCTGGTTGGTCGGATTGAGGCGAATCTGCTTCACCTCTCCGTGGAAGCTCTTGTTGGGAAAGGCATCGACCGTAAAGCGCACCTTTTGCCCCTCCCGGATATTGCCGATGTCGGCTTCGGCGAAACTGGTATCGATGGCCATCTTGGAGAGATCCTGGGCAATCTGGATCAGGGTCGGTGTCTGGAAGCTCGCCGCCACCGTCTGGCCGATATCCACCAATCGCGCGACAACGGTGCCCGCCACCGGCGACGTGATGACCGTGTAACCCAGGTTCACCCGATCCCGATCGGCCACCGCCCGGGCCTGGGCCAACTGGGCCTGGGTGGAGCGCAGGGTCTGCAGCGCCTGGTCGTACTCCTGGCGGGAAACGTATTCCTTCTCCAGCAGGGCCTTCATGCGGGCCTCGTTGGCCTTGGCCAGGTCGTGGGAAGCAGCGATGTTGGCCACGTTGGCCGCACTCGACCGGGCCTGGGCCTCGAGGAGGGACTGGTCGAGTTCGAGCAGGGGCTGGCCCTTCTCGACCTTCTGGTTGAAATCCACATGGAGCCGCCGCACGGTGCCCGAAACCTGGGTCCCCACATTGACCAGAATTAGGGGCGTCAGGGTACCGTTGGCGGAAACCGTCTGCACCACCTCGCCCTTGCTCACCTCCTGGAACTTGTAGCGCTGCTCCGGCGCCTGGGCTGCCCTGTCGCGGAAATACCAGGCAGCGCCGGCGACCAGGGCGGCGGCGACAGCGAGGATCAGAAGGCTCTTGCCGATAGGGAACTTGATCATGGTCTTCCTTCGCCCGCCGCTTGCAGCAGGCCGTAATCGAGGGTACCCATGGCCTGGGCCAGGGTCGCCCGGTTCACGTTCCAGTCCAGGCTGGCCTGGATGCGCTGTTGGCGGGCGGAAGCCAGGGCGCTCTGGGCGGTAAGGAGATCGAGGATGCTGCCCAGGCCGGCCTTGTAGCGCCCCAGAGCCACCTGGGCCGAGGCTTCGGCACTGGCCACCAGGTCGGCCGTGGTCTTCAGGGTCTGGGTGGTGGTGGTGAGACCCTGCCAGGCCTTCCAGACGTCGAGGGCCACTTGCTTCTCCAGCCGCTCGCGCTGGGCCTCCCGGACATCCACCTGGGCTTCGGCGGCGCGCACCCGGTAGGTGGTGGCGAAGCCGGAAAAGAGCGGCACATTGACGGTCACGCCCAGGCTGCCGCCGTTCGTGCTGACGCCGCCGACCTCCTGCCAGGTGGGGCCGGCCCCCAGGCTGACCGTGGGCAGGCCGGCGGCCCGTGCCGCACCGACGCTGGCCCGGGCGGCGGCCACCTGGGCTTCGGCCGCCTTGAGGTCGGGGCGACGCTGCCGCGCTTCACCGATCAATGCCGCCATGTCCCGCTCGAAGGCCGTATCCGGCACCAGGGCAGGGATGTCGGCCAGGGCGTAGGGCTGCTGGGCGTTGAAACCCATGACGTTGGCCAGGGTGCCATAGGCCGTCCGCAGGTCGCCTTCGGCGCGAATGCGGTTGAGGGTGGCCTGGGACCAGGCGGTCTGGGCCTGCAATCGATCGGCCGGCGTGGCGACGCCGACCTTGTAGCGGGTGTCGGCGGCGTCAAAGGCCTCGCGGGCCACCCGTTCCGCCTCCTTGAGGGCCTCCACCGAAGCCCGTCCGGCCTGGACGCCGTAATAGGACTGCAGGGCCGAGAGGAACAGGGCCTGCACCGTGGCGTCCTGGCTCGCCGCAGCGGCGGCCAGCAACTGGCGCGCGTTCTCCACCGTCGCTGCCCGGGTGCCGAAATCGAAGAGCAGCCAGGAAAGGGTCAAGGCCGCCGTACGGGAATTGCTACCGGTGCCCTCGCTCCACACCCGGGCGACGGATCCTTTGCCATCCAGGCTGGGCAGCCAGGCGGCACGGGCGACGCCGAGGTTGGCCGCCTGCACCCGCGCGTTGGCCCAGGCTTCCCGGGTCAGGGTGTTGTTGCACAGGGCGAGGTCGACCACGTCGACCACCCCGAGGGGCGCCGCCGGCAGGCTCGTGGCACAGGGGGCCGAAGTGACGCGCCCGGCCAGGGCCGGAGAGGGTTTGAGGGGCAGCGTCGCCGCGCTGTCCAGGGGATCGCCGAAGTCTCGGTCGGCCGCCAGGAGTTCGCCGCCAATCGCCGGTAACAAGACCAAAACAAGGGGAAGGGGAATGAAACGCATGGCGGACCGAAAGCTTGAAGGCCGCCAGTTTAGCGACTACTGACCGGCCGGTCATTGAGGAAAGTGTGACGGGTTGTGGCGACAGTCTCGCACCCCCCGAGCACAGCGCCCATGCAATTCCAGGCTGACCACGCCCCCGCAGAGCAATGTCACTGGCGACATGACACGAGTCGTTCTCGACACCAAGATTCTGGCTTCCGCAAGGCACAATCGGTCAGCCTCGCGCCCCATCAATCTCCCGTGGCGATTCAGGTTCGCACTCCGTTCGCTCCAGAGATCTCCCCGCGGATGGACACTGAAACCATGCTTCTTCGAGTCCAGGGATACCGCGAGGCAGTCACAGCCGCAAGGCCTTTATCAATTGCACCCACAGAACCCCGAGCAAGAGGGCACGCCCCCATATCCCGGGGGTGCCGCCGCCCGTGAGAGAGCACGAACCGCCGCACCCACTCGACATACGCCCTTTCGGTACGTATGCTGTGGTGCTTGTAGCGAATCGCCTCGCGGACGCGCTCCAGCAAGGTGACAGGCGGCTGGATTCCATGCCGCGTTCCAGAACATTCAATAAGCTGCTCCTATGGACTGCATTGCCCGTCGGTTCCAGAAACCAGGCCCATTTACACCCGCCGCGTTCGCGGGGATAGCCGGCGCGCCACTGGGATACCTGGCGCCGCCGCCGCGTATCCGGCCCATCAGCCCTGTTGCCCCGCCGGCTATCCACTTCAAATATGCCCCACATCATCCCGAATACCGCACTGGATGGGCCTGCCCAGCCGCCGTGCCGTCCAGGATACCCGGCGGCCCAGCGGCGATACCGTCGCATATGCGGTCCACTTCTAGTTGGGGGTGAGATGTTCTCGCACATAAAATATTCCGCGATTGCAGTTGGCCTATTCGTCCTTGTATTGGTGGCGTTGCTCGTGTTTCTCACCACGGTATTCTTTTTCCCCTACGCTGTCAGTGAAGACAATAAGTCCGGGGCGACAACCTATGTGTTCGCTATCTTCGCTATCCGTATGGTGAGCTTCCTTGCTGCCGGCTATATCACCGCTGCCTTGGCAAAAACACAGCCCGTGTTTCATGGATTAATTTGCGGGTGTCTCGGCGCAGTGTTTAGTACGTTCTTTGCGGGCAATCTGTTCTTGAGTTTGTTTATT
>SSTB01000048.1 GCA_009469665.1 Azonexaceae bacterium | reverse complement strand
GACGGCAGGGGTCAGGATCGCAACGTGGTCAAGATCGCGGTCGCGCCTGATCACCCCGACTACGCCAAGCTGATGGGTGTGTCGCCCAAGACCACAGGCGGAGGCACTTCCGGCGCTCCGGCGCAGGCAGCGGCACCGTCGTATCAGGCACCGGCACCCCAACGCGCTCCCGTGACGGGCAAACCGTCGTGGGCGCAGTGAGGGAGGTTGTCATGGCTACCGTATTTCCTTTGCGGCCGGGCGGAATTCCGCTGTGCTTCTCCAGCGCCTCGCAGTACCGGATCTGGAAAGCGTCAGCCCAGCGGGTTAAGCCTGGCGACAGCAAGTACTGCGCGGACTGCACTTCAGAGTATCAAAGCGAGATGATCCGCCAGCGTCGCTGTGCTTATCCCGGCACGACGTTTCACGTAACCGCCGATGGCTTTCTGGATGGTGTGCGCCCGGAGTGCCGTCTCCCGAATCGCAAGAAGGAGATGGCGTGAAATGCTGGGTCTGCAAACGACAGGCCCGTGGATTCGGGCACAACGACGGTCGTCACAAAACCGGCGACCCACGGCGCTATCCCATCGACTGGGTGTTCTGCTCGCGTCGTTGCCAGGATGCGTTTCACTCGCTGTATGGCAACTGGCTGCGGGTCAAGGAAGGTCACGTCGACAGCAAGGAGGTCGCCATGATCGATCCGTCTGATGTCGAACTGGCCGCGATGAAGAAGTGCCTCCGGTCATTCGGCGAAGCGGCAGGCGGGATCGGCTTCGACAAGCCGCTCGGGGCCTATTCGGAAGCCGAGGCGCTGCGGGTGATCGATGCCATCGTCACCTGCTACACAGAGGCGATGGTCGAACACCACGAGGAAACCAAGTTTCCGCCGGTGCGCGGCATGGCTCCGGCACCTGATCCGATGGCCAGCCCCTTCGCCGACCTGGAGGATGACCTGCCGTGGGAGACGAAGCCATGATCGACTTCAACTCCTCATCGAGCATTTCCAGCCAGATCACCGCCTTGGTCGACGCCGGGATGCAGCAGGCTCGGGCCAGCCAGCCGGAACGCCAGTACCTCGGGGCATCGCGCCTTGGCGTGGCCTGCGAGCGCGCACTGCAGTTCGAGTACGCCAAGGCACCTGTCGACCATGGGCGTGAGATTCCCGGGCGGATGCTGCGCATCTTCGAACGCGGCCACGTCATGGAGGACTGCATGGTCGCGTGGCTGCGGGATGCAGGATTTGACCTGCGCACCCGCAAGGTCGACGGCGAGCAGTTCGGTTTCTCGGTGGCTGACGACCGCCTGCAGGGGCACATCGATGGCGTCATCGTCGGTGGCCCCGAGGGCTTCGCCTATCCCGCGCTCTGGGAGAACAAGTGCCTGGGCAACAAGTCCTGGCGCGAGCTTGAGAAGAACCGGCTTGCCTTGGCCAAACCAGTCTATGCCGCGCAAGTGGCTATCTACCAAGCCTATCTCGAACTGCACGAGTACCCGGCGATCTTCACGGCGCTCAACGCCGACACGATGGAGATTTACACGGAGCTCGTGCCATTTGATGCAGCCCTGGCTCAACGCATGTCGGATCGGGCGGTGAAGGTCATCACGGCGACCGAGGCAGGAGAACTTCTGCCGCGCGCCTTCAATGACTCAACCCACTTCGAATGCCGGATGTGCGCATGGCAAGACCGCTGCTGGAGGATGCAATCATGACTGACAACAACACATCCGAAAACGGCATTGAGCCGATGATCGACGCCAAGCAGGCCGCCGCAGCGTTACGCCTGCCGTACTACTGGTTCGCCGACCACGCGATGCGCACCAAGTACCGGATTCCGCACTACCTGATGGGCGGCCTGGTGCGCTACCGCCTTTCCGAACTCTCGGCTTGGGCCGCGCGTAGCGCCGCCGTCCAGGACCGGGACGCCCAGGACGCTGCCGCATCTGTCGAGGAGGGCGAATGATCGACTTCAACGACACAACGCAAACGCCAGAGCACAGCCGGGAGTCAGACCGAGACGAGCTTCGAGTCGAACTGCTTGCACGCCTGGAGTCGGTGCTGACCACGATGTTCCCGGCAGGCAAGAAGCGCAAGGGCAAATTCCTGATCGGCGACGTGCTGGGAAGCCCCGGCGATAGCCTCGAGGTGGTGCTCGACGGCGAGAAGGCGGGGTTATGGACGGATCGTGCCACGGGCGACGGCGGCGACATCTTCGCGCTCATTGCTGCCTGCATTGGGGCCGACGTTCACGCTGACTTTTCCCGCGTTCTCGACGAGGCGGCCGATCTGCTCGGTCGTTCGCGCTCGGTGCCCGTGCGCAAAACCAAGAAAGAAGCTCCAGTCGACGATCTGGGCCCGGCCACGGCCAAGTGGGACTACCTGGACGCCAGTGGACACCTGATCGCGGTGGTCTACCGCTACGACCCGCCCGGACAGAAGAAACAGTTCCGGCCGTGGGATGCCAAGCGGCGCAAGATGGCACCTCCCGATCCTCGCCCGCTCTACAACCAGCCGGGTCTGGCCTCGGTCAGCCAG
>SSTB01000047.1 GCA_009469665.1 Azonexaceae bacterium | reverse complement strand
GCCGGGATCGAGTCGACCGCGAAGATCAGGTCGGAGACCTCGACCAGGATCAGGGCGACGAACAGGGGCGTCGCGTAGCGCACGCCGTCCTTCCAGACGAAGAACTTCTCGCCGTGCAGCTCGTCGGCGATCTTCATGTGGCCGCGCAGCCAGCGGATCAGGGGGTTGTTCGCCATGTCGGGCTTTTCCTCGGCGTACCACCACATCTTGATGCCGGTGACCAGCAGGAAGGCGCCGAAGACATACAGCATCCAGTGGAACTGGGTGATCAGCCAGGCGCCGGCGAAGATCATCACCGTGCGCATGACGATGGCGCCGAGCACGCCCAGCACCAGCACGCGCTTCTGCAGTTCGGACGGGATGGCGAAGAAGCTGAAGAGCATCAGCCAGACGAACACGTTATCGACCGCCAGCGATTTCTCGATGAGGTAGCCGGTGATGTATTCCAGGGTTTTCTGGTTGGCGACTTCGCGGCCCAGGCTGCCGTCCAGGTGCCACCAGAGCAGCCCGGCGAAGGCGAGCGACACCGCCACCCAGACGACGGACCAGGTGGCCGCCTCCTTGATGCTGACGCGATGCTCCTTGCCGCCGCCGACCACGAAAAGGTCTACGGCCAGCATGACGAGGACGATGGCGAAGAAGGCTGCCCACATCCCGGGTGTACCGATGGTTTCCATAGGGTGAACTCCGTTTCAGTTGCATTGCACGACGTGGCGGCGCGGGGGCACCGGACACGGACCTTGTCCGGCAATGGCACGGGTGCGACTGAAAATGGAACCTTTGCCATCGCGGCAAAGGTCTTGCTCGTGGGCATCTGCCGATGACCACCCGGAGCGCCGGGGCAGGCGGGCCTGCCCGTGGTGACGACGCTGCGGCTTAAGAGCTACTCCCCCTTGGGACGCGTACAGGCTAATTTATCCTACAAATCTGGTCAACTACTTCATGGGGCTCCTGGAATGTTGATTTGCATCATAGGCATAGGGATTGGGGGTGGGAGAAGATGCGGGCGGTGTCAGGCCGGTGCCGTTTCCTGCCGGCCTTGTCTCCTTGACCATGGAATCATGTCCCGAATCACACGAATCGGACATTTGCTAGCGGCGGCTTCGGCCGTCGCTATTTTCTTTTCCGCTCAGGCGGAAGAGTCCGCCGCCCAATGCTTCGAGCGGGTCCGCGCTGCCGGGGCCGTCGGTACGGTCGCGGCCGAAATCGTGGAAGTCGCCATTCAGCCCGAAGCCTCGGCCGGTCTGACGGTGTCCCCGCGGGATGGGCTGCTCGAAGTCCGCTACCCCATGGTTTTCAACAACGTCGCCGAGGGCTGGAACTGGAACCCCCTCGCCAATCCGGCCGTGGAGGATTACTACGCCTGGAAGTACCTTCCCCTGGCGTCAGTCGTGGAGGAACGCGGCGAGTACGACGGTGAAGACAAGATCGGTGAAGTCGAGCACCGCAGGATCGTTTGGCGCTACGACTACTTTCTGGCCTTCGCCAATCTTTACGACTTCTATCCCCGCTCGACCGATGACGATGCCGGCTTTTTCGCCCTGGTTCCGGCGGCCCGCGTCGGGCACATCGGCCTGCGCGCCGTCGCCCGTCTGATCGAACCCTGGACCCGCGAAAGCAGTACCTTCTGGAAGGCCACTTACCGGAAGCCGGTCGATTTCAGCCTCAAGAAGCGCTACCTGATGGCGGAATTGCTGGAAATCCGCTTCGTGGATCAGGAGAGCGGCGCCGTGCTGGCGGTCTTGCGGCCGCAGTCTCAGAGGCAGTGAGGACACCATAGCAATCCGCCCGAGTGCGAGGCGGATGGAGCGCGGCGACGAGGCCTGTCAGGGCGATAGGCAAGGAGCGAGCACCGCCCATCGAAGCAATCGGGCAGCGCAGCAGATTTATCCACTGCCTCTCAGCGATAAACCAGGACCGGGATGGTGGAGTGGGTGAGCACCTTGTTGGTCTCGCTGCCCAGCAGGAAACCGCTCAGCCCGCGCCGGCCATGGGAAGCCATGAAGATCAGATCACAGCCGGCGGCAGTCGCAGCGTCGATGATCGCCTGGTAAGGGATGTCGCTGGTTGCCGCCACGGCATCGCATTCGACGCCCGCTTCTGCGCAAAGCTGCTGGACTTCCTCCAGGTAGTCGCTGGCTTGCTGATCGGCCATTTCGGCGAATTTCTCCGGGGTGGTCGGGTCGATCAGGGCGCCCTCGCCGAAGTAGGCGATGGGGTATTCGGGTTTGGCGAAAAAAGCGGTGATGCGGGCACCCGCTTCCCGGGCGAAGGACACCGCGCGACGTACGGTCTGACGGGAAAGTTCCGATCCGTCGGTGGGGACGAGAATGTGCTTGAACATGCTTGGCCTCCGCTGTTGTCTTGATTTGTGAGCGAGGCGGCTTGTCAGTCGCCCCGCCAAGGCTCATGCTACGCCAAGCGGGGAGCTTTTCAAGCGCTGCGAAAAGCCGCGGGTCGGGGGGCAGGATTCTTCTGCCGGGCTCGTTTTCCGCATGCAGGCCGTCACTTGTCGAAAGGGAGCGTCATGTCCAGCGATTCCAGTCACACCCACGGGTTCAGCGTCGATTGTGAAAATCCCGCCGAGGCCGCGTTCAAGGCCATGAGCAAGGTTCTTGACCCTTTCGGCGTCACGACCTCGCTCATGAACGCCCAGGCTGCCTGGATGATGCATCCCCAGGAACTGATGCGGGCCGCTCACTCGCTCACCGGCGACCTGGCAGCGCTTCAGACCCATGTCTTCCTGCGTGCTCTGGGGATGCCCTCCGAGGACGTGATCGAACCCAACGCCGACGACGCGCGCTTTGCCGATCCGGTGTGGAAGGATTCCGCCACCTGGGACATCGTCAAGGAATACTACCTGGCCTTTACCCACCGCCTAGAGGACATGCTCTACGACACGCCGGGCCTTTCGGACAAGGAAAGGAGCCGGGCTGCCTTCTGGCTGCGCAAGTGGCTCAACATGATGGCGCCGACCAATTTCTTTTTTTGCAATCCTGTGGCCTTGCAACGCTTCGTCGATACACAGGGGGAGAGCCTTTACCAGGGTACGGTCAATTTCTTCCGCGACCTGGAAGCGCGCAACATCCAGATGGTCGAGCCCGACGCCTTCGATGTGGGCAAGGACCTGGCCACCACGCCGGGCAAGGTAATCTTCCGCAACCGCCTGCTGGAACTGATTCATTACGCGCCCACCACGGAAACCGTGCGGGCGACGCCCATCGTCATCATCACGCCCTGGATCAACAAGTTCTATATTCTCGACCTGACCAGCAAGAAGAGCCTCGTCAAGCACCTGGTGGATCAGGGCTTCTCGGTGTTTATTACCAGTTGGAAGAACCCCGGGGCGGACATGGCCAGCCTGCGTTTCGACGACTACCTCCGCGAGGGGGCCGGCGAGGCGGTGCGTGTGGCCAGTGATTTCTGCAAGGTGCCCAAGGTTCACCTGGCAGGCTACTGCATCGGCGGTACCCTGGTAGCGAGTTACATGGCCTGGGCCAATCGGCACTTTGCGGCTGGGGAGGTGCCCGTGGCCCACTGGACGCTCTTCACGACCCTCACCGATTTCTCCCACCCCGGGGACATCGACGTCTTCATCGACGAAGCCTGCGTCGGCGCCCTGGAGGATTCCATGGCCCGCAAGGGCTATCTGGATGGCGGTGAAATGGCTTCGGCCTTCCGCATGCTGCGTTCCAACCCGCTCATCTGGCACTACTGGGTCCATAGCTACCTCCTGGGGGAGCCGCTGCCCCCTTTCGACGTACTCTTCTGGAACATGGACACCACCCGCATGCCCCAGGCCATGCATTCCTGGTACCTGCGGGAACTTTATCTGGCCAACAATCTGGTCAAGCGCGACCACCTGACCGTGGCCGGAGAGGCCATGGACCTCGATCGCATCGTGCAGCCCCTCTACGCGGTGACGGCGGAAGACGATCACATTGCCCCGTGGAAGCAGTGCTACCGCATCCGCAAGTATGTGAACGTCAAGGCGCCGGTGCGCTTCGTGCTTTCGACTTCCGGGCATATCCTGGGGATAGTCAATCCACCGGCGAATCCGCCCAAGCGCGCCTACCGGGTGGCCGAGCCGGAACGCAACGAGCACTGGGAACAGTGGGTGGAGAAGGCCGAAAAACGTCCCGGAACCTGGTGGGAAGACTGGATTGCCTGGTTGGGCGAAAGGACCGGCGAGCGCGTTCCGGCCTATGGGGCGGCCTGCCGCAAGTACCCCGCTCTTGCCGCTGCGCCAGGCACCTACGTCCTGGAAAAATGAGCGCCGCGCCGGTGAGCAAATTTCCTGCAAGCCGCCCGGTGTTAGAGGATAATGGCGCCCTCGAACGAATTGTGCGAACCGGCGGCAAAAGCCGGCGCCCTGGGGAAGACTGACAGATGAAGTGCGTGGATGATTTCCGCCTGAGGCTCGGCAGGCACGAACTGGTGCCCCTCATGATCGGCGGAATGGGGGTCGACATCTCGACCGTGGATCTCGCCCTGGAGGCCGCGCGCCTTGGGGGTATCGGCCACATATCCGACGCCATGGTGAAAACGGTGGCCGATCGCCGCTACAACACCAAGTTCGTCAAGGAAAAGCTCAAGCTCTACAAGCACAACGTCGCCAATCCGGACAAATCGGCGGTCCAGTTCGACCTGGGACGCCTGGCCGAGGCCACACGCCTGCATGTCGACGCCGCCATGGGTTCCAAGCGGGGCAGCGGCATGGTGTTCATCAACTGCATGGAAAAGCTCACCATGAACGCTCCGAAGGAGACCCTTCGGGTGCGCATGGGAGCGGCCCTGGATGCAGGTATCGACGGCATCACCCTGGCGGCGGGCCTGCATCTTGGATCCTTCGCGCTCATCGAGGATCACCCCAGGTTCCGTGACGCAAAGCTGGGCATCATCGTGTCCTCGCTGCGTGCCCTGCAACTCTTTCTCAAGAAGTCGGCACGCACCGAGCGTCTGCCAGACTACATCGTCGTCGAGGGGCCGCTTGCGGGGGGGCATCTGGGTTTTGGCCTGGACTGGGCGGAATTCGACCTGGCCACCATCGTCGCTGAAATCTACGCCTTCCTGAAGGCCGAGCAACTCGATATTCCCCTCGTTCCGGCCGGGGGAATCTTTACTGGCGGGGACGCGGTCAACTTCCTCGAAAGGGGTGCCGGTGCGGTCCAGGTCGCGACCCGCTTCACCGTCACCCACGAGTGTGGCCTGCCGGATGACGTGAAGCAGGAATATTTCAAGGCCAGCGAAGACCAGATCGTAGTGAACATGATCTCTCCCACCGGCTACCCCATGCGCATGCTGTCCAATAGCCCGGCCATCGGAGACGGTATCCGGCCCAATTGCGAGGCCTACGGCTACCTGCTCGACGCCAAGGGCAACTGCGCCTACATCAATGCCTACAATCGCGAAATCGCTGCCCATCCTGGCGCCCGGCGCATCTCCGTGCCGGACAAGACCTGTCTGTGCACCCAGATGCGCAATTTCGAATTGTGGACCTGCGGCCACATGGCCTATCGGCTCAAGGACACGACCCGGCTCGAGGCGGACGGTAGCTACCGCCTGCTTTCGGCCGAGCACGTTTTCCTGGACTACCTCTATAGCAAGGAAAACTGCATCGCCTTGCCGGGGGATGTCCCCGCGCCATAAATTGGCGAGACCGGGCGACCGGATTTGACGAGGGTCAAGGTGCTGTTAGGGGACGCCTCGGAAAATGGGCCACCCCCCAACCGAGAACCCCGATCATGTCTTCCATCCGCCATTTCATGACCGAAGACCATCGTCGCTGCGACGATCTCTTCGCCGAAGCCGAGCAAGCCATCGCCAAGAACAATCTTGCCGCTGCCCAGGCGGCCTTCGAGCATTTCCGCGGCGCAACCCTGGCTCATTTCGACGGCGAGGAAAAGACCCTCTTCCCCGCCTTCGAAGCGCGCACCGGGATGACCATGGGGCCGACCCAGGTCATGCGCCAGGAACATCTTCAGATGCGCGCACTCCTTGACGACGCTTTGGCAGCGCTGGCCGAGGGGGACGTCGACTCCTACCTGGGCCATGCGGACACGCTCCTCATCATGATTCAGCAGCACAACCTCAAGGAAGAGAACGTGCTGTATCCCATGTGCGACCAGCATCTCGCCGGGCAGGCGGAAGGACTGGTGGAACAGCTCGAAAGCGAACTCACAGAAGCATGAGCCACCCCAAATCCCCCCACGTCGTCGACGCTCGCTTTCTCGAACCGCCCGAGCCTTTTGTCAAGACGATGGAGGCGCTGGATACCCTGCCCGAGGGGGGGCGCCTGCTTCTGCTCCTCTATCGGGAGCCCCATCCACTTTATCGCGTGCTGGAACAGAACGGTTACCGGTATGAAACCGATCAAGTGGCGGACGGAACCTTCGAGATCCTGATCTGGCGGGGCTGAGAGCTATCTCCCCAGGCAATTCCTTGCGATGAAAAGCGCTGCCATGCCCCTCATACACACTTTTGGCCTCGTCGACAGTTGCAGGGCAGGCTCCCCTCGTGCGCAGCGGGCGAGGGGAGACAACAGAGACGCTTCGCGTCCTTCACGCTAAGCACTCCTCGACGCCCGCGTGCAGGCCCTTCTCTCCTTCGACCGGGCTCCGCCCCTGGCGGCCCCACTGCGCTTTCTTGTGACGGCGCCCCTCTTCGTCGCTGCGCTGGGCCTCCTGCTTCTTTTCCAGGGCTCCGATGTCTTCTCCTCGCGTTGGTCTCCCGCCGCCCTGGCAGCGACCCACCTCGTGACCGTGGGTTTCTTCCTGCAAGTCATGCTGGGGGCGCTGATCCAGATTCTGCCGGTGGTGGCGGGGGCCAATGTGCCGCATCCCCTCGCCTTGGCGGTTCCCTTGCACGGGGGCCTGACCCTGGGGGCGATTGCTCTGGTCCTTGCCTTCCTGGCGCCCGATCCCCGCCTGTATCTCCTGGCGGCCGTGCTGTTAGGAGCCAGTGTGGCAGGCTTTCTGGTCGTGGCGGGAGGCGCGCTGTTCCGAGTTCCGTCGACCAGCCCGACCATTGTCGGACTCAAGCTCGCCTTCGGCGGGTTGGCCGGCGTTGGTGGTCTCGGTGTGCTCCTGCTCGGGGCCCTGGCCTTTGGTGCCGATCTACCCCTAGTGGCCTTGACTGATCTCCATGCCGGCTGGGGATTCTCCGCCTGGGTGGGGATCCTGCTCGCTTCCTTGGCCTACGTGGTCGTTCCCATGTTCCAGTTGACTCCGGGATACCCTGCCAGCCTGAGCAGGTTCTTTCCCTGGGCACTCTTTGCCTTGCTGCTCCTGTGGAGCGCCGCTGTCGTACTCGATCTGCCAGTTCTGGCGAGGTTTGCCGAGGGTAGTGCGGCCCTGGCCGGCATTTTCATTGCGGCCTACACCTTGCGCTTGCAGGGCAAACGGCGGCGGGCGCGGACCGACGCGACCTACCGCCTGTGGCAACTGGGACTCATTTCCCTGCTGGCCGCGCTGGCCCTGGGGGTCGCTGATGCCCTGTTTCCCGCACTTGCGACCTTGCAGGGGTGGACCGCGCTGTTTGCTGTTCTGATCGGGGTGGGCGGTTATATGTCCCTCATCGTCGGGATGCTCTACAAAATCGTCCCCTTCCTCGCCTGGCTGCACTTGCGCAATTTCTCCCAGGGCAAGCCGGTACCGTCGGTGAGCAAGCTTCTACCCGAAGGCCATGCCCTGGCTCAGGCAGGGGCCCATGGGGTGGGGGTGCTCCTTCTGGCGCTGGCTGCGCTGCTACCTGACCATGCGGCGCGCCCGGCGGGGCTGGCGCTGCTGGTGGCTGCCCTCTGGCTTGAAGCCAATCTGGTTTCCGTGCTGCGCCATTACAACCGGGTGCGTGGCGAAATGTCGACTTCGTTGAGGCAAGGCCCTTGACGCCAGTCTTCCTTTCTGCGCCGCACCGCGTCATGTTCGCTGCCGGTAGCGTACAGCTTGTCGTCGCGATGGTTTTTTGGCTGCCGGAACTGCTGCTGCGGGCTGGTGTCGCCGTGCACCCCCTTACTCTTGGGGTGCCGCCCGCCTGGGGACACGGGGGAAGCTTGGTGTTCGGCGTTTTTCCCCTTTTCATCTTCGGCTTCCTGATGACGGCGCTGCCGAAATGGATGGCGGCGCCGCCCCTGGAGGCGCGCCAGTATCTGCCGGCTTTCTTCCTCCTGGCGGCGGGCTGGGCGAGTTTCTTGCTCGGCTTGTTTGTTCCTTTCCTGCTTGCCCCGGGCGTCGTCCTAGCCGCCTTGGGTCAGGCGGTGGGGACGGCGACTCTCGCGGCGATCCTGCGACGTTCGGAAAGCGATCGGCGTCACGGAAGTCTGGTCGTCGCCGCCCTCGCCATCGGCGTTGTGGCCGAAGTGCTCTATGCCTGGGCTTTGCTGCGCGGTGATGCCGGGTTTTTCCGTTGGGCAATCGAAGCAGGTCTCTGGGGTTGTGTGGCGCCGGTGTTCGTCACCGTCCTGCATCGCATGCTCCCCTTCTTCACCGGAGCCGTGGTCCCCCGCTATCGCTGCGATGCCTCCTTTGCCCTGTTGGTCGTACTGCTCCTGGCGCTCCTGGGGCATGGACTGGCCCAGGCGCTGAATCTCTTCTCCTGGCGCTGGCTCTGCGATGGGGTGGTGGCCGGCGCGGCCCTCAGGCTGTCCTGGCAATGGCAGTTGCGAGCGGGTCTCAAGGCACCCATGTTGGCCATGCTGCACCTGGGAGCCCTTTGGCTGGGGGTAGGCTTTGGGCTCTACACCCTCCAGTCGCTGCTTTTCCTGGCCGGAATCGCCTGGGGAGGGCTGCTGCCGCTGCACGCCGTCGGGGCAGGGTTTTTCACCTCGGTGCTCATCGGCATGGCCGCCCGCGTTACCCGAGGGCATTCTGGCCGTCCCATCTCCGACGATCGCTGGGCCTGGCCCCTGTTCCGCCTGTTCCAGGGGGTGGTAGTTCTACGGCTTCTGGGCGAATTCTTCCCCGGGGCGAACGTCGCCGCTGGGCTGGGCTGGCTGGTGATCTTCGGGATACTGGCGGCGCTGTATCTACCGATGTACCTTCGCCCAAGGCCTGATGGACAACCGGGATGATCTCCTACCTTGCCATCAAGCACCTGCACGTCACCTGCGTCGTCCTGAGCGGCCTGGGATTCTGCCTGCGCGGGGGATGGATGCTCGTTGGTTCGCCCCGCCTGGGTGCGCGCTGGGTGCGCGTCGTGCCCCACATGATCGACACCACCCTGCTGGTGAGCGCCCTGACCCTCGCGGTGTGGAGTGGCCAGTATCCCCTGGTGGCGCCTTGGCTCACGGCCAAGGTCTGTGGGTTGCTGGTCTACATCGGCTGCGGGACGATGGCCCTGAAGCGCGGTCGTACGCCCCGCATCCGCCTGGGCTTCCTGGTCGCCGCGCTGGCGGCTTTCGCCTACATCGTGGGTGTCGCGCTGACTCGCAGCCCTTACTTGGCCTGGTGATTCATCAGGCGCTTGAGGCCTGGGATGTCAAGGATGCGAATGTGCTTCTGCTGCACGGCGATGAAGCCTTCCTCCTGGAAACGGGAGAAGGCACGGGAGACGGTTTCCAGCTTGAGGCCGAGGTAGCTTCCGATTTCCTCCCGGGTCATGCGCAGGTAAAACTCCGAATGTGAGAAGCCGCGCGAGGTGAAGCGCTGGGAGAGGTTGAGCAGGAAGGCGGCCAGTCGTTCCTCGGCCCGCATGGTACCGAGCAGCATCATGACGCCGTGGTCACGGACGATCTCGCGGCTCATGACCTTGTGGAAATGGTGCTGGAGGTTATGTATCTCGCGCGAAAGCCCTTCCAGACGGGAGAAAGGGATGGAACAGACCTCGCTGTCCTCCAGGGCGATGGCGTTGCAGGTGTGATGTTCCGTGCTGATGCCGTCGAGCCCGAGCAGTTCCCCCGCCATCTGGAAGCCGGTGACCTGATCGCGACCATCCTCGAGCAGGACGTCGGTCTTGAAGAAGCCGCTGCGCACTGCGTAGATGGAATCGAAACCCTGGCCGGCGCGATAAAGATGATCCCCCCGCTTGACCCGACGCCGGGTGGAGACCAGATCGTCGAGCCGCTGCATCTCGTCTACGGTCAGCCCTACCGGGAGGCAAAGTTCCCGCAGGTTGCAGTTGGAGCAGGCAGTCTTCAAAACCGACAACAAAACTTCCTGAACAGCGGTCTGTGGGGGCATTTTCAACCTGTCTTCGCTTGATCCAAGTCAACCGTGTTACTGTGCCATCTGACCATAATCCGCCTACCCATGGGTGACGTGCTTGATGAACATCGCAACAGAGAACTTCGTATTTGACGCCCAGATAATTCGCCGGTTCGACGTCAATGGACCGCGTTATACATCTTATCCGACTGCCGATCGCTTCGTCGAAGCCTTCGGCGCCGAGGCTGCGCGCGCCTGGCTGGGGAAACGCAACATCGGGGCGTTCAGCCGGCCGCTGTCATTATACTTCCACATCCCCTTCTGCAATACCATCTGCTATTACTGTGCCTGTAACAAGATCATTACCAAGGATCACGGGCGCAGCGCCAAGTACCTGAAGTATCTGGCCAAGGAACTGGCTCTCCAGAGCGAGTATCTGGACGGCGAGCACGAAGTCATCCAACTGCACTGGGGCGGCGGGACGCCGACCTTCCTGTCCCATGACGAAATGCGTCAGCTCATGGAGGCGACCCGGCGCCACTTCAAGCTTCTCGACGGCGGCGAGTATTCCATCGAGGTCGATCCGCGCAAGGTGGATGGGGCCACCGTGGCGCTTTTGGGCGAACTGGGCTTCAACCGCATGAGCGTCGGCGTGCAGGATTTCGACGAGCGGGTTCAGCAGGCGGTCAATCGCCTCCAGACCGAGGAAGAGACTGCCGACGTCATCCGGAACGCACGGGCGAACGGCTTCCAGTCCATTTCGATCGATCTCATCTACGGGCTGCCCAAGCAGACCGTCATGGGGTTCAACCGTACGCTGGAGCGGGTTCTGGCCATGGATCCGGACCGCCTCTCGATTTACAACTACGCGCACCTGCCCACGCTCTTCAAGCCCCAGCGTCGCATCGCCGAGCCCGATTTGCCTTCGCCCGATGCGAAGATGCAGATTCTGTCCCTGGCCATCAAGAAGCTCACCGACGCCGGCTACGTCTTCATCGGCATGGACCACTTCGCCAAACCCGACGACGAACTCGCGGTCGCCCAGCGCCAGGGCCGGCTGCACCGCAATTTCCAAGGCTATTCGACCTACGCCGATTGCGACATGCTGTCCTTTGGTATTTCGTCCATCAGCAAGGTGGGGCCCACCTATGCCCAGAACGTGAAGACCCTGGACGAATATTACGATTGCCTCGACCGTCAGGAGCTGCCGGTATTTCGGGGCATTGAGCTCAATGCAGACGATGTGTTGCGGCGGTCGATCATCCAGGCCCTCATGTGCCATTTCGAATTGTCCATCGAATCCATCGAGTCGGCCCATCTGATCGATTTCCGGGCCTACTTCGCCGATGAACTCGACGATCTGAAGGACATGGAGCGGGCAGGTCTGGTGCGCATCGACAGAGACTGGATCACTGTCCTGCCGCCAGGGCGCATGCTGGTGCGGGTGATCTCCATGGTCTTCGACCGTTATCTGCGGGCCGACCGCCAGCGCACCCGCTACTCGAAGGTAATTTGAGGCTGTCAACGGGGTAGGGGAAGGGGAAACCCGGTACACTTCCCCTTCCTGTTTCCTTCGCTGTCCTGAATGCCTGATACCGCCGTTCTGGCGCTTTTTCTCGTCGGTCTCCTGGGCGGAACCCATTGCTTCGGGATGTGCGGGGGTATCGTCGGAGCGCTTTCCCTGGGCGGGCCCCCACGGTGGTCTCTCCACCTTGCCTACAGCGGTGGACGCATCGCCTCGTACGCCACAGCAGGCGCCGTGGCGGGGGCTCTGGGTGCCGGCGCGGCGCTGGCGGGTCAGTGGCCTGTTCGCCTGCTGCTCTACGTTCTGGCCAACCTGCTGCTCATCGCCCTGGGGCTCTACCTGCTTGGATTCACCCGCTTCCTGGCGCCGCTGGAAGCGGCGGGCGGTAGCCTGTGGCGGCGGATTCAGCCGCTCACCCGGCGTTTCCTTCCAGTCCGCTCGGTCGGCCAGGCCTTTCCTCTCGGTATCCTGTGGGGCTGGCTGCCCTGCGGACTGGTCTATAGCGCCCTGGCCAGCGCGCTCACGGCGGGTTCTGCCGGGCGCGGTGCACTGATGATGTTGGCCTTCGGCCTGGGTACGCTTCCCAATCTCCTACTGGCGGGGCTTTTCGTCGGTCGTCTGGATGGGTTGCTGAAGCGGCCTGCGGTACGCGCCGCTGCCGGTCTGGCGATCGTCGGATTCGGCCTCTGGGGGTTGTTTGCGGCGGTCCGACTGGGCCTTGGCCAAGGGTAGGGGTATTTCGGGAGAGTGCTCATGGCAGGTGAGGAAGGCAGCCGGGTGGTGGAATTCGCAATTGGCGGCATGACCTGTGCCTCCTGCTCCGCCCGTCTGGAAAAGGTGCTCAACAAGCAGCCGGGGATGGAAGCCGCGGTCAATCTTGCCAGCGAGCGGGCCCGGGTGCGGCTGACGGGGGCGGCCGACGAGGCAGCGGTCATCGCTGCGGTGGCCAGGGCCGGATTCAGCGCCCAGCCGGCTGATTCCCGCAGCCGCGAGAGAGAGCGGGAGGAGCGCCAGGTCCGCTACCGCGGTGAATTGCAGCGCTTCTGGATCGCGGCGCTGCTGACGGCGCCTCTCGTCGCCCAGATGGGCCTCATGTTCGGAGTAGGCCATGGCGCCGAATTGCCCCGCTGGCTCCAGCTTCTCCTTGCGACCCCCGTCCAGTTCTGGATCGGCTGGCGCTTCTACGACGGCGCCTACAAGGCTCTGCGCGGGGGCGGTGCCAACATGGACGTGCTGGTGGCCCTGGGCACCTCGATGGCCTGGGCTTATTCTGCGGTGCTGACGGTGGCAGACCTGCCGGGCCACGTCTACTTCGAGGGTGGGGCGGCAGTCATCACCCTGGTCCTACTGGGGAAACTGCTGGAAGCCCGGGCCAAGACGCGGACCTCGGAAGCCATCGAGGCCCTGGTGCGTTTGCGCCCCAGAACAGCACTGGTGGAGCGGGGCGGCACTCTGGTCGAGGTGGCGGTGGATAGCCTGATGCCGGGCGATATTTTCATCGTCCGTCCCGGCGAGAGCGTGCCGGTAGACGGCGAGGTGATCGAAGGCGCCTCGGCGGTGAACGAAGCCATGCTCACCGGCGAGAGCCTGCCCGTGAACAAGGGGGTGGGAGACAAAGTCTTCGCCGCCACCGCCAACGCATCGGGCATGCTGCGCTGTCGGGCCACCGGGGTGGGGGAGCATACCCTGCTGGCAGCGATCATCCGTCTGGTGGCAGAGGCGCAGGGCTCCAAGGCGCCCGTGCAGCGTCTTGCCGACCGCATCGCGGCGGTCTTCGTGCCCGCCGTGTGCGCGGTGGCGGCGGTGACCCTGGGGGGCTGGCTCCTGGTCGGCGCGCCCTTTTCCGAGGCCCTGGTGAATGCCGTGGCCGTCCTGGTCATCGCCTGTCCCTGCGCTCTTGGACTGGCGACCCCGACGGCAGTCATGGTCGGCACGGGTCAGGGCGCCCGGGCCGGCATCCTGGTCCGCAATGCCGAAGCCCTGGAGCGGGCCGAGCGCATCGCCGTCATCGCCCTCGACAAGACCGGCACCCTGACCCTGGGGGAACCCGGGCTGACCGAAGTGCTTCCTGGTGCTGTCGGCGAAGAAGAGGCCGTGGCCCTCGCCGCCGCTCTGGAGCAGGGTTCCGAGCATCCCCTGGCGCGGGCCATCCTCGCCGGGCTGGAGGGCCGGCGGCCCGACCCGGTGACGGACTTCTCCGCCCTTCCCGGCAAGGGCGT
The DNA here is from genome assembly GCA_009469665.1 of Azonexaceae bacterium. The sequence goes on along the minus strand of SSTB01000047.1, from coordinate 20,227 downwards.
GTGCGGAACCGTGAGGGGCCGCAAGCTGCGCCTGGGTTCGCCAGCCTGGTTAGGTGTGGAGTCCGAGGCTGCCTCTCGGCTCGCCCGGGAGGGCAAGACCGTCGTCGCTCTGGCCGAGGGCGAGGTTCTCCTGGCCTACCTGGCCATCGCCGATCCCCTGCGCCCCACTTCTCGGGAAGCGGTGGCCCGCCTCAAGGCCCGCGGCATCCGCCTGGTGATGCTTACCGGCGACCACGCCGATACGGCCGCCGCCATTGCGCGGGCAGCCGGGGTGGATGAGTTCCGTGCCGGTATCCTGCCGGGGGACAAGGCTGCGGCAGTGGCCGAACTGCGCGGTCAGGGGGTGGTCGCCATGGTGGGCGACGGCATCAACGATGCGCCGGCGCTGGCCGCGGCGGACGTGAGCTTCGCCCTGGGAGCGGGGTCCGATGCCGCCATCGAGGCGGCAGACCTCACCCTGGTGCGTAACGACCTGCGGGGAGTGGACGACGCCATCGATCTGTCACGGGCTACCCTGCGGAAAATTCGCGCCAATCTCTTTTTCGCCTTCATCTACAATGTTCTTGGGATTCCGCTGGCCGCGCTGGGCTGGCTCAACCCGGTGATTGCCGGGGCCGCCATGGCTATGAGTTCCGTATCGGTGGTGACCAATTCCCTCCTGTTGCGGGCCTGGAGGCCCAAGGATTGATTTGACGCGATCAAACAGCCCCTCTGACCAGCGGCCAAGTAGCGCTGAAGGCTTCCGCCTCGACGAGGTGCTCGACAACGCCGAGCACTTCGTCTATCACATCGACTACAGCAGCGGTCGCTTCGCCTATTTGAGCCCCGGTGCCGCCAGCATGCTTGGTGTGGTCCAGGCAGACCTGATCGAGCGGGGTTACGAGGCCATGGGCACCTTCATGGACCCGGACGACCGGCGCCGCTGCTGGGAACGGATCACCGCCTGCTGTGCCGCCCATCCGGGGCAGACGACGCCGCTCAGCGTCGAATACAGCGTGACCGACGCGGGCGGCCGGCGTCGCCGCTATTGCGATTCCCTCAAGGTGGTGGCCGGAGCCGACGGCCGGCCTTGGCGGGGCTACGGCATCGCCAGCGATGTGACCGCCCGCTGGGAGGCTGAGGCAGCCCTGCGGGAGAGCGAAGCGCTGTTTCGTGCCACCATGGGCGCTTCCCAGGTGGGGATCTTCGTCCTGCAAGAGGGGAAGTTCCGCTACGTGAATCCCTGGATCCTGTGCCAGTTCGGCTACGCCGAGGAAGAGATCGTCGACCGCCTGGGGCCCGTCGATCTGGTCATTCCCGAAGAGCGCGAGCGGGTCGCCGATCAGGTGCGGCGACGGGCGGCGGGAGAGCCGGGTGATAGCTACGAGGTGACCGCCCTGCGCAAGGACGGCGGCGTCTTCGCCGCCATGGTTCTGGGTTCGCCGAGTACCTATCGCAATCAGCCCGCCTCGGTCGGCACCCTGATCGACATCAGCGAGCGCAAGTGGGCCGAAGCCCAACTGCACGAACTGGCCTACTACGATTCCCTCACCGGGCTGCCCAATCGCCGGCTCCTGGAAGATCGCGTGCGCCAGTGCCTGGTTTCCGCCGAGCGGGACCGGACGACGGTGGCACTGTTTTTCGTCGATATCGACCATTTCAAGCGGGTCAATGATTCCCTGGGCCATAGCGCCGGGGACGAGTTGCTGTGTGCCGTGGCCGAGCGCCTGGGCTCCGTGGTGCGCAAGGTGGACTCCCTGGGGCGCCTGGGGGGCGACGAGTTCATCGTCCTCCTGCCCGGGATCGACGCGGGCGACGCGGCGGACGTGGCGCGGCGCATGATTGAAGCCTTTGCCAGCCCCTTCCGGGTGGGTCCGCACGAGTTGACCGTGACCCCTTCCTTCGGTATCAGTCTCTACCCCGACGACGGCAAGGATTTCGAGACCCTGCTGCGCAATTCGGATGCGGCCATGTACCGGGCCAAGGAGGTTGGTCGCAACGGCTTCCAGTTCTACTCCAGCGAAATGAACGTCGCCACGCTGGAACACCTGATGCTGGAGAGCAGCCTGCGCAATGCGCTGCCCAAAGGCGAGCTCCTGCTCTTCTATCAGCCCCTGGTTTCCCTGGAGAGCGGCCGCATCGTCGGGGTGGAAGCTCTGATCCGCTGGCGTCATCCCCAGATCGGCATGATTTCTCCGGCCCGCTTCATTCCGGTGGCGGAGGATACCGGCATCATCAGTGCTATTGGCGATTGGGTACTCTTCGAAGCCTGTCGGCAGGCCATGGCCTGGCAGGCAGCCGGGATTCCGCCCCTGATCGTGGCCGTCAACGTATCCCCGGTGCAGTTCCGCCAGAATGCCTTCGTCGAAGTGGTTGCAGGCGCGCTGGCCCATACCGGCCTCGACCCGGCCTTTCTGGAACTCGAACTCACCGAACGCACCGTGATGCACGACGCCGAAATCAATCTGGGTACCCTGGAGTCCCTGCATCGCATGGGTGTGGAACTGGCAGTGGACGACTTCGGCACCGGCTATTCGTCCCTCGCTTATCTCAAGCGTTTTCCAGTCAATAAGTTGAAAATCGATCAGTCCTTCGTGCGGCACGTGGTCGAGGATGCAGACGATCAGGCCATTGCCTCGGCCATCGTCGGCATCGGCAGGAGCCTACGCCTCAAGACCCTGGCCGAAGGCGTGGAGACCGCGGAGCAGTTGCAATGGCTGCGCTCCCAGTGCTGCGATTTTGCCCAAGGCTACTATTTCAGCATGCCGCTGCCGCCGGACGACATGGCTGAACTCTTGCGGCGGCAACCGTTTCTAGAAGGGGAGTGAAGTGGAAGAGTGGATCGTCAAAGTCGGTGGCATGAGCTGCCAGGGCTGCGTGCGTAACGTGACCGGGGTGCTGGTGGCCCTCCCCGGGGTGCTTGACGCCGAGGTGAGCCTGGAAGCCGCCGAAGCGCGGTTGCGGGTCGAGCCCGGCCGGCTTACCCGAGAAGCGCTGGTCAGCGCCATCGAGGACGCGGGGTTCGACGCCCGATGAGCGAGCAAACGCCAGCGGTGCCCCGCCTCACTCAGCTCGCTCACGGCGGCGGCTGCGGCTGCAAGATCGCCCCCGGTGTCCTGGAGGCCATCCTCGCCCAGAATGCGCGGGGCTTCGTGCCGCCCCAGTTGCTGGTCGGCATTGAGACCTCTGACGACGCCGCGGTCTATCAGATCAACGAGCGCCAGGCCATCGTGGCCACCACGGATTTCTTCATGCCCATCGTCGACGACCCATTCGACTTCGGGCGTATCGCGGCCACCAACGCCATCTCGGACGTCTACGCCATGGGAGGCACGCCGCTGTTCGCCCTGGCCCTCGTCGGCATGCCGGTGAATACCCTGCCGGTGGAAACCATCGGCCGCATCCTGGCAGGTGGCGAGACGGTCTGCCGGGCGGCGGGGATTCCCGTGGCGGGGGGCCATACCATCGATTCGGTCGAGCCCATCTACGGTCTGGTCGCCATCGGCCTGGTGGATCCGGCCCACGTCAAGCGTAACAGCGGCGCCCGGCCCGGTGACCGGCTGATTCTGGGCAAGCCCCTTGGGGTGGGCATCTACAGCGCCGCCTACAAGAAAGGCAAACTTTCCCCGGCGGATTACGAGACCCTCATCGCCAGCACCACCCAACTCAACACCCCGGGGCCGCTTTTCGCCTGTCTGGACGGCGTCCACGCAGTGACCGACGTCACCGGCTTCGGCCTCCTCGGGCACCTGCTGGAAGTCTGCAAGGGGTCGGGCGTCGCGGCGCGGCTCTGCTACGGCGATTTGCCCCTCCTTCCCCACGCCGCCCAACTTGCCCGGGACGGCTATGTCACCGGGGCCTCCGGCCGCAACTGGACGGCCTATGGCAGCCGCGTCCGTCTGGATGCTGCCTTGGGCGAGAGCGAGCGCGCCCTCCTGTGCGACCCGCAAACCTCCGGCGGGCTCCTGGTGGCCTGCGCGCCAGAGGCGGTTACGGAAGTCCTGTCCATCTTCCTGCAGCAGGGCTTCGGCCACGTCTCCGTCGTCGGCGAGGTGGTGAAGGGGGAAGCGGAAATTCGGGTTGAATAAGCACGCTCCGGCGGTGAGACCAGCGGTTCGGAATTCGCCCAAAGAGGCGTCTTCCGCTCAGTCGCAGGGGGAGATAGGCCCTAAGTCATAGATTCGTGATGGAATTCCTCGTCCCCGCGGGACCAGGTCTCTAGACTCCGTTCATCAAAAATTCTCTTTGGAACGGTCATGAAATCGCTATTGGGCATCTTGCTCGCTGGACTCGCCGGCTCCGCCGCCGCACTCCCCATCACCGTCGATGGCAATCTGGCCGACTGGGGCGTGAGTGGCGCTTCCTGGACACCCGCCGCCGGGATCCATTCCACCGTCGAGGACCAGACCGGTGGCGGCGGTACCCGTCTCTTCCCCGGTTACGGCGGCCAGGCCTACGACGCCGAGGCGCTCTATGCGACCATTTCAGGGAACCGCCTGTACATTGCCCTGGTGACCGGCCACAACCCGAGGACCTTGAACAAGCCCTCGTCCAACTCCTTTGGTGCGGGCGATTTCGCCCTCGACTTCGGCCGGGACGGCAGCTACGAGGTGGGAATCAATATCAAGCACGCCCTGAGCTACAGCAGCGCTACCAAGACTTACAGCTACGAGAGCTTCGGCGCCCAGGCCAATGCCGCCGTGGCCGGAAACGTCTTCTCGGCCCGCAACGGCGTGTATGGCAGTCCCAGTTGGAACCTGGGTCTGTGGAACGCCGCCGGAAACTACGACCCCGCCCATGCCGATCCCCTCCATCCCACCAGTCTGGCCGCCGGTACCCTGCTCGGCATGGCTGATGTGGCCTATACCCTGGTTGGCCAGAGCGGCTGGGGCAACACCCCCGGCGACAAGCACTATTTCTACGAAATCGGCCTCGACCTTGCCCTGCTCGATGCCGCGGGCTGGGACGGCCAGACCGCTTTCAACATCCACTGGACGGAACTCTGCGCCAACGACAGCATCCTCGTCGATCCGCCCCCCGCGCCGGTATCGGAGCCGGGCGGCCTCGCCCTGGTGGCGGGGGCCCTGGCGGGCTTGGCAACGCTGCGCCGACGCCAGGGCGTTGCGGCCCGGTAGGCAAACTTACGGCGGGCACCCCTGCCTCAGGAGCGGTGGCAAGAAGCACTTGTGGTGGAGACCCTCGCATGAGGCGCGGTGGAGGCGGGCCCGCCGATTCGGCATGAGGAGTCTGACGGTACTTCGCCGCAGGGCTGCGCGGAAATTGAAATCGGTCAAGTTGTGCCCGGGCGCTTGCGGCTAGACTGCGCCTTTTGCCCGCCTGGAGCTTGCCATGCCGTCCTCCTTGAACGTCCTGCTGCGCGTCGCCATTCTTGGTGTGGTCCTCGAGTGGGGGCCTGCCGGGGCTGAAACTGTGGGAGCCCACGACCACCCCATCCACGACGCCGCCCGCATCGGGACCGGCGCTCAGGTCCAGGCCTTGCTCAAGGCCGAACCTGCAGCGCGCGATTACCGCACCGGCCTGGGCTCGACGCCGCTCCATCTGGCGGCCACCAATCCGGATTTGACTGCCCTCAAGGCCCTGGTCGCCGCCGGAGCGGACCCCAACGCCCGCGATAAGGAAGGCGCCACGCCACTGCACATGGCGGCCTACACCCAGAACGCCAAGCACACCCAACTCTTGCTCGAAGCTGGCGCAGACCCGCTTCTCAAGACCAACGTGGGCCGGGACGCCGGTTCCATGGCGCGCAAGGCCATGGCCAACGAAGCCGCTGGCGTGATTTCCCTTTGGATACTGAAGGGCTGCAAGGCCGGAAAGCCCTGCTGAGGCGGCTGCGTGTCGCAGCCGGGAAGCCTCGGCCGACTAAGTCTGCGTCGCCGGCGGGCTTGCTCTCCCGCCAGTCGCGCAGGTAGAGGGGGGAGCCCCTGTGTTGCTGCTGCGTGCTGGCCTCCCCATTTAGGCGGGACCACGTCCAACGCAGGGAAGCCGGCAGCGGCCTGCGGCAGGTTTGCCAGGAGGTGAGGCGATTAGCGAGCGAAAAAAAACGGCCCGCGGAGCGGGCCGTTTGCATGAGCCCTCCGGCTCAGACTGCGGCGGGGTTCTGGCGCCGACGCAGGGCGACGGCACCCAGCATGGAGATGCCGAGTAGTGCCATCGTGGAGGGTTCAGGAGCGCTACCGCCGCCGCCACCGCCGGGCTGACTGCCGGCGACGCCGGACAGCTTGAAGTAGTCAGTGCCCTTGTAGCTGGACTGGCCCGTGGCACTAGAGCAGCCCGAGCAGGTGCCGCCAAAGACGCTGTTATAGGCGGCGACCAGCCAGTAGCTTGAGGAAACCGAGGTGGAAACGGCTGTGGTGCCAACCTGGGCATTGCCGTAATTACCGATCAACTGCCAGCCGTCGGTGAGCAATTGGTTATAGGTCTTTCCTGCGATAACAGGTGCGCCGCCGCCGGTATAGGCGAACACAGAAACATCAGCGCCATTCGCGTAGTAGGCGCTCGTACCGTCGCCATGATTAATCAAAACGTTGCCGCCACCGCTAGTATTAGTACGGTTGTAGGCGTAACCGAGCGTGAACTCGGTCAGCGCGTAGCTCCCCCCCAGGTTGACCAGAAGCGCTTCCGTGCGGGAGGCATTATCGACTGCGTGCTGCGGCACCGTGCCCTCGCCACCGGCACCGAGATTGCTGCCCCATTGCCCCAAGGTGGCGCTGGCGAAGGTGGAAGTGCTGCTGATGTTGTTGCGGGTGGCGCCACTGCTGATGTTAGCAACGCTGTAAGCGGACACGATACTGGCGCCGCTCCCGCCGAAGGACCAGCTAGTTGCGGCGTGGGCCGAGCCCGCCAGGGCGACGAGGGAGGCCCCGAGGAGCGAGGCGGAGATCATCTTGTTGAGTTTCATGGCGCGCCTTTTCTTGAATAGCTGCGGTAGAGATTGAGTTGGTGAGAGTTAAGCAATGAACGGGCCAGTATTAACAAAACGTTTTAAATCATTTGGTTGTATGTATTTCAAAGGCGCGGGCAGGAGCCGAGTGTAAGTTTCACCGACACATGCGGTGGCGACGCCCTCTGAGGGCCTCACTTGCCGATCTCCTTTTGCAGGCGGCGGGCATCGTCGACGCCTTCGAAATTGCTCCCCCCTTTCAGGGCATAAGCGATTTCGTCCCGTGCTTCCGTATTGCGACCGGATTGATGCAGGGCGTAGGCTAGGTGGTAGCGGATTTCCAGGCTGTCCGGAGCCCGCAGGCGGGCGTCCCGCAGCAGGGCGAGACCCCGGTCCAGCTGTCCCTGACGGACGAGAATCCAGCCCAGGGTATCGAGGATGTTCGCGTCCTGGGGGCGAAGGGCGAGGGCCTTTTCGGCGTGGGAGGCGGCGGCCTTGTCGTTCTGCTTGAAGGCGGTTTGGGCCAGGTTGTTGAGCACGTCAGCGTCGTCCGGCTGCATTTTGAGCAGTTGCTCGTAGCTGCTGCGGGCAGCCGCTAGGTTCCCGGCCTGCAGTTGCGCGTCGGCAATGGTGCGCAGGACGCCGTAGTGGCCGGGATTGTCCTTGTGCCACTGCTGCAGGAAAGTCGTGCCCTTGGCCAGATCGCCGGCGGCCAAATGGGCGTGGAAGATGCGCAGGGCGATGTCGGGGGTGTTGCTCTTCCTGAGTGCGGCCTGGTAGCTGGCGATGGCCGCCGCGTGCTGTCCGCGGCGCAACTGGATGTCCCCTTGCAGGCGGGTGGCGGCGGCGCTGCCGCCCTGCCGCTCGCCGATCTGGCGGAGCAACTGTTCTGCTTTGGGGTAATCCTTTTGATCGATGGAAACCTCGGCCAGCAGGATTTGTGCGGCGAGCATGTCGGGTTGGCTGCCGAGAGCCTTCTCCAGGCTGTAGACCGCACCGGAGGGATTGCCGGCGGCGGCCTGGAGACGGGCGACCTGGAGCTGGGCTTCGGCGTCGTAATTGGCGTAGCGGGTCATTTCAGCCAGGGTTTGGCGGGCGGCCCGTGGCTCTCCGGCGGCTAGCTGGGCCCGGGCCAGGGCATCCAGGAGGCGGAGGTTCTCCGGATTTTTTGACACCAGTTCGCGGGCGACGGTGACCGCTTCCGCCGGGTTGCCGCTGCGCAGATGGAGGTCGGCAAGGCGCAGCCCGGCGGGAATCTGGCCAGGAGGTTCGGCGCGGGCCTTTTCCAGCCAGCGGATGGCCTCCGGCAGGCGGCGCTGCTTTTCTTCCAGGGCGGCGAGCTCGATCATCGCTTCGACGTTCTTCTGTTCGCTGCCGATCATTCTGACCAGTCGTTGTCGGGCGGCGTCGACCTTGCCCTCTGCCAGATCGAGGCGGGCGAGGTTGATGAGGGCAGGTTGATAGTTGGAATCCTTGGCTATCACCTGCTCGTAGGCCTTGCGGCCGCCGGCGGTGTCTCCCGCCGCTAGCCGGGCGACGCCGAGAAGGTTGGCGGCGGTGAGATTGCCGGGGTCGTTCTTGACCAGCTTTTCGGCAATTTCGATGGCCTTCTTGGCTTGTCCGCTGCGCAGGTGGTGGGTGGCCAGCGCCAGACCTGCCCGGGCCTGCTTGGGATCCTTGGCCAGGGTGAGTTGCAATTGCTCCAGGCCCTTTTCGGCGCGACCGCTGCCCAGGAGGCTGAAGGCAAAATCGGTGCGTATGCCGGCGTCGCCGCCGGAAAGCTGGACGGCCCGGTCGAGCAATTCGGCCGCCCGCCGGTGATTGCCTTCCTGCATGTAGGCGCTGGCCAGCAAGGCCAGGGCGCGCGGGTCGTTGGGATTGCCGCGCAGCAGGGGTTCGATCAGGGTCATCACTCGGGTGGCTTCGCCGCGATCGAGATGGAGGCTGGCGAGGAGTTTTGTCGCCCCGGGGTCACCGGGATACTGGCGCAGATAGACGGTGAGATTGTCCATGGCCTTTTCCCGGTTGCCGAGGCCATGGTGCGCCAGACCGGCCAGGAAGAGCAATTGGCGGTTGGCGGTCAGGATGTTGGGGGGCAGGGAATCGAGAACCCGTGTCAGTTCGGCAAGCGCCTTGCGGGCCGCTTCCACATCGCCGCGCTGCGACGCGATGAGCGCGCGCAGATAGTAAGTGCGGGGTTCGCGCTGGGTGATGCGATCGAGGTCCGCGACTTCCTGCTCGGCTTCGCCCAGACGGCCCAGGTCGAGGAACAGGCCAGCACGCGCCAGCCGAGGATCGATGTACTTGGAATTGGCGGCGACGGCTTTCCCGTAGGCGGCCAAAGCGCCGGGAATATCGCCCTTGAGATGCAAGATGGAGGCGCGCACGTTCCAGGCCCCGGCATCCTGGGGGGCGAGCTTGAGGGCTTCGTCGCTCAATTCGGTCGCCCGAGCCAGATCGCCGGTGCGAATGGCGAGTGCGGCTTGGGAAAGCCGGGCGTTGATGGAAGAGGGGTCGGCAGCCCGGGCTTCTTCCAGGGAGCGGGTCGCGGCACTGACCATGCGCCTCTCGCTCTGGGCGTTGGCGCGCAGGATAAGGACTTCGGCCTGGAGCGCCGGGGGCAGGCCCCCGGGGGTGATGCGCTCGAGCAGGGTTTCGTGCTTGCCCTGCAGCATGTAGACCTGGCCCAGGGGCAGGGCGACTTCTCCCCGGCTGACACCCAGTCGCAGGGCTTCTTCGAAAGCGGCCTCGGCGCCCGGCAGATCGCCGTTGGCCAGCATGGCACGCCCCATCAGGACATGGGCGGCCAGCATCTGGCGGTCGATCTGCAGGACGTTCTTGAGCTGGATGATGGCGCCGGCCAGGTCTTCCGCTTCGTAGCGCTTCAGGGCGTCTTCGTAATACTTGGAGGCCTTGGGGTCGGCCGCCTGGGCGGTGGCGGTCAGGGCAGCGAAAAGCAGGGCGACGAGGGGAGTGCGCATGGCGGGGGCGGGCGGCAAGGTCCGCGGCGACGAGGATGCCGGATTATAGGGGCGGGGCCGCTGGCGCCCACGTGAATTCCTTAACAGGGCAGGGGGCTTTGGGCGTGTCGTGGCCTGCGTCGGGGCAGGCAGCCATGGCTATCCATCTGCGTACTTTTGTGCCCGGATTTCGACTGGTTTTTCGGTCTTGCCAAGCCGCTGGAAGTCGGCCACCATGCGGGCAATAACACCCAACCGAGGAGACAAACATGCCCAGAAGAGTGATTGCCGACATCATCGCCGGCCGCCCCCTGATCACGGCCGGCAAGGGGGATACGGTTCGTGCCGGCTGCCGGCTCATGGCCCAGAAGAAGATCGGGGCGCTGCTGGTGGTCGAAGGTGACAAGCTGGCCGGGATCTTTACCGAACGCGATGCTTTGAACAAGGTGCTCGCCGCCGGGCTGGATCCGGACAAGACGACCTTGGCACAGGTGATGGTCAGCGATCTTCAGACCATCCGCGCCTCCAAGCCGTTGGCCTACGCGCTGCACATGATGGCGGAAGGGGGCTTCCGCCACGTTCCCGTCCTGGACGACGACGGCCGTCCGGTGGGCATGGTCTCGGCCCGTGATGCCCTGGGGGCGGACTTGGTGGATCTGGAGCGGGAATTGAAACGCCAGGAAGCACTCGAGTCCTCGATCGGCTACTGATCGCCGTCCCAGCCCAGAAGCGCCAGTGTGGCGGCAAAGCTGTCGCCCACGGGCGCTTCGGTTTTCATGGGGCGGCCGTCGTCCGGGTGCTGCCAGGAGATGGCGGTGCAGGCGAGCAGCAGCCGGTCCGCGCCGAAATGTGCCGCGAACAGACGGTTATGGCGCCCCTTGCCGTAGGTGGAATCGCCGATGATGGGGTGGGCGATGTGTTTCAGGTGACGCCGTAACTGGTGTCTGCGGCCCGTTTCCGGGTTCAGTTTGACGTAGGCGTAGCGGCTGGTCGGGTAGCGGTCGACGCAGATGTCGAGTTCGAAGACGCCGAGGCGCCTCAGGCGGGTGAGGGCATTCTGTACCGGTCGGGTTTCCGCACCGGGGAACCGCAAGTAGGGATCGTCGACCCGCTCTAGGGGGTGGTCGATGACGAGGGTTTCTGGCGGATGCCCGCGCACTATGGCGCGGTAGGTCTTGGTGACGTGGCCGGCCTGGAATTGGCTGCCGAGACGGCCTGAGGCCTCTTCGTCGAGGGCGAAGATCAACACGCCGGAAGTGCCCCGGTCGAGGCGATGGACAGGCCACACCTTGCGACCGATCTGATCGCGCAGCAACTGCACCGCGAACCGGGTTTCGCGGCGATCGACCTGGGAACGGTGCACCAGGAGTCCAGGTGGTTTGTCGATGACCACGACCCGTTCGTCCCGGTACAGCAACCGTAGCATGGCTTCGTCCGCGTAGGCGTTCAGGCGGGAAAGAAGCGTCGTAGCGCCTCCTCGGGCAGCGCCATGCCGGTGACCCGGGCCCGGGCCAGGAGGTCGAACCAGTAGCGATAGGATGCCCGGTCGTGCAGCTTGCCGGCGTGCTGGATCGGGCCCCAGGCGTTGTCCTGGGCCGCGGTCAGGATGGCCATGGCAGTCTCCACCTCGGAAAAATCCGGGCGCAGTGCCTCCACGATGGGCAGGATCTGATTGGGGTGGATGCTCCACATGCGCAGGTAGCCAAACTGCTCGCGGGCGCGCCGGGCATCGTTGCGGATGACTTCCGTATCCCTTAGTTCCGTGGTGACGTTGTGGGTGGGGACGATGCCGTTGGCGAAAGCGGCCGCGGATATCTCGGCCTTGGCGCGGGCGACCAGGGGGTGCTCGAACTGCCCCGGACTGGTCATGGCCGAAGCGGGGATGGCGCCGTAGTGGCCGGAAACGAAGTCCATCAGGCCGAAATCGAGGCTCTCGACGCCGGGCAGGGCGGCGATGTCCCAGACCTGGCGTAGGGCGCCGTGGGTTTCGATCAACACATGAACGGGGATAGGCCGCTCGATGCCGCAGGCAGCTTCGATTTGCCGCAGACAGGCGATCTGGGTCCGCACGTCTTCGAGTCGGCAGGCCTTGGGCAGGGTGACGAAGGGAAGCCGGTCGCCACAGCGGGGGAGGGCGACTTCCAGATCCCGTCGCCAGTGGGGATGGGTGATATCGTGGATGCGCAGCCCGACGCGGTTGAAGCGATTGCCGGGTGAGGCGATCAACCCGGCCGCCATTTCGGCGTGGGCGGATTCGGCGCCGGCGGGGGCGCCGTCTTCGCAATCGCAGGTGATGTCGAAAATGGGCCCCAGCTGGGCCTGGAGTTCGAGCGCTTTCATAATGAGCCGCTCGGAGCCGGCATAGTGGTCGACCGCGGGCAGGATGGGGAAGGGGGTTTCCGCGCTGAACAGGACTTGGGCGGGCGATTTCATGGGGGGCGGGAAAAAGACGCCATATTACCGTGGGACTCCGGGCTTGACTTGAATGCCAAAAATGAAATAATCGACAAATGTGGTTTGTTGGTGAGGGGTGACGGGGGCTCCGGCGCTTGTCGCATCGGTCACAAGCCGGATACCCTTGTTCCGGAATCCCCCATGTCAGGCATTCGGCCTGGGATGTCACGGCTTCCTACGCCTCCGTGGAGCGCAATGCAGCGGTCCGATTTTCGCTTCGCAGTCCTGTTTCTTGTTATCGCGGTCCTGGTCTGCGGGGCGGGTGCCGCCGTGTATGGCTTGCAGGCGGCCCAGTTGCATCGGCGCGAGGTCGGGCGGCTGGAGTCGGTTGCGGTGCTCAAGGCGAGGCAGATGGAGGAATGGCTGCGAGAGCGGCGTGCAGATGCCAAGGTGCTAGCCCAGGGTATTCTGGATGCCGAGGATCTCGCCCGGCTCTTTGCGGCTCCCGAGGGGCGGCGGGCGGCGGACATCTTGGTCCGGCTCAATTTGGTACGGCAGACCTATGGCTACGCCGGCATTGAGGTCTTCGACCCCCAGGGGCCCCGCCGCTTGTATGTCGGCGAGCCCTGGCACGACCGGCTGGACCTCCACGCCGGCGTACAAGAGGATCTGCGGGAGAGTGGTGAGCCCGTGCTCATCGATTTTTCGCCGTCGGCCACTGCGTCGCAACATCGCAGCGAGTTGTCCTTTGCCGTGGGGGTTCATTCCACGACCCCCGGTGACACGACCCTCGCGGCCGTGGTGCTGCTCAATATCGACCCGAGCGCCGCACTTTTCCCTGCCCTGCGCACCTGGCCCGCACCCACGCGCAGTGCCCGGACCCATCTTGTAGAGCGCCAGGGCGATCAGGCTCTGGTCCTGCTCGGGAACGATGACCATGATCTCTCTGCGGCACCGCACCGTATCGAGCGGACGCAAACGCAACTTCCGGTGGTCCAGGCCCTGTTTCAGGGCAAGCGCATCATCGAGGGGATCGACTCCCGGGGAATCCCCGTCCTCGCCGTGGCGGAACCGATCGAGGGAACCCCCTGGGTCATGATCGCCAAGGTCGATAGGGACGAGGTTCTCGGCGATCTGCGCGATCTTGCACTGCAGACGACCCTGGCGGCACTCGGGGTGCTCATCGCGGCTGCGGCGATCCTCTTGCTGCTCCTGCGGCAACAGCGCCTGCTCGCGGCGGTGCGCCTGGCGCAGCGGGAGCGGGCCTTCCAGGGAATCCTTGATTATTCTGCCGATGGTGTCTTCATCATCGGAAGCGACTACCGCTGCGTGTACGCCAACCGTCAGGCCGGCGCATTGGTCGGCCGCGCACCCGGCGACCTGGTCGGGATGTTGCTCTGGCAATTGGTGCCCCCCGAGCGCTTGGACGAGGTAAGGGCCGGGGTGGAAAGAATTCGGGCAGAGCGGCACCTGCGCAGTGATCTCGTCCTGCTGCGCAAAAATGGCTCACGCGTACCGGTCGAATTGAACGCCATTGTCCTGCCCGATGGAAATCTTCTCGGCTCCTGTCGGGATATGACCGAGCAGAAACGGGTTGCACTCGAACTGGAGGCTCACAGGCACCATCTGGAAGACATGGTTGCAGAGCGCACTCGGGATCTGGAGGAAGCCCGCCTGCAGGCCGTGACCGCCACCCGGACCAAGAGCCAGTTTCTGGCCAATATGAGCCATGAAATCCGCACGCCGATCAACGCCATCATCGGGCTGACCCATCGGCTGCGCAAAACCCGTCCCACACCGGAGCAGGGCGAGCGTTTGGCCAAGGTTGCGGCTTCGGCCGACCATCTCCTGGCGATCATCAACGACATCCTGGATTTTTCCAAGATCGAGGCGGGAAAGTTGCAGGTGGAAAGGACGCGCTTCGAACCGAGAGCCCTGGTCGACCGGGTCTGCACCATGATCGTGGAGCGGGCACAGGCCAAGGGTCTGGAACTGGTGGTTGATTGCGAAGACCTGCCCCATGTGGTGGAGGGGGATCCGACCCGTATCGCCCAGGCCTTGCTCAACTACCTGAGCAATGCGGTCAAGTTTACCGAGGCGGGGAGTGTGATTCTGCGTGCTTCCGTGCTGGAACAGGACGAAAGGAGCGTACTGGCCCGCTTCGAGGTGCAGGATACCGGCATCGGCATTTCTGCCGAGCACATGCAACGCCTCTTCGAACCTTTCGAACAGGCCGATGCTTCCACGACGCGCCGCTTCGGCGGGACCGGGTTGGGCCTTGTCGTCACCCGCAGCCTCGCCCGCCTGATGGGTGGAGACGCCGGCGCAAGCAGTATTCCAGGGGGCGGAAGCACCTTCTGGCTGACGCTGCGCTGGGTGTGGTGTCCGATGAAGTCCTTGCGCCAGGGGCAAGGCGTTTTGCCGGGAAAAGGGTTCTGGTGGCCGATGATCTCGCCGTCACCCGCAGCGTCCTGGAACGCTTGCTCATCGGCATGGGGATGGAGTGCGAGGCCGTCGGGACGGGCCTGGCGGCAGTCGCGGCCTACCATGCAGCCCGGAGTGCCGGTCGCGATTTCGATTACGTCCTGCTCGACTTCCACATGCCGGATATCGACGGAATCGAAACCTTCCAGCTCATTCGGGAGGCTGCCGGAGTCGCGTCGCCCGCCGGATTTCTGGTGACGGCGTCCGGCGACGAGAGTTTCGGACTGCAGGCCGGCCAAGCCGGCATGGCGGGCGTCCTGCTCAAGCCCCTGAGTGCGCGGACTCTCGCCCAGGCGCTGGATTCGGGTCTTCCTTCCGGCGCCGTGCTTACGGAACTGGCGGTGAGCCCTGCAGGTGCCGAAGAGCGCTTGCGCGCTAGTAACCAGGGTACCCGTATCCTCCTGGCCGAGGATGATCCGATTAATCAGGAGGTCGCGGTCGAGCTACTGGCCGACGTGGGGATTACGGTCGATGTCGCCTGCGACGGCGAGGAAGCGGTCGTTCTTGCCGCTGGGAACCCCTGCGATCTGGTTCTGATGGACATGCAGATGCCCCACGTCGACGGCCTGGAGGCAACCCGGAGAATCAGGGAATTGCCGGGTTGGGCGCACACCCCGATTGTGGCCATGACCGCGAACGCCTTTCCTGAGGACAAGGCGGCCTGCATGGCTGCAGGGATGACCGACTTCGTCAGCAAGCCGGTCGATCCGGATGCCCTGTACATCGTCCTGGCCAAATGGCTCGCGCCGGCCCTGCCGCAGGAGGCGATGCCGGGGGCAGCCCCTCGGTGAGGCCCGTTGGGCAGTCGGCCAGCTCCTCGCTCAGAAGCGCCCGAGTTTGCGGTAAAGGGTGTTGCGGCTGATACCCAACTGGCGCGCCGCTGCGGAAATGTTCCCTCCGGCTGCGTCAAGAGCCCGCAGGGCGGCCTGGCGGCCGATTTCTTCGAGGCTGCGCACACTCCCAGCCGCTGGTTGTTCGCTGGTCGCCAACCAAGCAACGCTGTCCGGCATCCGGCAGGGGCCGGGCTTGCCGGCCATGGTGGATTCGAACAACTCCTCCGGGAGGTGGGCGTCGGTAATCACATCTTCGTCGTCGTCCAGCAAGGCGATGGCAACGCGAATCACGTTGTTTAACTGCCGAATGTTGCCGGGCCAGGAGTAAACTTCCATGGTGCGCAGAGCCGTCTCCGAGAAGCGCAGGTTCTCCCTGCGTCCCGCCTCGTGACGGACCAGGGTCATGGCCAGTTCCCTGAGGTCGTGGCGCTCCCGCAGGGCGGGCAGAGTGACACAGAGGCCATTCAGACGGTAATAGAGATCTTCCCGGAACGCGCCCCGGGCGACTTCCTCCCGCAACTTGCGGTGGGTGGCGCAAACCAGGGAAATGTCGACCTGAACGGCGCGGCAACTCCCCAGCGGCGTGATGCTGCGTTCCTGCAGCACTCGCAGCAGGCGGGCCTGCAGGTTGAGAGGCATGTCTCCGATTTCATCCAGGAACAGCGTCCCTCCATGGGCCTGCTGGATTTTGCCGGGAGCCCCTTCCTTGCGGGCACCGGTGAACGCCCCGCCCTGGTAGCCGAACAGCTCAGATTCGATCAGCGTTTCGGGAATGGCGGCGCAGTTGAGTGCGACGAAGGGACCACTGCGCCGGGGACCGGAATTATGGAAGGCCTTGGCAAACATTTCTTTTCCGGCGCCCGACTCACCCTGAATCAGGATGGGAATGTCCTTGCCCAGGATGCGACGTGCCCGCTCAATGGCTGACTGGAACTGGGCATCGCCGGCATTCAGCGTGTCCAGGGTGGGACCGTTGGTTGTACTCGATCCCTCGGATCGGCGAGTGGGTTTGGCGATGAGCGCAGGTTCTTCGAAGATACGTCCGGAACCTGAGGTCGCCGGGAACTGTCCCCGTAGCTGGACGCAGAATCGGTGCCCCCCGACAGAAATTTCCCCCATCGCCTGGGTGTCGGTACGGAGTCGATCGACCAATGTGGAGAAGTTGGTCTCGAACACCATGGAAAAATCGCGCCGGACCACGTCGACGCGCCGGATACCCAACTGTTCAAGGCCCGCCTGATTGATGGCGAGGACTTGCCCTTCCTGGGAAACCGCCGCCAAGCCCTCCTTGGGACTACCCAGGTACTCGGGGCGGTGATGAAAACTGACCAATACGTCGCGGGAATGGAGGTGCTCGAATAGGCGCCGCTCGACCAACTGGGATGCCAGGCGCACCAGACCGAGCGTGTGCCGCTGTTGATTGCGATAGTCTCCGGAAATGTCGATGACGCCGAGCATTCTTCCGTCGGGGCCGAAGATGGGGCTAGCGCAGCAAGTCAGAAATGCGTTGTGCTCGAGAAAGTGCTCAGCCCCAAAAATCGCAGCAGGCAACTCCTCAGCCAGGGCGGTGCCGATGGCGTTCGTGCCCCGGCAAGTCTCGTCCCAGGACGCGCCCGGGGAGAGCGTGACACGGTGGGCGCGGTCAACAAAGTCCGGATCACCCTGGGTATGGAGCAGAAGGCCATTCGCATCGGCGAGTATGACCATACTGCTTGACTCCCGGATTTGTTCGAAGACATGCTCCATGATCGGCTTGCCGATGGCCACGAGATCGCGTTGGCGTTCCAGTTCGGTCTTCAGCGCCATCCGGTCCAGGGAATCCGACGTGGGAGCGAAGCCCGTCTCGACCAGACCGAAGCGACGGCAACGCTCCCAGGACCGGAGAATCAGGGGGTCCACCAGCCCTTCTGGGAGGTCGCCCCTGACGAAAAAAAGTTCACGCGCCAATTTCAGGCGCGCGCCATGTCCGTCGCCCGCATGCTGTAGTTGTCCCATCTGCTGCTGCTCCACGCTGTTGTTATAGTGTTTTTCGAGATTGTGTTTAATAACGTAACACCTGCCCATTTTATTAGCAATAGTCCCCCCGGTCGCAGCAAGGATTTTCTCCCGCCAGGGTATGCCCGGATTCCATTTCGCCCGTTAACCCGTGTAAACTCGGAGTCCCCTTCCTGGCCCCGGTGGTGGAATGGAAATTGCTATGGTCCAGGGATTTTTTGCCGTTGTCCGCATACTCATAAAAGGAGCTAATGTGAAAATTTCCTTCCGCTTTCTGTCGTCTCTGGCGGTCGCCTGTTGGGTTTCCGCTGCTTCCGCCCCGGCGTTCTCCCATGGTGACGTGGTTCCCCAAGCCGTTGATACGACCGGACTCAAACCCCTGGGGGCCGATTGGCTGAAGAGCAACCCCTACCGCAAGGACGCCACTGCCATCAAGATCGGTACCTCCGCCTACAACCAGAACTGTGCTCGTTGCCATGGCATCGAGGCCATTTCGGGCGGTATCGCCCCCGATCTGCGTTACTTGCCCCAGGGTGACGACGGCGACGAAATCTTCCTGCAGCGCATTCGCAAGGGCTCGGTCCGTGACGGTCGCGTGTACATGCCTCCGTTCGAGGGGACCTTCCCTCAGGAGGCCATGTGGGCTATCCGTGCGTATCTGGAAACCGTGCATGTCGAGTGATCGTCGTCTCTGGCTGAAGGCCATTGCTGCCTTGCCGCTGGCCGGCGCCTTGCCGGCTGTGGCAACCGATCTGGAGGGGGTCCGTAAGCGCGGTCGCCTCCGGATCGCTGTTTACAACGACTTCCCGCCCTATTCAAAAGACGCCAAGGGCATCGATGCCGATATCGGTCGTGCGCTGGCGGAGAAGCTCGGGCTTACGGCGGAAGTCGTCGGGTTCAACGCCGACGAAGACATGAACGACGATCTTCGCAATATGGTCTGGAAGGGGCACTACCTCGGAACCCAGCCTGCCGACGTCATGATGCATGTTCCGGTTGACGAGCACCTTGCCCGCCAAAACGACAAGGTCAGGATCTTTGCTCCCTATCACCGCGAGACCATCGCGGTGGCCCGCGATCCGGCCAAAGTTCAAAAGCTGGTTGGCTCTTCCGCGGTGGCGCTCGAGGTATTTACCCGCGAAAAGGTAGGCGTCGAGATCGCGACGCTTTCCGACCATTTTCTGTTGGCGGCCCTTAATGGGCGGCTGCGGGAAAGCGTGGTGCATTTCAAGTCCCATACCGAGGCCGCAAACGCTCTCGTCAATGGCCAGATTGCTGCCATCATGGGGCCAAGGACCGAATTGGAGGCTGTTCTGCAGGGGCAGTCCAAATTCGTCGTTGACGCCGTCGAGATGCCTGAGCTGCGGGTGTCGGGCTGGTCCTTGGGGATGGCCGTCAAGGCCGAAGAGATGGAGCTTGCGGCAGCTCTGACACGGGCAGTCTCAGAGCTTAGGGCGGACGGAACGCTTGCGGCGATTTTCAAGCGCCACAACGCCACCTATCAGCCGGGCTGACGCTCGTGTTTCGCGCTGGTCCGGGCTGCGCACGGACCAGCGATTCCTCGTGGCGGCCGTGCCGATGGTGGGCCGCTTCAACCGGTAGGATCAAATGGCGAGTCCCCGTTACGGTACCCCGGCGATCGCGCTGCACTGGTTGCAGGCGGCCCTGATTTTCGGGCTGTTCTGGCTCGGTTGGACGATGCTGGACCTCCCCAAAGGCCCCGAGAGGAGTGCGGCGTTCAGCCTGCACAAGTCCCTAGGGATTTTGGCCTTTCTGTTGGTTCTGCTGCGGCTTTTCTGGCGCCGGCTCAACACCCCTCCGGCATTGCCGGGGTCACGCTTCGAGGTACTGGCAGCTCGGTCTGTGCACCACGCGCTCTACCTTTTCCTGGTCTTGGCTCCCGTGGCCGGGTACTTGTCGTCTTCGTTTACTACCTTTCCCATGAAGTTCTTCGGCATCGACCTGCCCAAGGCCGGGTGGCCGGACAAGGAATTGAACGAATTCTTCAAGCGGGCTCACTGGGTCATCGTTTGGGCTGGCGCCGGCTTGGCTTCGCTACACATCGCGGCGGCCCTGGCGCATGGGGTCAAGCGTGACGGGGTGCTCGGGCGGATGCTTCCGGGGGCCGGTGGGCAGGAGAAATAGACCGTTCTGGTCTCGAAGCCGCGGAATGTGGTGCGGGGAGTGCGGCATGCGAACGGCGCGTTGCGTCGTTGCGACGCTTACCGGATTTCCCTGCCGGTACAGCACACCGGGAAAAGTAGATCTGGACCCTGATGCACAAAGACCGCGATCGCCTTCCGGGAGGGTCGTCCTAGCGGTATCCGCCGCAGGCCTGCGATGTTTCGCAGGGATTCGATAGAGCGCGTCCGAATATGGGGCGGGCACTCAAGACCCGCCCCAGGGGAAGCGGCTTACTGCAGCGAGAGAATCCACTTGATCGCTTCTGCGAGATCGGCATCGCTGATCTTGTCCGGGCCATTCGGGGTCATGGGAATCTGGCCCCAGACGCCCGTACCGCCGGCACGAACCTTTTCCGCCAGCTTGGCAGCGGCGCCGGAGTCGCCCTTGTATTTGGCAGCGACATCCTTGTAGGCCGGCCCAACCATCTTCTTGTCGACGGCGTGGCAGGCGACGCAGCGTGCTTTCTTGACGATGGCTTCGGAGGCCTGGGCGGGGAT
>SSTB01000046.1 GCA_009469665.1 Azonexaceae bacterium | reverse complement strand
TGCACTTTGCACGCCTGGCGCGGCATTTCGGGTTCCACGCGTCACGGGGATCCGATTTCCACGGGCCGCAGGAGAGCTACGTCGATCTGGGGCGCCTCCCGGGGCTGCCGGAGGATCTGAAGCCGGTATGGCGCCTGCTTCGCTGAGCCTGAGGCCATGACGCAATATCTGGCTATCCACCCGGAAAACCCGCAGCCGCGCCTCCTCGCCCGGGCGGCGGAAATCGTGCGTGCGGGGGGCTTGGTGGTCGTTCCCACCGATTCCTGCTACGCGCTGGGTTGCCATCTGGGCGACAAGGCAGCGGTGGATCGCATTCGCGAGATACGCGCAGTGGACGAGCGCCACCATCTGACTCTGATGGTGCGCGACCTCTCGGAAATCGCCCAATACGCCCGGGTGGATAATGTCCAGTACCGCCTGCTCAAGGCCACCACGCCAGGAAGCTACACCTTCATCCTGGAAGGCACCAAGGAATTGCCGCGGCGGGTATTGCACCCCAAGCGCAAGACCATCGGCCTGCGGGTGCCCGATCATCCCGTCGCTCTGGCGCTGCTGCAGGAACTCGATGAGCCGCTGCTCACGTCCACGCTCCTGCTGCCGGGAGACGAGGAACCCATGACCGAGGGCTGGGAAATCCGCGACCGTCTCGACGGCACGGTCGATCTGATCCTCGACGGCGGCCACTGCGGGACGTCGCCGACCACCGTCATCGACCTCACGGGGACGGCGCCCGTCCTGGTGCGCGCCGGCCGGGGTTCCGTCGCCGCCTTTGGATTCAGCGAATGATGGAAGGCTTGATCCAGACCCTGGCCATCGCGGCGCTGCCGGTCATTTTTGCCATCACCCTGCACGAGGCTGCGCACGGCTATGCGGCACGCCATTTTGGCGATCCCACGGCCTGGCTGGCCGGGCGAATCAGCCTCAATCCTCTCCGCCACATCGATCCTCTGGGCACCATCGTCATCCCTGCGGTGATCCTTTTGTTTTCGGGTGGCGGCATGCTTTTCGGCTACGCCAAGCCCGTGCCAGTGGATTTCGGCCGCCTGCGCAAACCCAAGCAGGACATGCTCTGGGTTGCCGCCGCCGGGCCCCTCGCCAACCTCGCCATGGCCTTCGCCTGGGGATTCCTGGTCAAGCTCGCCTGGCTGCTGCCAACCAACGCCTTTACGGTGCCCATGACCGAAATGGGCAAGACCGGCATCGTCGTCAATTGCGTTCTGATGGTACTCAACTTGTTGCCGTTGCCACCCCTGGATGGCGGACGCATCGCCGTCAGCCTGCTGCCCGGCCGGCTGGCCTGGAAATTCTCCCGCATAGAACCCTGGGGCTTCCCCATCCTCCTGGTTCTGCTCTTCACCGGCATCCTGAGCGCCGTCATGTATCCTTTCGTGCGGGGGGTCGCCCTCCTTGTCGAAGCTTTTTTTGGACTGTACTGATTCGCCATGTACGCAGAACGTGTTCTCTCCGGCATGCGCCCCACCGGGTCGCTCCATCTAGGCCATTACCATGGCGTTCTCAAGAACTGGGTCACGCTCCAGCACGAGTACCCCTGTCTTTTCTTCGTCGCCGACTGGCACGCGCTGACCACCCACTATGACAACCCGCAGGGGATCGAGCAGGCGGCCTGGGACATGGTGGTGGACTGGCTGGCTGCCGGGGTTGATCCCAACCAGGCTACCCTGTTCATCCAGTCCCGGGTGCCGGAGCACGCCGAACTCCACCTGCTGCTTTCCATGATGACACCCCTGGGCTGGCTGGAGCGGGTTCCCACCTATAAGGACCAGCAGGAAAAGCTGGAGAACAAGGATCTCTCCACCTACGGCTTCCTGGGCTACCCGCTGCTCCAGTCGGCCGACATCCTGATCTACCGGGCCGACAAGGTCCCGGTGGGGGAGGATCAGGTCCCCCATATCGAGTTTTCCCGTGAGATCGCCCGCCGCTTCAACCACCTCTATGGGCGCGAGCCGGGTTTCGAGGACAAGGCGCGGGAGGCGGTCAAGAAGCTGGGCGGCAAGAAGGCACGGCTCTACGAGGAATTGCGCACCCGCTTTCAGCAGAAGGGCGAAAAGGATGCCATCGAGCAGGCCCACGCCCTGCTCGACGAGGTACAGCACCTGTCGGTGATCGACCGGGAGCGCCTCTTCGGTTACCTGGAGGGCACGGGCAAGATGATCCTCGCAGAGCCCGGCGCCCTGCTCACCGAAGCTTCGCGCATGCCCGGACTGGATGGACAGAAGATGTCCAAGTCCTACAACAACACCATCACCCTGCGCGAGTCGGCCGAGTCGGTGAGCAAGAAGGTGCGCGGCATGCCCACCGACCCCGCCCGGGTGCGGCGCACCGATCCCGGTGACCCGACCAAGTGCCCGGTGTGGCAACTGCATCAGGTCTATTCCGACGCCGATTGCCGGGCCTGGGTGCAAGAGGGTTGCCGCAGCGCCGGCATTGGCTGCCTGGACTGCAAGCAACCGGTCATCGACGGCATCCTGCGGGAACAGGCGCCCATGCGCGAGAGGGCAGCCCTCTACCTTGAAGACCCCAGCCTGGTGCGCAACATCATCGCCGACGGCTGCGACAAGGCCCGCGAACTCGCCCGCGACACCATGCGCGACGTGCGCGAAGCCATGGGCCTCGGGTATAACTGATGACCCCCCGCGGGAGCGCCATCGCTGCGTCCATCACTCCCGGCGAGGCCCGCCGGTGAGCGAGGCCGTGCTCGAAGTCGGCCTCGACGCGGCGCTGGACGAGCCCCTGGCCCGCATCTACGGCGAGCCACTGACCGAGTTGCCGGCGGATCTCTACATCCCGCCGGACGCCCTGGCAGTGATGCTGGACGCCTTCGAGGGGCCCCTCGACCTCCTGCTCTATCTGATTCGCCGCGCCAATGTCGATATCCTCGACATTCCCATGGCGCCGCTCACCCGCCAGTACCTGGACTACATCGAGTCCATGCGCGCCCATAACCTGGAGCTGGCGGCGGATTACCTGGTGATGGCAGCCATGCTGATCGAGATCAAGTCGCGCATGCTGCTGCCGCGGCCCAAGTCGGGTAGCGAAGACGAGGCCGAGGATCCCCGAGCCGAACTGGTCCGCCGGCTCATGGAATACGAGCAGATGAAGCTTGCTGGCCAGAACCTGAATGCGCTGCCCCAGGCGGAGCGGGAGTTCTTTTGGGTCGAGACCCTGGTGGAAAAATCCCTCCTGGTGCGCTACCCGGAAGTCGATCTGGATGACCTTAAGGCCGCCTGGCAGGCCATCCTGCGCCAGGCGACCCTGCACCGCCACCACCGCATCGGGCGGGAGGAGCTTTCCGTGCGGGAGCACATGGGCATCATCCTGCGCCACCTCCAGAGCGAAGGCGGCTATGTCCGCTTCGAGGCCCTCTTCGATATTGCCATGGGCGTTCCCGGGCTGGTGGTGCACTTTCTTGCCCTCCTTGAACTCGCCCGGGAAAAGCTCATCCACATTACCCAGACCGAGGCCTTCGCCCCCATCTACGTAAAGGTGCACGACGGTGGAACCGACGACAGCCAAGAAAGTGCTTGAAGCCGCCCTCCTGGCCGCCCGGGAACCGCTCTCCACGGGCGAACTGCGCAGTCTGTTCTCCGACGAGGTGTCGACCGAGACCCTGCGCAAGCTCCTGGACGAATTGCGCGAGGACTGGCAGGACCGGGGCGCGGAACTGGTGCAACTGGCTTCGGGCTGGCGTTTCCGTACCCGTGCAGAATATCTCCCCTACCTGGACCGTCTCCATCCCGAAAAGCCGCCGCGCTACTCCCGCGCCGTCCTCGAAACCCTTGCCATCATCGCCTACCGTCAGCCGGTGACCCGGGGTGACATCGAGGAAATCCGCGGCGTCGCCGTCAATGCAAATGTCATCAAGTCCCTGGAAGAAAGGGGCTGGATCGACGTGGTCGGTCATCGCGAAACCCCCGGCCGGCCTGCGCTCTTCGCCACCACACGCCGCTTCCTCGACGATCTCGGCCTGCGCAGCCTGAGCGAACTGCCGCCCCTGGAACAAATCGGCCAGACTTTGGAATTCGATCATGAAGCCTAAACGCACCCCTTTCCGCCAAGCCCGCAGCAATGAGCCGGACTTGGGAGACGCCCCACGCCGCCGCCGCACTGGGGGAGAAGAACCCGCCCCCGGGACCCCGGAGGCTGAACCTCCGGTTCCCTCTCCCCGACGTGGTGCGGGCCGGGCCGGCGGCAAGCCGTTGCGCAGTGCCGCCCGACCAGCCGGAATGGGCGCCAAGCCCGAGCGTCTGCACAAGGTTCTAGCCCAGGCTGGGGTCGGATCCCGGCGCGATATGGAAGAATGGATCGCCGCCGGCCGGGTGAGCGTCAATGGCGAGATGGCCCAGATCGGCCAACTCGTCCTGCCCACCGACCGGGTCAAGGTCAACGGCCGCCTGGTCAATCTGCGCGCCTCGGCCGGCCGGGCCGCCCGGGTGCTGCTCTACCACAAGCCGGAAGGCGAGATCGTCTCCCGCGACGATCCGGATGGCCGTCCCTCCGTCTTCAATGCCCTGCCGCGCATGCGAGGCAGCCGCTGGATCGCTGTCGGCCGCCTGGACTTCAACACCTCCGGCCTACTGCTCTTCACCACCTCGGGCGAGCTCGCCAACCGCCTTATGCATCCCGGCACCCAATTGGTAAGGGAATACGCCGTCCGGGTGTTGGGCGAACTGGGTGACGACGCGCGCCGCCGCCTGCTTGAGGGTGTGCCCCTGGAAGATGGCCCCGCGTCTTTCGACAGCCTGGTGGATGCCGGTGGCGAGGGTGCCAATCGCTGGGTCCACGTCACCCTCTTCGAAGGGCGCAACCGTGAAGTGCGCCGCCTTTTCGAGGCCGTGGGCTGCACCGTGAGCCGTCTCATCCGGGTGCGTTATGGCCCCTTCGTCCTGCCCCCCCGTCTCAAGCGTGGACGCTGTCAGGAATTGACCGAGACCGAAGTACGGCGCCTCGAGAAACTTCTGGCTGGTGGAGAAACACCTGAGGTCCCGGCGGAGCCCGACGAGCTTGCCGACCAGCGGCCGCCTCCGCGGGCGGCCAAGCCGCTGCCTCGCGGTGAGAAGCCGTCGCCTCGGGTGGAGAAGTCATCCTTTGCGGGCCAGAAGCCCTCAACGCGGGGCGAGAAAAGCCCATCACGCGGCGCAAGGCCGGCCCCAGCGGGCGATAGGCCCTCGCCTCGCGGCGATAAGCCGGCCCCGCGCGCTACAAAACCTGGCGCGCGGAACACCCAAGCGCCTGTCCGCGACGGGAAGCCTGCTCCGCGCCCTGCCGGAAGCCGCGGCCGGCGGTAGCGGGGAGGCTCGCCGCAGAGCGCCCCGGCGAGCCCTTCGATGGGCTCTCAGGGCAGGCCCATCGATAGGCTCAGGACAGACCCTTCCAGGAATGGGCTGATTGTCGGCCGCCCACCCGGGGCTCCAAGCCCTCAGGGACTGCGGGGTACGCTGCGTCCCGCCCGCAGTGCACGCACGGAAAAGCTCACCCGGTCGATCTCGCGGCCCGCCCCGTCCAGCAGCACCAGGCGGTGCGGGCCGGGGCTGGGGCGCCACAGGGCGGCACGGTCGGCCCGCTGGGGCTTTTCGCCATCCACCTGCCAACGCCAGCCGATGGCCGCCGGGCCGCTGAGCTTGAGGGCGATGCGCTGGCGCGGTGGAGGAATGTCCGGGTCCAGGGCCAGGATGCTGCCCTCGCCGGGATAGGCAATCCGCGCAAGGCGGGTCGCGCCTGCCTCACGGACGACGCTCATTTCAGTGCCGTACAGAAACCATTCCTGGCGAGGCGGCTCCCGGGGAGGGTCGAAGCGCACCTGCCGCCGCAGCACGCCGGGCGGCGGCGTAGGGGGCAGACTGGCTGCGGCGCGGCGGGAGCTTTCCGGGTCGCCGCGATGCAGCCAGTCCATGACTTCCCGCCACACCGGCGCGGCGCCGCTGGTACCGGAAACATCGTGCATGGGGCCGCCCCCCGCATTGCCCACCCAGACCGCCACCGTGTAGCGGCGGGAGAAGCCCAGACACCAGTTGTCACGCATATCCTTGCTGGTGCCGGTCTTGGCGGCGGACCAGTAGGGCGTGGCCAGCCAGGAATCCAATCCGAAAGTGCCTGCCCGGGCCGCGCGGTCGGCCAGGATGTCGGCCACGATGAAACTCGCTGCGGCATCGCCCGCCGGACGCGGCGAACCGGAAAACACCCCGGCGCAGCCGCCCTCGGCACAGGGAGGGCGAGGGTCGTCCAGGCTGGCCCGCAGGGGGGACCAGGTGCCGCGGTTGGCCAGGCTGCGGTAGGCATTGGCCAGCATGAGCAGCGAAATGTCGGCCGAACCCAGGGCGAGGCTGTAACCGTAGTAGTCTCCGTCCTCCCTGAGGCTGACCAAGCCCAGCCGCCTCAGGCGGTCGTGGAAGGCGTCCGGCCCCAGGCGGACCAGGGTGCGCACCGCCGGGACGTTGAGGGACTCGCCCAGGGCCCGGCGGACGCTGACCCAGCCCTGGTACTCGGGCACGTAATTCTGGGGCACGTAGAGACCCCCGGCGGTGCTGAGAGCGGCCGGGGAATCCTCGACCAGGGCCGCCGCGCTAAGCTGGCGGCGCTCCAGTGCCAGGCCGTAGAGGAAGGGCTTCAGGGTGGACCCCGCCTGTCGCAGCGCTACGGTTCCGTCCACGTGGGGCGCGCCGGAAAGCGATGCGGAAGAGCCGACCCAGGCCAGGACTTCGCCGCTCCCATTGTTCAGGACCAGCACGGCGCCATCCTCGACGTTGCGCCGGGCCAATTCCCGCAGGTGGCGCTCCAGGGCGTTGGCGGCGAAGCGTTGCAGGTCGGCGTCCAGGGTGCTGCGAAGGCGCTCGCCGGGGCGTCGCAGGAGCTTTCTGGCCAGGTGGGGGGCGTGGTTTTCACCGGCATCGGGAGGAGGGGCCGCTAGGCGCAGGGCACCCGAAAAGGCCAGGCGGGCCAGGGAGTCCAGGCCGCCGCAGTCGCCGGCCCGCTGCTGTGCCCGCAGCAGGCCGCAGGCGCGGTCCGCCACCGTTTCCGGTGGTGCCGCAGGGGCCCGCAACAGCGCCGCGGCCAGCGCGGCCTCGCGACTGTCCAGACCGTCGGGATCCTTTCCGAAAAGGCGGCGGCCCATAGCTGCCACGCCGACCGCCTCGCCGCGGAAGCCGGCCAGGTTCAGATAGGCCTCGAGGATTTCGTCCTTTTTCCAGTGCCGCTCGAGCGCCAGGGCGGTGGCGGCCTGGCCCAGCTTCTGGAAGGCATTGCGCCGGCCCGTCGGGCGTTGCTCCGCCAGCAGGCCGGCGAGCTGCATGGTGAGGGTGCTGGCGCCCCGGGTGCGGGTGTTCCACAGATTGCGCCAGGCGCTGGCCGCCACCGCGTTCCAGTCGACGCCCGAATGTTCGTGGAAGCGGCGATCCTCGGAATGGAGCACAGCCCGCAGCAGGGCGGGCGAGACCGCCTCCAGAGGCGTCCAGGGTAGTCGCTGCACGGTCGGATCGAGGCGCAGCCGCTGCAGGGGGCGACCGTCCCGGGCCAGGAGCCAGGCATCGGACTCGGCGTGGGCGGCGCGAACCTCGGCGAAGGAGGGCAGGGCGTTGGCGCCCCCGGGCAGCAGGAGCAGGGCGGCGAAGAGGAAGCCGGCGAAGACCAGGGATCCGGGCGCCGTCCCAAGGGGGAGGCGGCGAGGCTTGGGCGATGGAGGCGGGACGGCTCCCGGTCCTTGGCGCTGTCGCCCCTTCCCTCCGCCGTGGTGTTGACGAGGGGGGATGGCGGAAACGCTGCCCCTCTTCTCCACTAAAGCCCGAAGGCGGCGTAGGTGACGAGGGCCATGCCGGCCAGGACGGCCTCCAGCCAGTTCCCCCGGGGCGTGTGGTCGACGGTGGCCGAAGCGGGGTCCTTGGGGTCGTAATAGACCTTCACCCGGCTGCCCGGGGCGAGGCGTTGCAGGATGCGGTAGACCACCGCCGGACGGACATCCTCGATGGTCAGGATGATCATGCGGCTGTCGATGACGCGCTCGTCGATCTGGTAGCGGAAAGCCGCCGCCAGGCGCGTCTTTCCGTCGGCAGTGGTTTGCAGGTCGGAGCGGATGATGGTGCCGCTGACCGAGGGCCAGTTCTGCAGGCCGCGGTTGCGCAGGCGGGTGAACAGGCCGAAGGCGATGGCCAGGAATCCGAGGACGATCATGGCGGGTTTGATGTATTCCATGTCGTGCAGGGCCGATGGCGCTCGTGGTGTGGGATAAGGTCCGCACCTTACCGACTTCCGGCGCCGCCGGTCAAGAGCCGGCGGGCCTTCGCTTCGGCGGGCCATCGCTTCGGCGCGGGCGGTGGCATAATCCCCCGCGATGCTTGCCTACATCGTCCGCCGGCTCCTCTACGCCATCCCCATTCTCATTGGGGTGAATCTCGTGACCTTTGCCCTGTTCTTCGTCGTCAACACGCCGGATGACATGGCCCGCATGCAGTTGGGCGTCAAGCGGGTGACGCCGGAGGCCATCGTGCGCTGGAAGGCCGAGCGGGGTTACGACAAGCCCCTTTTCTTTAACGCCGAGGCGCCCGGTTTGGAGTCCCTTTCCGACACCATTTTCTTCACCAAGTCGGCCGCCATGTTCGTGGGCGACTTCGGCCGCGCCGAGGACGGCCGCGACATTGCGCGCGAGATCGGCAACCGTATGGGGCCCTCCCTGGCCATTGCGCTGCCGACTTTCGTCCTGGGGCTTTTCGTCACGGTGAGTTTCGCCCTGATCCTGGCCTTCTTCCGGGCCAGCGCCTTCGATCTGTGGGGCGTGGTGCTGTGCGTGGCGATGATGTCCATCTCGGGCCTGTTCTACATCATCGGGGGGCAATACCTGGTGAGCAAGATCTGGCGCCTGGTGCCCATTTCCGGCTTCGGCGAGGGGCTGGACGCCTGGCGCTTCCTGGTC
>SSTB01000045.1 GCA_009469665.1 Azonexaceae bacterium | reverse complement strand
TGGTCTGGCCAACCACGAACCGCAGCCGACCGCACAACGCTTTGTCGATCTGCTCTTTCCGCAAACCAGACTGGACGACCCATTCCATGAGCCACGCCATGCCATCTGAACTGCCTGCAATCGACTACGCCTACCTTGAAGAAACCTTGCTGCAATTGCTGGCCATCCCCAGCCCGGTGGGCTTGACCGACGCCGTGGTTCGCTACACCGCCGGCCGGCTTGACGCGCTGGGCATCGAGTACGAACTCACCCGGCGCGGCGCCATTCGGGCAACACTGCCGGGTCGCGAGCGCCGGCCGGCCCGTGCCATCGTTGCGCATCTCGATACGCTGGGGGCCATGGTCAAGGAGATCAAATCGAATGGCCGCCTGGGCATCGTGCCCATCGGCCACTGGTCGTCCCGGTTTGCCGAGGGTTGCCGCCTGACCGTGTTTACCGACAACGGCCAGATTCGCGGCACCTGCCTGCCGCTGAAAACGTCGGGTCACGCCTGGGGCGATGAGATCGATTCGCAGCCGACGAGCTGGCCGCATGTCGAGGTGCGCGTGGATCTGCCCGCCGACAGCGCCGAGGCGCTCACAGCCGCCGGCGTGAATGTTGGCGACTGGATCGCCTTCGACCCGCAGCCCGAGCTGCTGCCTAATGGCTATATCACCGCGCGCTATCTCGACGACAAGGCGGCGGTGGCGGCGCTGCTCACTGCTTGCAAAGCCGTGCGAGATGCCGGCCTGGTGCCGCCGGTCGATGTGCATCCGCTGTTTACGATTACCGAAGAAGTCGGCTCAGGTTCGTCCGCCGCGCTGCACGGCGACATCGCCGAAATGGTCAGCATGGACATTGCCATTGCCGCCAGCGGGCAGAACACCAGCGAACACGCGGTCACCATCTGCCTGCAAGACATGTCGGGGCCGTTTGACTATCACCTGACCCACAAGCTGATCGGTCTGGCGTGCGATGCCGGCATCGCCCATCGCCGCGATGTGTTTCGCTTTTACCGTTCGGATTCCGCTGCCGCGGTTGAGGCCGGCAATGACATTCGCACCGCGCTCATCGGCTTTGGCGCCGACGCCTCGCATGCGCTGGAGCGCACCCACCGCGATGGTCTCCTGGCGCTGACCCAACTGACGGCCGCCTACATGACGTCGCCGCCGGTGGCGGCGCGCGACCGGACCACGCTGGGGTCGCTAGACGGATTTACCAACCAGCTCACACCGGAAGAGATGACGTGCCCGACCACGCCGCTGCCGCTGCCCGAGCAGTTTCTGGACACCGACGCGCCGCCTAGCGAATCCGCCAACTCCAGCGAACGCTTGTGAGGGCGGTCATTCTTTTTCGGCTGGCTCTTGAAAACGAGCGGGCGCGACCCTATTATTAGCACTCGTTAGCCATGAGTGCTAATAAAACTCACCGTGGCTGTTGGCACTGCCAACGGCGTGAAAACTCGAAACCAGGAGAATTTGTTTATGAAAATCCGTCCCTTGCATGATCGTGTGATCGTCAAGCGCCTCGAAGAGGAGCGCAAGACCGCCTCTGGCATCGTCATTCCCGACACCGCTGCCGAGAAGCCCGATCAGGGCGAAGTCAAGGCCGTTGGCGCCGGCAAGATCCAGGACGACGGCAAAGTTCGCCCCATGGCACTGAAGGTGGGCGACCGCGTGCTCTTCGGCAAGTACTCCGGCCAGACCGTCAAGGTCGACGGCGAAGAACTGCTGGTCATGCGCGAAGAAGACATCATGGGCGTGGTCGAGGGCTGATCGGCTCTTTCAACAAGATTTCAGGAGAATTCACATGGCAGCAAAAGAAGTTCTGTTTGGCGATTCGGCGCGTCAGCGCATGGTGCGTGGCGTCAACATCCTGGCCGATGCGGTCAAGGTCACGCTTGGCCCCAAGGGCCGCAACGTCGTGCTCGAGCGCTCGTTCGGCGCCCCGACGGTTACCAAGGATGGCGTTTCGGTCGCCAAGGAAATCGAACTGAAAGACAAGTTCGAGAACATGGGCGCGCAAATGGTCAAGGAAGTCGCTTCCAAGACCTCGGACGTCGCCGGTGACGGCACCACCACCGCCACGGTGCTGGCCCAGTCAATCGTGCGCGAAGGCATGAAGTATGTTGCCGCCGGCATGAACCCGATGGACCTCAAGCGCGGTATCGACAAGGCTGTCGTGGCCGTGACCGAAGAACTGAAAAAGATTTCGAAGCCCTGCACGACCAGCAATGAAATCGCGCAAGTGGGCTCGATCTCGGCCAACTCCGACGCCGACGTGGGCAAGATCATTGCCGACGCCATGGACAAGGTGGGCAAGGAAGGCGTGATTACCGTTGAAGACGGCAAGTCGCTCGAAAACGAACTCGAAGTGGTCGAAGGCATGCAGTTCGACCGCGGCTACCTGTCGCCGTACTTCATCAACAACCCCGACAAGCAAATCGCCAACCTGGACAACCCGTTTGTGCTGCTGCACGACAAGAAGATCAGCAACATCCGCGATCTGCTGCCCGTGCTCGAGCAAGTAGCCAAGGCCGGCCGTCCGCTGCTGATCATCGCCGAAGACGTCGATGGCGAAGCGCTGGCCACCCTGGTGGTGAACAACATCCGCGGCATCCTCAAGACCGTCGCCGTCAAGGCCCCGGGCTTCGGTGACCGTCGCAAGGCCATGCTCGAAGACATCGCCATCCTGACCGGCGGCACCGTCATCGCCGAGGAAACCGGCCTGACCCTGGAAAAGGCCGTCCTCAAGGATCTCGGCCAGGCTGCCCGGATCGAAATCGCCAAGGAAAACACCACCATCATCGACGGCGCCGGCGAAGCCGCTGCCATCGAAGCCCGCGTCAAGCAGATCCGCATCCAGATCGAGGAAGCCACCTCCGATTACGACAAGGAAAAGCTGCAGGAACGCGTTGCCAAGCTGGCCGGTGGCGTTGCCATCATTCGCGTTGGCGCTGCGACCGAGACCGAGCTGAAGGAAAAGAAGCACCGTGTTGAAGATGCCCTCTCCGCTGCCCGCGCGGCTGTGGAAGAAGGTATCGTGGCCGGTGGCGAAATTTCGCTCATCAATGCCGCGGGCGTGCTCGATGGCCTGAAGGCCGAGAGCGAAGATGCCCAGGTGGCGATCAATATCGTCCGCAAGGCACTCGAAGCCCCCATTCGCAAGCTGGCTGCCAACGCTGGCCAGGATGGCTCCGTCATCATCGATGGTGTCAAGCGCGAGGCCAAGGCCAAGAAGAACAAGAACATTGGCTACAACGTCTTGACCGGCGAATACGCCGACATGATCAAGGCCGGTGTCATCGATCCCGTCAAGGTGGTGCGTGGCGCGCTCGAAAACGCCGCTTCGATCGCTGCGATGATGCTGACCACCGAAGTGCTCATCACCGATGTGCCGGAGAAGGAAAAACCCGCTCCTGCGCCGATGCCGGAGTACTAAACCAGTTCGTCCGAGAGACCGCCAGTCATGGCGGTCTCTTTTTTTTGCATTGAGCAAAAAAATGTAGTATTGTTGGAACATATCTGGTTGCATTACGTCCTCAATAAAGGAGGAACTTTCTCATGCGAAGAATGCTGTTCTTACTCGTGCCTGTATTTTTACTCTCAGCCTGTGCTTCTGCGGTCGAAGCGGCCTCCCCAACTGAAGTCCCGTCACCGTTACCGGTTGTCAGCACCAGCTCGGGTGTGGCGGTCGGCTCAGTGGGCTCACAGCCTGCTACGGCGGTGGCTACGGCCATTCCAGAGAAAAAGGCGGAGATCACCCCCATTCCGCATCCTGGGGCCGGGACGGGCGTTTATGGAACGGTGACGATGGGCCCGGCTTGCCCGGTGGAAACTCCCGACAACCCCTGTCCCGATGCGCCGTACCAGGCCACCCTGACTATCTTGAACCTGGTCGGGGAGGTGGTGACACAGACGACAACCGGCACCGATGGTTATTTTAGCCTGGCGCTGGCCCCCGGTGATTATATTTTGCACCCCGAGCGCCCTGGCAACCGGCCAATGCCCTCCGCCCCCGACCAGCCTTTTAGCGTTATCGATGGGCAATTTGTGCTGGTAAAGGTGGTTTACGATAGTGGAATTCGCTAAAACATCCATCTAAAATCCTTCTGGAAGAGATTTGGGGTAAAATAACGCGACTCTTTCGGAAGGAAATCTTGTGTTTGAAATTCTCTTTTTAGGCACCTCGGCATCCGC
The DNA here is from genome assembly GCA_009469665.1 of Azonexaceae bacterium. The sequence goes on along the minus strand of SSTB01000045.1, from coordinate 195 downwards.
GCCATCGGCAAAACGCGGCCTTTCGGCGCAGATTGTCAAGCACGACGAATACCGTTTTCTCATCGACTGCGGCGAGGGGACACAGCGGCAGATTCTCCAATCTGGGATTGGATTCAAGCAGCTTACCCGCATTTTGCTCACCCACGGCCACCTCGACCACATCCTGGGCCTGGGCGGTTTAATGTCCACCTTTAT
>SSTB01000044.1 GCA_009469665.1 Azonexaceae bacterium | reverse complement strand
GGCTTCCGGGGCCCTTCGGGTCGCGTTGTCCGAGCCGCAGGCGAGTTTAGCGACCCGCCCGGAGGCCCGAGTCGCGCAAGGCACCGGGCAAAGCCCGGCATTGCCACTGGGGCCGCCTTCTTTTTGGTGGCTTTTTCCTAGCGAAGCAAGAAAAAGTTACACGCTCTCCGGCTGGAAACCCAAGGTCCAGCACACCCCGCTGCAAGCGGAGAAACCCCAGGGTTCCGCACACCCCTCTGCACCCAGAGAAGCCCCGCGGTACAACGCACCCCCCCTGCCCCGGAGAACCACCAAGGTTCAGCCCCCCCTCCCGGTCCGGAACTGGAAGGCATCTTCGTAATAGGCAGGATCGCCGTTGGCGACTACCAGGCCCGGAATCCCCAGCAGGGGCAAAGGGTGCAGATCCCGCGGCCGGGCCGGGAAGCCGCACCGCAGATGGTCCGCCAGGCGCAAGTCGCCTTCTTCGAACAGGCTTTGCGGGGCGAGGGCTGCGAGGCCCGGTGGGACGAGATAGAGAACGGCCTTGGCGGTGAGGCCGCGAAAGGGCGCCCGCAGTTGGTCGGCTGTGGCGTGCCCGAGGACCAGGAAGCGCATGCGGGTTTCCACGGCGGCGCGCCGCTGCCAGAACAGTTCCCGCCAGCGAAAGCCCCGTACCAGGTCGAGGAGTGCCTCGTCCTCCGCGAGGACGATGATTCCGCATTCGTCCAGGTGGGTCAGGGCGTCGCGGCGCGGCCCCCGCTCGCCCGGGAGCCGGGCCGCCCGGTGGGCCGCGTTAAGGGCCGCCTTGGACCGGGGAAAGGCCAGCCAGGCCAGGGCATTGCAGGCGTCATGCCAATTTCCATCCCGGGTTTCCACCTCCCCTGTCGTCCCGATTCTTTCCTCGTATTCGGGGCCGTCAGGCGCGGGGGGCACTAGGCACAGAGGCTGTCCGGCCTGGTTGCTGACGCCGGCGGCGGCCAGGGCCGCGGCAAGGGCGGGACGGCCGGGGCACTGCACGCCACCCCAAAGGTCGGGACGCGGCAGCAGGAGGAGCGGCGCTGCGGCGGTGGCCGCCGCTTCCTTCACCGGGACTTGGCCGCCTCCGGCTCGGCGGCTTCGAAAACGGGCGTGCCGGCCTTTTCGGAGAAGGTGCCGACCAGATCGCCTATCCCCTCCGCGGGTTCTTCGCGAATGGGCGCAAACCCCTCGCAGGTCTGCGTTTCCGTGGCGTACATGAATTTTCCCGCCCTTACTACGTAGGCCCCGGACGGCACCCGGAAGATTTCCACCTTAGTCTTGGGGAACAACTCGCCGATGAAGTGACGCCGCATGCAGGTGGGCATGCGGGCGACCACCAGGTAGAACTTGATCTTCTTGTCCCACAGATAGGTCTGCTCCCGCACCAGGCTGAGGTTGTGCTGGCCGGTGGCGTCGATCTGGTAGGTGGCGCCGTCGTTGATGCACCCGGTCAGGGTGAGGCTCGCGAGGAGCGCGGCGAGGGTGGCTTTTCCAGCGGGCATCACAGCATCCTCCACTTCAGGGTTTCGCCGGCCCGCAGGGGCACCAGGGTATCGCCCCCGACGTAGGCAAAGCCGGCCGGCACGGGGGTTTCCTCCCGAACCAGGGTGACACTGCCCGTGTTGCGCGGCAGGCCGTACCAGTCGGGACCATGGAAGCTGGCGAATGCCTCCAGGCGGTCCAGGGCGCCGGCGGCCTCGAAGGCCTCGGCGTAGAGTTCCAGGGCGCCGTAGGCGGTATAGCAACCCGCACAACCGCAGGCCGCCTCCTTGGCGAGGCGGGCATGGGGCGCCGAATCGGTGCCCAGGAAGAAGCGGGGATGGCCCGAGGTAGCCGCAGCGACCAGAGCCTCCCGATGGGTCTCCCGCTTGAGCACCGGCAGGCAATACCAGTGGGGGCGCACGCCTCCCTGGAAAATGGCATTGCGGTTATAGATCAGGTGGTGGGCGGTGACGGTCGCCGCGACCGTGGCCCCGGCAGCGGCGACGAACTCGGCCGCCTCCCGCGTGGTGATGTGCTCCATGACCACCCGCAAGCGGGGATAGCGGGCGACCAGGGGCGCCAGCACGGTGTCGATGAAGATTTTCTCCCGGTCGAAGAGATCGACCCGGGGGTCGGTGACCTCGCCGTGCACCAGCAGGGGCAGATCGGCTTCCTCCATGGCGGCGAAGACGGCGTAGGCCTTTTCCACCGCAGTAAGGCCGGAATCGGAATTGGTCGTCGCCCCGGCCGGGTAATACTTCACCGCCTGCACGAAGCCCGAGGCGCGGGCCCGCTGGATTTCGGCCGGGTCGGTGCGGTCGGTGAGGTACAGGGTCATCAGCGGTTCGAAGGTGGCGCCGGCGGGCAAGGCGGCCAGGATGCGGGAGCGGTAGGCAGCGGCCTGCTCCACGGTGGTCACCGGCGGCCGCAGGTTGGGCATCACGATGGCGCGGGCGAACTGGCGGGCCGTGTGGCCGACGACGGCGGCCAGGGCCTCGCCGTCGCGCAGGTGCAGGTGCCAGTCATCGGGGCGGGTAAGGGTGATCTGCATGACGTTTTTCCCGGGAAGAACGGCATTTTAGCCGCCCGCCGCCCATTCAGGCGCGCCGATGGGAATCCGATGCGAGGGAAAACGCCTGCCCCCGCCCGGCAATGGCGCTTTGACTCCGCCGGGAGCCTTTGCAATACTGGGCGGCCCCGTAATTAAGCCCTCGCGCATGTACCTTGATTTCTCGACCCCCGATGATCTGGCGCGGCACATCGCCGCCCGCCCCGAGGCGGCCGCCCACCCCCTGTGGCTGGTTCTCCTGGCCGACTGGCACGGCGAAGCCCTGGCCGAAATCGCGGCGACGCTGGAAAGCGCCGGTATCCGGGCCTGCGGTGCCCTATTCCCAGGTCTCATCGACGGGGGCGCGGTGCGCCACAAGGGCGCCATCGTCGTCGCCCTGCCGGGAGAGAGCCGCTGGGCCATCGCTGATCTCGCCCCCGGCAGCGTCTCTTGGCGCCAGCCCCCACCCTCCCTGGAGGGCTGCGGAGATGCTTCGTCCATCGTCCTGGTGGATTGCCTGGGGCCCAACGTCGCCGGCCTGCTCGAAGCGCTTTACGACCTCTACGGCCACGGCCTGCCCCAGTTCGGCGCCGGCGCGGGTTACCACGACCTGAGGGTGGCGCCGACGCTCTTCGCCGCGGGCAGCGCCCTCGCCAACGCGGGGCTCACCATCCTGGTGCCGGAGCGCTTCACCGTGCGGGTGCGCCACGGCTGGCGCCGGGTGCGTGGTCCCTTCGTCGCCTCGCGCACCCGGGGCAGCAAGCTTCTCGAACTCAACTGGGAGCCGGCGGGCCGCTTCTACCGCCAGCAGGTGGAAGCCGAAAACCCCGCCCTGACCGGCCGCCCGGTTTTCCCGGATCTCAATTCGAGCTACCCCCTGGGCATCGGTCGCGACGGCAGCGAAGACGTCATCCGCGATCCCATGGGGGTCGACGAGGCGGACCAGGGCATCGCCCTGCTTTCCGATTTGCGCGAAAACACCCTTCTCTACCTGGTGCACGGCGACCGTGGCAGTCTGGTGGCCGCGGCCCGGGAAGCGGTAGCAGCCTGCGCGGCGCCGGGCGATGTGGCCCGCTGCCTGGTTTCCGACTGCTTCTCGCGGGCCCTGATGCTGGGCGATGCCTTCCCCGAGGAACTGGCTGCGGTGGGCGAAGAACTGGCCAAGTTCACCGCCACCCGGCCCGAAGGCGTCCTGGCCCTGGGCGAAATCGCCACCGACGGCCGCCAACCCATCGAATTCTTCAACAAGACCTTCGTCGTCGCCCTCGCCCACACCCCGTCATGAGCGAATCCCGGGACACCACCCAGGAGCTGCTGTCGCTCTACGAGCTTTCCCTCACCGTCGGCCGTCACCTGGACGCCCGGGAGACCTGCCGCGAATTCCTGCGCGCCCTGGTCGGGCAGCGCAACCTGGCAGCCGCCTCGGTCTGGTGGCGCGATGGCGACAGCGGCGAACTCGCCCTCCTGGACGCCCTCCCCCGCCGTTCGGTGACCCGGGAGCGCCTGCCTGGGGACCATCCCCTCGCCTCCGCCGCCCGAGACCTCTGCGGCCGCCCCGAAGCCCGGCTGCTCGATTTCCTTGCCCCGCCCCTGGACGCTGCGCTGGGCACCTGGTCCCTCTGCCCCCTGGGCGAGCAAGGCATCCTAATCCTGCACGCCAATCGCCCGCAGGCCCTGGCGCCCCGTTTCCTGGCCCAGTTGCGCGCGGTTCTCGAAAAGCTGACCACGGCCATCCAGGGCAGCCTGGCCTTCACCCGCCTGGAAGAGTCGGAGGCCCGCCTGCGGCAGCAGAGCCGGGAACTGGACGAATCGCGGCGCCTGCTGGAGGCGATCGTCGAGGGCACCACCGACGCCATATTCGTCAAGGATATGGAGGGCCGTTACGTCCTGGCCAATCAGGCTACCGCCCGCGTCATGGGGCTGGAACAGCGCGACATCCTGGGACGCGACGATGCGGCGCTATTCGACCCAGAAACTGCGCGCTCGATCGCCGCGATGGATCGGAAAGTCCTCGCCCGGGGCGCCCTGACGACCTTCGAGGAAGAAACGGTCAACGTCCACGGCGAGGCCGCCGCCTTCCATACCGTCAAGGGCCTGCTGCGGGACCGGGATGGCGCAGTCATCGGCCTCTTCGGCATCGCCCGCGACATCAGCGAGCGCCGCCGCGCCGAACAGGCCCTGCGCACCCTCAGTCAGGCCCTGGAGCAAAGCCCGGGAAGCGTCATCATCACGGACCTCGACGCCAACATCGAGTATGTCAATGCGGCCTTCGTCAACACCACCGGATACTCGCGCGACGAGATCCTGGGCAAGAACCCGCGCCTCCTCCAGTCCGGCAAGACCCCGCGCGACACCTATGACGCCCTGTGGGCTGCCATGGTCGGTGGGGAGTCCTGGCAGGGCGAGTTCGTCAACCGGCGCAAAAACGGCGAGGAGTACGTCGAATACGCCCGCCTCGCACCGGTCCGCCGGATGGACGGAAGCATCTCCCATTACCTCGCCGTGAATGAGGACGTCTCCGAGAAGCGGCGCATTGCCGACGAACTCGCCCGTCACCGCGACCACCTGGAAGACCTGGTCGAGCAGCGCACCCGGGAACTCCAGGCCGCAACCACCGCCGCAGAAGCCTCCGCCCGGGCCAAGGGGGCCTTCCTGGCCAATATGAGCCACGAAATCCGCACCCCGCTGAACGCCATAAACGGCATGGCCCACCTGATCCGCCGCGACGGCCTGACGCCCCGCCAGGCCGACAAGCTGACCAAGCTCATGGCAGCGAGCGACCATCTGCTGGCCATCATCAACGCCATCCTGGATCTGTCGCGCATCGATTCGGAAAAATTCGAACTCGCCGCCAGTCCCGTCAATATGGCAGCCCTGGTGGCCTCGGTCCTCGACGTCATGGGCAACGAAGCCCGCAGCAAGGGATTGCGCCTGGAAACCCGCCTGGACGTCCCGGCAGCGACCTTGCTGGGCGACGAGACCCGCCTGCGCCAGGCGCTCCTCAATTACGTCGCCAACGCCATCAAATTCACTGCCGCCGGGGAAATCCTGATCCAGGTCCGGACGCTGCGGGAGGACGAGGACGCCGCCCTGCTGCGCTTTTCCGTCCAGGACCCAGGCATCGGCATCGCGGCGGACTCCCTGCCCCGACTTTTCTCTGCCTTCGAGCAGGCCGACAACTCCACCACCCGCCAGTACGGCGGAACCGGCCTGGGCCTGGCCATCACGCGCAAGCTGGCCGAACTGATGGGCGGCGAGGCGGGGGCGGAAAGCGTCCCAGGCCGGGGCAGCACCTTCTGGTTTACCGCCCGTCTGGCCAAGGGCGCCCGGCCCCGAGAGTCTGAAGTGGCACCGGATGCCGCGGAATCCCGCCTGCGCCGGGATTTTCCCGGACGCCGCATCCTGGTGGTGGAGGACGAACCAGTGAATCGGGAAATCGTACGCCTCATGCTGGAGGATTGCGGCCTCTGCGTCGACCTGGCTCTTGACGGGGCCCAGGCCGTCGCCCGCGCCGCGAGCGGCCCCTACGACCTGATCCTGATGGATGTCCAGATGCCCGTCCTGGACGGGCTCGAAGCGACCCGCCGCATTCGCGCCCTGCCGGCCGGCGGGAAGGTTCCCATCCTGGCCCTGACCGCCAATGCCTTCGAAAGCGACCGCGAGCGCTGCCGTGCGGCGGGCATGGACGATTTCCTCACCAAGCCGGTGGTGCCCGCTGATCTCTACGGCACCACGCTCAGGTGGCTGAATCGCCCTTGAGGCGCAGTGCGGTTTCGTAAAGTTCCTTGCGGCCGACGCCGCTGATTGCCGCAGCGAGCTTGGCGGCCTGACTTACGGAAAGACCGTCGGCCAGCAACAGGCGCAGCGCGCGCTCGCCTTCGCCGCTCGCCGCGACGGCCGGGGCGGCGGATACGGCCAGGACGAACTCGCCTTTCAGGCGATGGGGGTCCGCCTGAAGCCATGCCACGGCCTCCGGCAGGGGCAGGACGGCGATGGTCTCGAACAACTTGGTCAGTTCCCGCCCGATGAGCAGGCGCCTCTCGCCGAAGAGCGCAGCCAGATCGCTCACCGTCTCCAGCACCCGATGGGGCGCCTCGTAGAACACCACCGTCCAGGGCTGGTCCTTCAGAACCGCCAGGGCCTGCCGCCGCTGCACCGCCTTGGGAGGAAGAAAGCCGTAAAAAAGGAAATGGGGATCGTCGAACCCTGAGGCCGAGAGGGCCACCACGGCAGCACAAGGCCCGGGCAGGGGGATGACCCGATGGCCGGCGGCCCGCACCGCAGCGACGACGCGTGCGCCGGGGTCGGACACCCCGGGGGTTCCGGCGTCGCTCACCAGGGCCACCGCCTCTCCGCTGCTCAGGAGTTCGACGATGCGCGCTGCCGCTTCGCGCTCATTGTGTTCGTGGGCGGCCAGAAGCCGGGCCCGGGAGCCGACATGGCGCAGGAGGGGCTGGCTGTGGCGGGTATCCTCTGCCGCCACCCAAGCCACCCCGGTCAGCACCTCCCGGGCGCGCTCGCTGAGGTCCGCCAGATTCCCCACCGGCGTCGCCACCACGTACAATGCACCGGATTCAATCGTCATCGCGACCCATGCCCGCAAAGCCTCAAGATACCACCACCCTTCGCGGCCGCGAAGCCGAGGCCCTGGCGGCCCGCTTCCTGGAAGCGCGGGGTCTCTCCGTGCTGGAACGCAATTTCCGCATCCGCGGCGGCGAAATCGACCTCATCTGCCGCGACGGCGCCACCCTGGTCTTCGTCGAGGTCCGCCTGCGCAGCCGGGCGGACTTCGGTGGGGCAGCCGCCAGCATCGACGGCGCCAAGCGCCGCCGTCTCGTCCTCGCCGCCCGGCATTACCTAGCCGGGCGCCCGGAAGGCCCCTGCCGCTTCGACTGCGTGCTTCTGGCCGATCCCGCCGGGCGCAGCCTGGAATGGATGCGCGACGCCTTTCGCGCCGACGAATGAGCTTTCGCCCCACCTTGGACGCCCCGATTTTCCGACGTAGCCTGCGGATCGGCCTGCTGGCCGCCTCCCTAGGGCTCTTTCCCGGGGCGGTACTTCCCGCCCTGGCAGAAGAAGCCGTCCGCATCCTGGTGCAGCGTTCCCCCCTGGCCGGCGCCCAGTACCACGCCCTGGATGAGGTGCGCGAGGGCCTGCGCGTCGGCGACCTGCTGACCCTGGTGCGTGAGCCGGACAACCGCCACGACCGGCGCGCCATCCGGGTCGAATGGCGGGGAAGAAAGCTGGGTTACCTGCCCCGGGCTGCCAATCGCGTCGTCGCCGCAGCTCTGGACCGCGGCGAGCCCCTGGTCGCCCGCATCGCCACCCTGCGCGACGACCCGGACCCCTGGCGCCGCGTGGAAATCGAAGTCCTCGCCCAACTCTGACCCCTCGCCTCTCACCCCCCACCGCCTTACCGTTGGTTACAGCGCCTCCCGGACCGCGATGCTAGAATCCGGCAACTTTTTTGCGGAATAAAACATGGATCTGATCGCCCGCGTCGCCCGCCATTTCGAGGACAGCGCCCATACCAAGTTGAATGCCGTCGAAACCCTGGCCGCACCGGTGGCCGCGGCGGTCGAGATCATGACGGCGGCCCTGGTCAACGGCAACAAGATCCTGGCCTGCGGCAACGGCGGTTCCGCCGCCGACGCCCAGCACTTCGCCGCCGAGTTGGTGGGGCGCTTCGAGGCCGAGCGGCAGGAACTGGCGGCCATCGCCCTCACCGTCGACACCTCCATCCTCACCGCCGTCGCCAACGACTATTCCTTCAACCAGGTTTTCTCCCGCCAGGTACGCGCCCTGGGTCACGGCGGCGATGTGCTTCTGGCCATTTCCACCTCGGGCAATTCCGGCAACGTCATCGAAGCCATCTCGGCCGCCCACGACGCGGACATGCGCGTCATCGCCCTCACCGGCCGGGGCGGCGGGCAGATCGCCGACCTGTTGCGCGACGATGACATCCACCTCTGCGTGCCGGCGGAACGTACCGCCCGCATCCAGGAAACCCACCTTCTCATCGTGCACTGTCTGTGCGACGGCATCGACAGCCTTCTTCTGGGAGTCGAAGAATGAAAAAAATCATCCTTTCCGCCGCGCTTCTCGCCGCCACCCTTCCCACCCTGCAGGGCTGCGTCACCGCCGTGGCCACCGGCGTCACCGTCGGCGTCCTGGCGGCCCTCGACCGCCGCTCCATCGCCACCCAGACCGACGACGAAACCATCGAATGGAAGGCTTTGAGCCGCATTTCGGACAAATTCGGCAAGGAAAACCACGTCAACATCACCAGCTTCAACCGCAAGGTTCTCATCAGCGGCGAGACGCCCAGCGAGGACAACAAGGCCCGCATCGGCGAGCTGGTGCGCGGCGTGGAAGGCGTACAGGGCGTGTGGAACGAACTTTATGTCGGCCCCTCGTCCTCGCTCTCGGGCCGCAGCAACGACACCTACATCACTTCCAAGGTCAAGGCCCGCTTTGTCGATTCCGGCCAGTTCTCGGCCAATCACGTCAAGGTGGTCACCGAGGCAGGGGTCGTCTTCCTGCTGGGTGTGGTCAATGACCGGGAAGCCCAGGCGGCGGTTCAAGTCACCCGGACCACGACCGGCGTACGCAAGGTGGTCAATGTGATGGAAGTGGTGGCGGAAAGCGAGACGAAGCGCCTCGATTCCTCGGCCGCCAACCGGTCGGAAGCCAAGCCCGCCCCGACCCCGGCCCCGGTGGAAGCGCCGGCGGCGCGCTGAAACGCCAGTCGTGGCGGGATATCCCACACCGGCCTTCGAGGCCAGAATCTGCCCGCCGGCTGCCCTGGCCGAGCGTTGCGCGGCCCTCCCCCGGCCCCTGGTCTTCACCAACGGCTGTTTCGACATCCTGCACCGGGGGCACGTCACCTACCTGGCCCAGGCGGCGGCCCTGGGGGCCTCGCTGGTGGTGGCCCTCAACAGTGACGATTCGGTTCGCCGTCAGGGCAAGGGCCCGGACCGGCCTGTGAACGGCCTTGCCGACCGCCTGGCCGTCATGGCGGCCCTGCAATGCATCGCCCTGGTCACCTGGTTCGATGCCGACACCCCCATCGAACCCATCCTCGCCTGCCGCCCCGACGTCCTGGTCAAAGGCGGCGACTGGCCCGTGGAGCGCATCGTCGGCGCCCCGGAAGTCCAGGGCTGGGGAGGCACGGTGCATTCCATCCCCTTCCTGCACCAGACCTCCACCACCGCGGTCCTGGAAAAAATCCGCCGCCTTTAGTCGTCGGTCAGATCGGTTGGCGTCGATGCCGAGGCGCCCATCCGCGCCCCGATCGCGCGAGGCAAACCGCAGCCATAGCCGAAGCTATGGCGAGGATGAGCGACGAAGCGAGTGGGGATGCGGGTCGGGCCGAACACCGCTGAACCTATCTGACTGACTACACGCGCCGCGGCCTCCCGGCCCCTGTTCATCGTCACTGTAGGCGCGCAAGCCTGCGGAGAGCGGGCTCAGAGCGACACCTGAGTCCCCAGCTCGACCACCCGGTTGGTGGGAATGCGGAAGTAGGCGGTGGCCGACCCCGCATTGCGGAACAGGGCGACGAAGAGCTTTTCGCGCCAGAAGGCCATATCGGAGTCCAGCTTGGGGATGAGGGTTTCGCGGCCGATGAAGTAGGAGGTATCCAGGGCCGAACACTCCAGGCCCGCCTCGGTGCAGCGCTCCAGGGCGGCGGGGATGTCGGGTTCGTCCATGAAGCCGTACTGGACGACGACGCTCCAGAAGTTTTCCCGCATTTTCTTGACTTCGATACGATCGATCTCCGGGACGTAGGGCAGATCGTAGAACTGGACCGAGAGCAGCACGACCCGCTCGTGCAGCACCTTGTTGTGCATCAGATTGTGCAGGAGGGCGTGGGGAACACCCTTGGGGTCCGCGTTGAGAAAGACCGCCGTACCGGGCACCCGGGTGGGCATGGACATGGCGAGGGATTCGATGAAGGGGGCGAGTTCCAGGCGCTCGCCCTTGAGCCGGTCCGACAGCAACTGGCGCCCGCGCTTCCAGGTGGTCATGAGGACGAAGACGCCTATGCCGGCCACCAGGGGGAACCAGCCGCCGTCGGGAATCTTCAGGATATTGGCAGCCAGGAAAACGAGTTCCACGGCCAGGAAGCAGGAAAACAGCGCGATGGAGCGGGGCCAGCCCCAACCCCAGGCGCGGGCGACGACCACGGTAGCGAGCAGGGAGGTGATGACCATGTCGCCGGTGACGGCGATGCCGTAGGCGGCCGCGAGGTTGTTGGAGGACTTGAAGCCCAGGACGAGGATCATCACCGCCACCATGAGTCCCCAGTTGACCGCCGGAAGATAGATCTGGCCCTGCTGCTTCTCGGAGGTGTGCTGCACCTCCAGGCGGGGCACGAAGCCGAGCTGCATGGCCTGGCGGGTCACCGAGAAGGCCCCCGAGATGACGGCCTGGGAGGCGATCACCGTCGCCAGGGTGGCGAGGCCGATGAGGGGATAGAGCGCCCACTCGGGGGCCGAAAGGTAGAAGGGATTCTTGGCCGCTTCCGCATCGCCCAGGATGAGCGCGCCCTGGCCAAAGTAGTTGAGCACCAGGGCCGGCAGCACGAAGGCGAACCAGGCCCGGGAAATGGGTTTGCGGCCGAAGTGGCCCATGTCGGCGTAGAGCGCCTCCGCCCCGGTCACCGCCAGGACCACGTTGCCCATGGCCACCAGGGCCATGGCCTTGTTGGCCAGGAGGAATTCGACACCATAGACCGGGCTGAGGGCGTGCAGGATGGTCGGGTTGGCCGCGATATTGACGATACCCAGCACGGCGAGGGTGGCGAACCACAGAAGCATGACGGGGCCGAAGGCGATGCCCATCTTGCCGGTGCCGCTCTTCTGGACGAAAAAGAGCGCAAACAGCACGAGCAGCGTGACCGGAATCACGTAGGCATGCAGCCCCGGGGCCGCCACTTCGAGCCCCTCCACCGCAGCGAGCACCGAAATGGCCGGCGTGACCATGCCGTCCCCGTAAAACATGGCGGCCCCCAGGATGCCCACGATGGCCACTGTTTTGGCCTGACCCGGCTTGCCCTGGACATCGCGCAGGGCAAGGGCTATGAGGGCCATGATGCCCCCCTCGCCCCTGTTGTCGGCCCGCATGATGAACATGACGTACTTCACCGACACCACCAGAATCAGCGCCCAGAAGAAGAGGGACAGGGCGCCGAAGAGGTTGGCCTCGCTCACCGGAATCGGATGATTGCCGGCGAAGACTTCCTTCATGGCGTAGAGCGGACTGGTGCCGATATCGCCGTAAACCACGCCCAGCGCCGCCAGGGCGAGGGCGGCGAGGCGCTTGCCGGTGACGTCGCCGGCCGTTTCGTGTTGACTCATGAATCCCCCGTATTCCCCGCGCCCGCAAACGCCGGCTGCGCCGGCGGCCGGCTCTCAGCCGCCCAGGGCGGCCTTCAGGGACTGCACCTCTTCTTCCGACTCCTCGATGATTTCCGCCAGGGTCTCGGCATCGAAGATGCTGTCGAGGACCGAGGTGTCGATTTCGCCGTCGATTTCCGCATCGCGCCATGTGCTGGTGCGGTTGGCGATCTTATTGGCCACGTAGAGCACATCGGAGAGGGTCTTGATCTCGCCCACGTCGCGATCCGACTCGTGCTCCTGCACCGCGACGCAGACGCTTTCCGGCTGCCCCAGGGCGGACAGCAGGGCGTGGCCGATATTGTCGTGCCAGCCCACCAGGAGGCTATGGACCTGCACCCGGTCGGCGGCGAACTCGGGAAAATTGGCCGCCCGGGACATGAGGTAGAACACGCCGATGTCGTGCACCAGACCGGCGAACATGGCCTCGTCACCGTTGATGCGGGCCCGCTTGCGCGCCAGGACGCGGCACAGGGCGGCCACATGGGCCGTATGTTCCCAGAGGCGGTGGGAAAGATCCTCGAAGGTCTTCATCTGCTTCGATTTGAGGAGCTGC
>SSTB01000043.1 GCA_009469665.1 Azonexaceae bacterium | reverse complement strand
GGAAAAGGCCCGTGACCGCGATGGCGACGGCGTGAGCGGCTATGTCTTCTACATCCAGGACGACGAACTCCATTTCCATCCCCGCGAGCTCGACCAGACGCCGCTTCTGACCCTCGAATATTTCACCGACACCAAGGGCCTGCTGCGCTCGTTCCGCCCCAGCACCCAATCCCAGGGAGCCAAGGGCGCGGGTGTCGAGACCAAGACGGTCGGTATCGACCCGCGCAAGAAGGACGTGGTCGAGCACAAGGCCAACAACGCCACCACGCCCGAGCGGACGGCCCTGGGCAAGCAGACCTATTTGGTCGACGGCAACACCGGCGAAGGCAGCTTCAAGGAACAGGAGACGGGACAGATCGTGCCCAGCTTCGACCGTTCCGAAGGCTTTCACGAAGAGCCGCGCCAGGAGCCCGCCCAGGACAACGCCGAAGGCAAATTCCGCGAGGCCGAGCTGCGGCAGGTCGAGGCGGACGCGGCCACCATCGGCATTCCCCAGCTACGCGCCAAGAAGAACGTCGAGATCAAGGGCGTGGGACGGAAGTTTTCCGGGATCTACTACTGCCACTCGGTGCGCCACAGCATCAGCGGCGCTGGCTATCTCTGCGAACTCAAACTCAAGAAGAACGCCCTCGGCAAAGGCGCGGGCGACAAGTCCGCCGAGTCCCAGGGCAAACCCAACGACAAGGAGGCCCCGCCCACGCCGCAAAACGAGCCGCCAGCCATGGTGACCATCGACGCGGATTCCGGCGCGGTCACACAAGGAGGCGGCAATGGGTGATCTCAGCAAGAATTTCAACCGTTCGGAATTCGCCTGCAAGGGCAAGGACTGCTGCGGCCATTCGGCACCGGTCCATCCCGACCTGGTCGACGCCCTGCAGGCGTTGCGCGACCACATCGGCAAACCGCTGTCCATCACCAGCGGCTTCCGATGTAACCGGCACAATGAGGCGGTGGGCGGCGCGGAGCAGAGTTTCCACACGCTGGGCATGGCGGCCGACGTGAGCTGTCCCGCAGGCGTTTCGCCCGAGGAACTGGCGGTCATCGCCGAGGAAATTCCGCTTTTCCGCGAGGGCGGCATCGGTGTCTATGCCTCCTGGGTCCATCTCGATGTGCGCCAGTCGGGCAAGGCGAGGTGGCGATCATGAGCGCCGAAACCAAGACCCTGTTTTCGGGCACTGCGCTGGGACTGTCCGGGCCTCTTCGGGTGGAGATCCTGCCCAATGGAATGACCGCGAGGCTGACCCAGCCGTTCCGTGTCCGCACCGGCGCTGGCCGCATCATCGAAGTGCCCGCCGGGTTCGAGACCGACTTCGCCTCGGTGCCGCGCCTGTTCTGGCGCGTGGTGCCGCCCTGGGGACGATATTCCCCGGCGGCCGTCGTTCACGACTATCTCTACCACACCGGTAAGGTTTCGCGGCTTGCTGCCGACCGCGTCTTTCTCGAACTGATGGCGGCTCTGGGCGTGCCTCTGTGGAAACGCCAGGTCATGTATTGGGCGGTTCGCCTGGGCGGCTGGCTGGCCTGGGACACCAGTCGAAAACGGGAGACGGAGCATGCTTGAAACCCGCGACCGTCAATCCGAGGAGCGCTACCGCAACCGCTGGTACGGCAAGTACCGGGCCTTCGTGCGCGACAACAACGACCCCGAACGCCTTGGCCGGGTCCGGCTGGAGATCCCCGCCGTGCTCGGCAGCGGGCGGGAGAACTGGTCCGAATGGGCCGCTCCCTGTTTCCCCTACGGCGGCAACGACGACACCGGCATGTTCCTGGTCCCCGAGGAAGGGGCCTCGGTCTGGGCCGAGTTCGAGGGCGGCGTTGTCCAGTATCCGATCTGGACCGGGGTCTGGCTGGCCAAGAGCAATCCCGGCGAACAGCCCGAGGAATCCAAGCGCACCTGCGCGAATGCCTTTTGCCATGACTGCGAGGACAAGGTCGAACATCAGGCCAACCGGCACGACGATCTCGAACACAAGAAGTACCACGGCCATCCGCCGTATTACTGCCCGCGACTGAAGGTCCTGCTCAAGACCGAAACCGGCCACACCATCCTTGCCGATGACCGCGACGGCGACGAGCTGCTGCGGATCATCGACCGCGCTGGACAGATCCTCACCATGGAAGGGAAGGTGAAGCCCGAGATACAGAGCGGCAACGCCCTGCGCCGGGGCACGAAGGACGCCGAGAAAGGCGACCAGCTCGACATCGCTTCGCAGATCGTCGGCTCCCGCGCCCGCATCCAGCTCACCGACCTCTGCCGCCAGCAGGTAATCCTCGAAGCCTGGCAG
>SSTB01000042.1 GCA_009469665.1 Azonexaceae bacterium | reverse complement strand
TCTCGCGGCGAATCGGAAAGGTTCGTCGTTTACCACCAGCACGCAGGTCGGCACGGCCTTCGTGTCTCCCGTGAATACGGCTGACCGAGAGCGTCAACAGGTGCGCCTTGGCGTCGATTGGACACCGCTCGACGCACTTGGTGTGCAGTTCAATTACGAAACTTCCGACGACGACTACGGTTCGTCGGATCGGTCACACGGTCTCAGCAAGGGAGATGCCGAACTGTATTCGCTGGATGTCAGCTACCAGATCAGCGATAACTGGCAGGTCTCGGGTTGGTACACTCACAACGTGAATAACGCCAATTTCAACAACTTCGGTACTGCCCTGGTGACCCGGGTGCGGAAGCAGAATGACACCGGCAACGCGGCCGGCTTCGGCCTTACCGGGCAAGTCGGTGCCAAGACCAAGCTTGGGGCCGAAGTGACGTGGTCGAAGGACAAGACGAGCTTCGATCAAAGCAATAGCGATGGCAGTGCCACGGGGGTCGTGGCGCCCGAAATCATGGCCAAATCGCTGCGTCTCAAGCTGTTTGCCGTCTACGCCTGGGAAAAGAACGCGGACCTTCGCTTTGACGTGATTCACGAGCGTTGGCAGACCGACGACTGGCAATACACCTACACCAGCGGCTTGCCTTGGCAGTTCGGCACCGCCACGGACGGCACCACCGTGCTTGCCGTGCCCAAGCAGGATGCCACCTTCCTCGGATTCCGCTATATCTACAAATTCCAGTAGTCGTTTCAACGCTGCGCGGCGGTTTTCACAACACTGCCGCGCGGACTTGCCTCGGCCATGCAGCACTTGGTGTTCAACATGATTCGCAATTTCCTCTTGGGGCTCGCCGGCTGTCTCTGGCTGGCTTCTGGCGGCCTGGCCCAGCCAACCTCGCATCTACCCAAAGTAGATGGGCAGTGCCTGACCTGCCACGGGCCGAAGAGCCTGCCGATCAAGGTCGCCGACGGCGAGAACGACGACGGCGAGAAGGTCGAGCGGACCATGAACGTGATCCGCCCGGACAAGGTGGCAAAAGGCGTTCACGCGAAGATGGCATGTGGCGAATGCCATGCCGACGTCACCGACCTGCCGAAGGTCGGCGAGTCACACCAAAAGGTTTCGGGGATTAAGGCGCCGGACTGCGCGGGCTGCCATGAGAAGCTTCTCCGCCAGCGCCAAGGCACTGGCAAGGGCGATGGCGTCGCTAATGTGGCGGGCGACTCCCACAAGCCGTTGGCCCCGCAGACGGCATCTGACGAAAACCCGTGGAAGCGCCCAACGCCTGGAAAATCGGACGAACCGCCGTCCCGACTCGCCGTCGTCGTGGAGAACATCGCGGCGTATCGCAAGTCATTCCACGCCCGGGCATCGGAACAGAACCCGGCGCGGGCCATCGCGACCTGCACCGATTGTCACGACACGCATACGTTCGACGTGCCCCCGCGCGGCACCGAAGCACGCACCGAATGGCACATGACGGTGCCGAATGTCTGTGGTCGCTGCCATGAGGATGCGCTGGAAGAATACAGCGAATCCGTTCACGGCAAGGCCGTGCTCGAGAAGCACGACAGCAAGGGGGCGGTCTGCGCTGACTGCCACACGACGCACGACATCGGCAACACGTCGGCCAACCCGGTCAAGCTGGCGATCACGGAGAACTGCGGCGGTTGCCACCAGGAACAGCTCAAGAGCTATCGGGCCACCTACCACGGACAGGTGACCCGGCTCGGCTTCGCCTACACGGCGAAGTGCTACGATTGCCACGGGAGCCACGAGGTCGTTGCGGCAGACGATCCTGAATCAAAGGTTCATCCCGACAACCGGCTGAAGACCTGCCAGAAGTGTCACGACGACCGCAAGGCCGGCATGCGCACGGCGACCGCAGGCTTCGTGACCTTCGGTCCGCACGCGACCGGCCATGATTTCGCCAAGTATCCGCAGATGTGGATCGCGACCAAGTTCATGGTCGCCCTGCTGATCTTCGTCTTCGCGTTCTTCTGGGCGCATTCCGGCCTTTGGTACTACCGCGAGTGGATGGATCGCAAGCAGGGCAAGCCGCACGCCCGGGTCGACCTGCGCGGCATGGCGTTGGATACGAAAAAGCATTTCCGCCGCTTCCATTGGGGCTGGCGGGTCGCCCATCTCGCGTTTGCATTGATCACCATGACGCTGGTGCTGACCGGCACCACGGCACTGTTCGCCGAAAGCCCGTGGGCGCCGACCGTTGCCGCGTTGCTCGGTGGACCGAAGATGCTCGGCTTGATTCACCGGGTGTGCGCGTTCCTGTTCGTCGGCATCTTCATGATCCATTTCGTATATGTGATGCAGAAACTCCTGCGCAGCAGGACATTCCGCTGGTTTGGCCCGGATTCGCTGATTCCGAACTGGAAGGATTTCGCCGACTGCTGGGGCATGTTCAAGTGGTTCCTCGGCAAAGGGCCGCGGCCGATGTTCGAACGTTGGGCGTATTACGAGAAGTTCGACTATTGGGCGGTGTTTTGGGGCGTCAACATCATCGGCTGGAGCGGATTGATGCTCGCCTTCCCCCATGTGACGGCCGAATATCTGCCGGGCTGGGTGTTCAACGTCGGCACCCTGGTGCATGGCGAGGAGGCGTTCCTCGCGGCGGTGTTCCTGTTTACGGTGCATTTCTTCAACAACCACTTCCGTCCGGACAAACTGCCTCCACCCGACGTCGTGATGTTCACCGGCACCCAGTCGCTGACCGAATTCCGCCACGATCACCCGGCGCATTACCAGCGCATGGTGGATACGGGCGAAATCGAGAAGTATCTGGTCGACGCCCCTTCGCCGCGGATGACCCTGGGTTCCAAGATTCTCGGGCTGACCCTGATCGCGGTGGGTCTGATCCTGCTGGTACTGGTGGTGAGCGGGTTCCTTAGCGGGTTCTAGGCCGTAGGCGACCCGATTGGTTGGTCGGCGCGCCGTTCGCGCGCTGGCGCGCTGACCGTCGGACGCGCGCGGCCCCTGGCGCGATTCGTCGGTGGAACGGCGATGTCCGTTGCGCCGTCACGCCGTGCCGCCAAGACTGACTTTCGCGAAACTGGCAAAATCGTTTCGCCAGCATTCCAGCAAGGACCGATGTATCTCCACTATTTCGGATTCGTCGAGGCGCCGTTCTCGATCGCACCGAACCCCCGTTACCTCTACATGGGCAAGCGTCATCAGGAAGCGCTCGCCCATCTGCTCTA
>SSTB01000041.1 GCA_009469665.1 Azonexaceae bacterium | reverse complement strand
CTGACCATCCCTGGGTGATGGAGGTTTTGGAGGGCATGGCCGAGATCGCCAAGGAGATGGACGGTGCCCGTTTCCGCAAGGAGGCCATGTATTCGAGCCGCAAGATGTCCTCTCGGGTTTCCGCAAAGGAAGAAATGCTCACGAGCATGGCCGCAGAGGCCGTTGCGCCCAGTTTCCTGCGGCGCAAGAAGTCCCAGGGCAAGGCTCAGTTCGAGCAACGACCGGACGACACCAACAAGTAATTGAAGTGCTGGCGGGAGGCAATTTTCCTCCCGTTTTCTGAAATTTTGTTACGCGCCTGCCAAAAGCCACTCGAACGCGTTGTCATTTGTACTGGATTGCACTATCTTGACGTTTTTTTCAACTGGCGATGGCTATGCCTACAAAGTCCAGCGATGGCTCAATTCTGACCATCAAGGAGGTTGCAGAGTATCTAAAGGTCAATGAGCGAACCGTATATCGGTTAGCCGGGGCCAAGAAAATACCGGCCTTCAAGGTGGGTGGCACATGGCGCTTTCTGCGGTCGGATATCGACCAATGGATCAAGAGCCAGACCACAGGGGGTTAAAGGGGAAACATGGAGCTGACACAAGAATCAAAACAACACGTCGAGCACGTTGCCAAGGAAACGTTGGACCACTTTGGCGCAGTCGCCACGGCAGCACAAAACGCGATCAGGAGCGCCCCTTCCCTCGGAACGGATGCCCTGGCCAGCGTCAATACGCTCACCTCCTCATCCGCACTTCAGCGGCTGGGGCAGATCAGCCAGGAAAACCTGGAGAGTTACCAAATCCTGGCCCGGGAACCTGCGATCGCACGGGTTGCCGTTGTCGATGAAGATGGCCGGCAGCGCGTCTATTACATCTGTCGTACCACACCCATTACTGGCGTAGCGAACCTCGCCAGTTACCGTGCGCCGGTTGGTCGGCTTGCATCCCTGCCCGTTGGCTCCGAGTTTTCTCTACCCAACGGAACCGTTGTTGAGGTCGTCGAACGAGCCCAATTGCGCCCATCCCATCTTGCCGAGGGATGGGACTCCCACGACACGATCATCGAAGCGGGTGACCTCGGGCCACTAACGATCGAGTCGCTGCGTTCGCTGCTCTACAAGGTCGTCGGCGAAGAAGCCACTGAAGATCTGCTCGACCAACTGCTCGCCGAGGAAAGTGAAACCGCCAACGTTATCGAGGGTGTCCGGCGGAGCGTGATCACCAAGATGGGACTTCGGGATCAGCCGATTCTCGACCAATACCAGGATGAAATCTTCCGCTTACCGCTGGACAAGCGGTTGTTGATCCTGGGGCCGCCGGGAACCGGCAAGACCACCACCTTGATTCGTCGCCTCGGGCAAAAGCTGGATACCGCATTCCTTGAGGAAGGCGAACTCCGCACGGTCGAGAGTGTTGGCGGCGCCACAGGTGTGTCGCACTCAAATAGTTGGGTGATGTTCACCCCGACCGAGCTATTGAAACAGTATCTGAAAGAGGCGTTTGCTCGTGAAGGGGTACCTGCCCCGGACATGCGGATCCGCACTTGGACGGACTATCGGCGGGAACTCGGTCGAAGCACGTTCGGTGTATTGCGTACTGCCACCGGCGGCGGCACCTTCGTTCTCAAGGAAACGATAGAGACGCTCGTTCCTGACGCCTCAGATACGCCCATCGCCTGGTTTGATGATTTTGACGCTTGGCAAAAGACCAGCTTCATTGGCGATCTGCGGCAGGCCGCGCTTGGCCTAAGCGAAAACCAAACCACGAATATTGCCGGTGTTGGAAAGCGGCTGATGGGCATCCTTGAGCGCGCAAGCGGCGCCAGCCTGACATCGACGTTTTCCTCACTTGTCGGCGAAGTTGCCGGTATTCAAACCTTGGTCACAGGTTTGAAGGAAATCACTGATAAGAAGATTCACGGCGCACTGAATCTCCAACTCAACCGGAACAAGGGGTTCATCGACGAGTTGGCCAAATTCATCGATGGGCTTCAGCAAGCACCGGATATTGAGGCAGATGATCCAGACGATCTGGATGCCGAGGAAGAGGAAACTGCTGCACCGCGTACCGGGCGTGCCGCCGCAGTCAATGCGTACATGCAGGCGGTTCGGGCGCATGCTCGAACTCAGGCAAAGAAACGCAGCCTCGGCAAAGGCACGCGCAACGGCAAGATTATCGAGTGGCTTGGTGATCGAGGGCTCAGCGAATCTGACCGCGCAGAAGTTGGTGCAAGCCTACTGATTCAAGCCGCTGCCCGACGTTTCACTAACCCGGTAAAGCGCTATCTCGATGCGATTCCGAGGCGGTATCGCGCATTCCGCCGCTTGCGGCAAGAGGAAGGCAAGTGGTACCGGAAAGATGGCTATGCGCCGACGGATCTGCACCCGCTGGAGTTGGATGTCATCCTCCTGAGCATCCTGCGAGGTGCCAACGAGCTACTGAGTCGAGCAACGATCGCGCGGGATATCGATCAGCCTGCTTGGTCTGCTCTCAAGCCAGCATTTGATCTGCACAAAAACCAGGTGGTGGTCGATGAGGCCACGGACTTTTCGCCGGTACAGCTGGCTTGCATGGCAGCCCTGGCGAATCCGAAAATCCGCTCGTTTTTCGCGTGTGGCGACTTCAATCAGCGTCTGACCACGTGGGGCAGCCGATCCATCGACGACGTGAAATGGGTTTTTCCGGAGATCGACATCAAGGAAATCACCGTTTCCTACCGCCAGAGCCGGCGACTCAACGATCTAGCCAAGGCAATCATTGTGGCGGCGGGCGGGACTGATAGCGGCGTGACGCTCCCCGCGCATGTCGACAACGAAGGTGTTTCGCCGACGTTGCTGGAACAGGCTCAAGACCAGAGTCGGATAGTCGATTGGTTGGCCCAACGCATTCGAGAAATCGAGCAATTTCTCGGACAGTTGCCATCAATCGCCATCTTTGTCGAAAGCGAAGCGGAAGTTCAGCCGCTTGCCGAAGCACTCAACGATGCGTTGGCAGCAGAAAACGCGCAGGTTATTGCTTGTCCGAAGGGGCAAGTCATGGGTCAGGACAACGATGTCCGTGTCTTCGACGTACAGCACATCAAAGGGCTTGAATTCGAAGCGGTGTTCTTCATCGGTGTGGACAGATTGGCCTCGATTCACCCACAACTTTTCGACAAGTATCTCTACGTTGGAACGACGCGTGCCGCTACTTACCTGGGCTGGACTTGCGATATCGCTTTGCCAGAGAAGATTTCGTCATTGCGCGCAATGTTCGTAAGTAACTGGTAGAGGCTGAGAGT
>SSTB01000328.1 GCA_009469665.1 Azonexaceae bacterium | reverse complement strand
GGTTCAGGTGGGGCGCTGCGTGAGGCGGCTCGCTGAGAACCCTGCCGCCCTCCATTTCTACGCCTACTCCCGATTTTATGGCGGTGTTTCCAGCTTGCGATGCGGATTGCACAGTGGAAACTATCAACCTGTAGAAAACTGACGACCCGCTGGACCCATTCAAACATTGAAATCGTGCAGGGGCGCAAAAGTATCAAAGTCAAAGTGCGGACGATGACTTTAAAACGGCCATCACGAAAAAAACTTGAAAAGACGAGCGCGCGGGAATAGGATTCGGTCATTCCGCGATACAGGGTTTGGACATGGCACGCAAGATCGAATTTAAGTCGTCAGTAGCGGTGGACCTTTCGGGCCTGGAAGTGTCGGCGAAAAAGCTTCAGGAGCTGATCGATCGCGAGAAGCCGAAGGGCCAGCACCACATGCGTTACACACCTACCGATCTGCGGGTGGCCCGCTACCGGGCGCAGGGCCTTGATCCGGCCATGGGTACGTCCAAAGGGGACAGGGTTCCGCCCGTGTTGGTTTCACGCATGACGAAGGGCGGAGTTGGCAAGACGTCCTGTTCTGTGAATCTTGCGGCGGCCATGGGGATGATGGGTTTCCGGATACTCCTGATCGACGCCGATCCCCAGGCCTCCGCGAGCAATCTGGCGCTGGGCACTACAGAGGGCGCGGATGTCGAGCACCATATTGGCTACTTCCTCCTGAAAAAGGATGCCGCGCCGGATACTGATCTCCCTGCCGCAATCGTTCCGATCTACGAGGGGGGGTTCTTCGACCTCCTACCGTCTGACATCACGCTTGCAGAAGCGGACGCATCGATGGTCACCGCGGTCAATGCGCATGAGCGCGCGCACCGCTTTTTCCAGAGGAATCGTGAATTTCTGAGCAGTCGATATGATGCGATCATCGTCGATACTGCGCCGGGTACGACTCCCATTGGTCTGTCGTTTACGTATGCGGGGAAGGCAGCCGGAAAGATTGTTTCGATTGTCGAGCCGGTGGGTGACTGCATCCGAGCGCTGGAGTCACTTCATTCCAACCTGCACGAGCTCAAGTCCGTAACCGATGCCGACATCTCCATGGAAATCGTCATCAACAAATGGCACCCCAGCTTGAAGCACGTGAAGGACAACATGGGGGTGCTCTATACCAAGTACGGGGCCAACCTCAACGACACGATCATTCCCCAATTTTCGGGGTTTGCGCGGCAAATGGATCCTACCAATAAGGGCTCGTGCCCGCTCGTCGAAAGCGACCCCACATCCGTTGGGGCGAGGGCCATGATCGATGTAGCCAAGAGTATGGTGCGTTCCTTCGGTATTGCCCACCCGGGTCTCGGCGCTGGTCCGCAAGGGGCTGGCCATGACTAAGCGGACAGTCCCAAAGGTTTCCGGCCTGGTCAGGGTAGGCACCCTCGTAGAAACCAGGGAGGATGTGGCCGGGCTTCCGGACTTCGGTGCCGCTAACGCCGAGGCCACTGCGGTGACGCCCGCATCATCCGCGCCAGGTTCCCTCCCCTCCCCTTCCTTTTCCATGGCACAAACCGACGTTGCGGCGGGCCGATGGATGATGATCCCGATTGCCAAGCTGCGCATTCATCCATTCAACTCTCGCACCGTGCGCACCCAGGAGAGAATTGATGAAGTTCGCGTGATGCTGGAGGACGAGAGCATCCAGAGAGAGCCAATCACCGTAGTCCCAGGGCGCAAGGCTGAAGACACAGGCGTTTATTACATTCTCTCGGGGCAGACTCGCTATCATGCCGCCAACCTGGCTGGCTGGAAGGGGCTGCGGGCGCAGGTCAATGAGGACATTGATCCAGACGACCACCTGGCTTTTTGGGCGGCATCACTGGAGCACAATACCTCGGTCAAGGAGACCGACTGGGACATTGCGGTCAAGGCCAAGCAGCTTCTCGACGAGAAGAAGTCGATCGACGAGGTCCAGCGTGCCGCCCGCCGTGACCCCAGGTCTCTCCGCAGGATCCTCGCGATGATGGATTTGCCAGACTCGGTGACGGCCATCGTACGTGAGAATGCAGCCAAGCTGTCGGCCGCATTCTGCGAACCATTGAAGAGTGGCCTTGAAGAACTTGGCGAGGACGCCATAGCCGCCATCGCACGGATGACCGTCGAAAAGAATCTGTCCAAGGATAGGCTCATTGACCATATCGAGCGCGAGATTCGCCGGGCCCAGAACCAAGCATCTGGAACAGCGCGGCGCGCGAAGCGGGAGTTCATGCTCCCGATCACCGTGGGCGGCAGCAAGAAGGAAGCTGGCGCGCTCAAGATCATGCAGTCGCCGAAGGCGGCTGGAAACCGCTTGGTCACCATGACCGCCGATATCCCGGAGGGCCTCGTCGAGGCTTTCAAGGCGGACATGGTGGCAGCGATTGAGAAGCTGACGAAGTGACCGCAGCATCTAAGTCCATGATTTTAAAGGGCGGCACCGGTGCCGGTGCAGGGCTGTCGGATGTTTATGCGGGCTGGCGGGCCTGGAGTGGCCTCCCTAACCCACTGATTTTAAAGGGCGGCACTGGTGCCGCCAGGACAGCCACCGCGCCATGACCGCACGAAATACCGTGATGAACGAGACGAGGCCCAGGGAAACCTGGGCCTCGCTGCATTTGGGGGTGTCGCGATGACCTAGTCGCCAAGTAGGCTGAGAGCCCAAAAAAGGAAACGCCCCAAAGCGGCAACTTTGGGGCGTTGGGGGTGAGAGCAGCGTGGATTGGTGCTCCCGATCTAGCAAGCTAATCCTAAGCGCCCTCCCCCCTTGAAGTCAATCAAATTTGTATCGGCCACCGTGCCGAGGGGGATGCTTATGCCCACGAATCAAGAGCCCGGCTGCGCAAAGGAGGCCGGAGCCCGCCATGGCATGCCTGTGGCTGCCCGGCCGCGGAAGCGTAGCAACGAAGCCTGCCCAGCTGCTTATCGAAATAGGCCGGCACGCTTGCGTGCGGCCATCTACAGGGTGTGGGAACTCGCGAATGACCTCGCCTTTTCAAGGGCAACAACTCGGGTTGCGCAGGCAATCCTCGCATCGGGCGTGTCTGTGAGTGAACCACTGGACGCAGTATTCACAAAGAAGCGAACGTTGGCCAGATTGGCGCAATGTAGCGAGGTAACTGTTTACCGGGTGCTCCGGCGACTGGAGACCGACCATTTGATTGTCCGCGACCAACAAGAACGGACGGCGGACGGGATGTTAGATATTGGGTATATCCGCTTAACGCAGAAGTTTGCCTGTCGGCTGGGTCTGCTGGAGCCCGGGACGAACATTAGGGACGCGCGATTCATCAATAACCATGACCAGGACGGCGGGGGGCGAGCTGGTAACATATCCCCGGAACCGACGCTGCCAGGTCCGCCGCTCTGTGAAACAGGTTACGCAATCGGATCGGGTGTTCTCTCGCCGACCCCGGTTCATCCATCCCTCGAACATCACCCAATGAGCCCGGTGATAGACGGAATGATAGGCGGCTCTATGTATACGAAGGAACCAGAAGCTTATCCAAAGGCATCAGTTAACAACCAGTCCACGCCTCAGGGATTCGTCCGAATGGAGGGAAGATCCGTGGCCGTGGAACTGGTGTGGCTAATTGCGGAGAAGCGTCTCACCTACGGGCAGCTCTTCAAGCTACAACGACTGGCTGGACAGGTATCCGGGCAGAAACTTACGGACTACGTAACGTACCGAAGTGAGCGATTGCGGCAATTACCAACCAACAATGATTGTTATCGCTATCTAAAGCGTTTCATCGACGAGAAGATAGATGCCCGGTATCTGTGCGCAGAACGTGCGCGACGCAAGGAGTGTGATGCTCGACGCGACGCGGCTAGAGCCCAATGCGACGCAATTTACGCTTGGGCTAAACCCATCAACGGCCGCGTCTTTGCCAGCGAGGGCACGGGGTTGGCGTATCGAATCCACGCGTCAAGTCGGACAATCGAGGTCGTGAAGGCCGGTGTGTCCACTGGGACCTCGCTACCACTCAACATGCGCTTCATGGATGCGGTAAGGGATGGGAAGCTCGTTCGAACAGACGAGCCCAAGCGCGAGTTTGCTGGCAAGTCCACTCCAAGTCAGCGCGTGGCTCGAAGCGACCACGAATTGAGAAGCGCGGATGAGGCGCTCAGGGGGATGAAAGCCATCCTGGCAACGTCCAGGATTCCGGGATGCCCATCGGGGTCCCATCGAGTAGGGCGACCCTGGATCAGCGGAAACGTGGGAACCGATGCTTGACATGCAAATGATATGGGGATGACAATGGGCGCAGTGCCTATCCAATAGGCGTGGTATTTCGCTTCGGCGTGCGTTATTCGTCGGGGTGCAGGTTTTTCGGGTGACCGAGAACGCTGGCAAGGCAGCGATATGCTTTGCTTCAATCTGGCCAGTGTGTTCTGCGCCAGGTACCTGCAACCCTGTGGGGACTCGTGGTCCCCACAGGGGCTTGCGATGTCCTCAGAAAGACGAGGTACGTCGTGAGTAAGGCAGACATTGGGCATGTGGGCCCAGTCGTTGCCGAGGTCCGCCCAGGCACGCAAGTGCTTTACCGGTGGGCACAATGGCAACAGCAGCACGCCTATCCAAGAGCTAGAGCAGTAGGCACCTTCCGCAAGGGAGACTGTCGTCTGCTCGTGTATCACTACGGACGGGCGCTCTGTGTCGTGATCAAGGTGGCTGACTACGCACCTAAGGTTCGCGGCTTCAGAGAGTGGCGTGAACCATTTGCCACTATCAAGAGCAAATTGCTTGACCGAGGCTGGAGGTACATCGAACAGCGGGAGGAGGTGAGCCATGTCGCTCACTAACCTTGATCTGTTCGGTCATCCACTTGCCCCGCCTTCCCACCCACACGCCCATTCCGGGCGACGTCGTGTTCCTTCCCAAGAATCCAAGCGGGCAAAGCTGGTTCGCCACTTGGAACAGTCCAGCAACCTCGTGCTATTTGACGAGTTGCTGGAGTATCTGAAGGGGCCAATTCTCGATGTGGTCCAGCTTCCGGCAGAGTTTGAGTCGGATGTACCTGCCACCGTGGTTGTCGACGATGACATCGAGGAGGCGGTAGAGGACCCGGCATCCCTGGCGATTCCTTACGAACCTTGGGGAACGCCGTGGGTGATCGATCGCCATGACCTCCGGTGGTCGGTCGCGGGATTGTTGTTCACGCAAGTGCGGCTCTTCTGGCGTTCGTTGGAAGAGCTTGCGTTGTCCAACAACGAGCAGGAGAAGTGGTCGGTCCTGCGCTGGCTACACCGTCCAGCGATCTGGAAATACTACGTGTACGACAAGCGCATTGGTCGCAGCCACTGCCTGGAAGTGCATGAGCGTGACGAGCCGTTCTCGTTCCACAACTGCTGCATAGCAGCGCGAATGGACGAGGACAAGGTTCGAGAAGGTGTGCGCAGGAACATTCCTGCAGTTGTAATCAAAGCCGTCGAAAAAGTCTGCGCGTTCGACTGACGGTTCCCGCTAGGGGCTCAACCCCGGCGGGGCATGGGCCCCTTTTTTTTCGCCTTTGTGAAAGGAAACACCATGTTTGATCTGTCATCTCTGCTCGTCGTCGTGGTCTACAGTATCTGCGATGTTTTTGGTTTGGATCCGAAGGAAGTGGATCCGAGCATCACCATCGAAGGGTTCATGATCCCTGACCCCGCGGCGTTGGCGGACCCGGTGGCTGCGGCCTATGCTGCATTTCTCCGGGCAGCCATTCCCCCGGTCGATCCGAACTACCAGTTCCGGAAAGAGCTGGTTCGGGACATCCGTTACTGGTGGTTGAACGGGGACGACGATGTCCTCTTGTTGTGGGGGCCGACCGGCTCCGGCAAAACCTCGGTCTTCGAACAGTGGTGTGCCCGACTCGGCATCCCATTGTTCATGGCCAAAGGGCACCGTCGTTTCGAGCCCCAGGAAGCCTTCGGGCAGTTTGTGGGTGGTGAAAACGGGACGACGCCCTGGGTCGACGGTCCGGTGACGCTGGCGGCGCGGTATGGCCTGCCTTGCATCATCAATGAGTATGACCGCATTGCGGCTGACAGGACGATTGTGTTCAACGACGTGTTTGAGGGTCGTTCGTTCCCAATCCCTGGCAAGTCGGGTGAGGTGGTGACACCACAGCCTGGCTTTCGGGTTGCCATCACGGCCAACACCAACTTGGTGGAAGACCTGAGTGGCAACTACGGGACCGCCAACACGCATGATGTCTCTATACTCGAACGCATCGTGGCTCTGCACATTGGGTATCCAGACGACGACACCGAGACCAAGCTGCTGGAAAGGGAACTGGAGCAATTCAGTGACGACCTGCTGAGCTACTGGCTCGACCAGGAAGGCGTGAAGCTCTCGACTCAAGCGGGTATGAAGGAAGGATCTGCGATCTCTCGCAGTGAATTCATCGCCGGCCTCGTCGAAGTGGCACGCCGCATTCGCGCGCAGTCTAAGGATGGTGGAAACACTTCCGATGCCGCGCTCGAGCGGACCATGTCGACGCGGATCCTCCGCAAGTGGGCCCGTAATACCCTTGCGATGGCCGGTTCTCCCGAGAAGCTGGGTCTCTCGGCACTGCACCTGTCGCTCAAGAAGTACCTCTCGCAGCTTGCAACGGAGTCAACCCGGATTGCACTCCACCAAGCGGTGGAAGGGGTCTTCGGGGTAGCTGAAAGCGTGA
Source organism: Azonexaceae bacterium (assembly GCA_009469665.1). The sequence continues at coordinate 1,691 of SSTB01000328.1, read as the reverse complement.
CCCCTTAGGAGCAGCCCATGAGCACAAACAAGTTCGTGGGCGTAGCCTACTGGAGCGTTTCGACACAACTCGAATCCTGGGCTGCCAAGGCTGCCGCGGTACTGGCACCTCTGCAGCAAGACGGGTTGGCGGTCATCGGGTACAACGAGTGGGCGGGCGGCGATCAGTTGAGCGTTGCCTTCGGTCCGGAGCAGCATTTGATGCCCATTTCCGCCGGTAAGGGGCGCGGCACCGTCCGTGTTTCCGAATCCGCGCCGGAGTTTGTCGTATGCCTGGTCGCCTTGAGAAAGGCCCTGGGCGATATCACCGTCGTTACGGACTCGAAAGAGAACGTGCCGACAGTCCCGCGTCAAACCCATCCCCTGTACTGCGCGCAGTGGAATCGTGTTCTGCTCGTAGCACAGGCTCTGGGGTTGGCGACAAGCGATTCCTTCACCAGACGTCATAGCGACGTCCTGAAGAACGTGTTCTGAGGAGAGCGGCATGAATGAAATTCTCGACAAGTTCATCGTTCTCACCATTGTCGTCGTCATTCTGTCGATTATGTGGGCATCCTATCCCCGCCGGGAGTCGCTGACCCTTGCGTTCTTTCGCAAGGAAACGCAGCCGCCAGAGCCGCTTGCATCCAATCCACCGGAATGCAGTGGTGACGTGGGTACCGTCGAGGTACAGGAGAGCGAAAAGTTCGCCGTGGCGCCGCTCATCGTTCGTCACCTGACCGATGCGGCGACCTTGATGGTTCGCTACCGACACCGGAAGCGGGCCTGCACCGCCCACCTGATTGTTTGGTCGGGCGCCAAGAAAAAGGCGTACGCCGACAGCTACTTCGATCTGGGCATCATCGAAGGTCATGAACCGACCGACCAGGTTGTGGAGTTAGCGCTTGCGCGTGCTCAGCAGCAATTGGACGAGCTGGCGGCAAGGGGTAAGCGGAAGCGTCGGGAGACGAAGAAGCTTAAGTTGGAAGCGACCTCTCCGAATGGGGGGGATGTGGAGGAGGGCGCGCCTGTCGCGTCAGCCGACACAGCGGCATGGTCCGGGCAACAGGAGGTGCCGTCTGAGGTCACTCTGGATGACACACCGCCCGAGTCGATCAAACTCAAGAAGTTCCCGTCGGTATATCGCGGGGTCATCAAGGAAATCGGCATGATGACTCAGTGTAAGGATGGGCGCGAGTTCGAAACATTCGGAATACGCTTCGAAACACCGGAAGGGATCGTCGATGCGGTATTTGGCGTCAATCTCAGAACGGCCCTGCAGCAGGCAAGCGCAGGCGTCGGAGACCACGTCGAAATCCTGAAGATGGGGCGCAAGACCATCACGAAGGGAAAGCCACCGATGAACCTGTTCAAGATCGCCAAGTTGAACCTCGGTCATCCGTAACAAAACTCAAGCAGAGCAAGAACCTTCGGGTTCTTGCTCGCTTCTTTTTGCTCAATGGAGGTTGAGATCAGTGTCCATTGAAGAAGAAGAGGCGAACCAAGATTTTGCTCCGTGAGGTGCCAAACCGTTGCCCTGGTCGGATATCCGGGTGCGAATGCTCGCTTCTGAGCAGCCAATGGGGCGATACGACCCCATGTAGTTCATGTCCGCATGGCCGGTGCGCAAAGCACCGAGTCCGCAGATATGGAAAAGGGCGGCCGCAGGCCGCTATCTCAACCCTACGTCCGACAGGCCAGATCCTCAGCACT
>SSTB01000040.1 GCA_009469665.1 Azonexaceae bacterium | reverse complement strand
TTCCCGCTCCCGGATGGCTGCGGTGCGCTCTTCGACCAGAACCTCCAGGTGGTGGGCCCGGTCGGCGAGGAACTTGCGGCTGCTGCGCAGGGCGAGCATGTTGCGCGCCCGGGCCGAAAACTCCACCCGGTCGATGGGCTTATTGAGGAAATCGTTGGCCCCACCTTCCAGGGCCTCGTAGCGGATATCGCGCTGGTCGTTGGCCGTCACCATCAGGATGGGAATGTCCTCCCGCCCGGGCAGTGCGCGAAAGGCGGCGATGAACTGGAGCCCGTCCATGTCGGGCATCATGTAATCGACGACGACCAGGTCGGGCGCGTTGGCGCGACACCAATCGAGGGCTTCCCGCGGGCGCTCGAAGGTGAGGGGCTGACAGTCTCCCAGGCGCTGGACCAGGGCCTTGGCCAGGGTGAGGTTGATATCGTTGTCGTCGATGATGAGGACGGTGTGCATTGCAGGCCGGGGCCGTGAGGCGACGGCGGCAGTATAGCAGCGGGCCCTCCGGGGGGGACAAGCAGCCCCTTGAGCTTTCTGGGATAATCGCGCATCCCATCGCTGGTCCTGCCCATGAAGCTTCTGTTCGACCTCTTTCCGGTCATCCTGTTTTTTGTCGCCTTCAAATATTCCGGGAAGGATCCCGGCGCCGCTGCCGACTTCCTCGCCCAGGTGCTGGGGAGCGCATCCGTGGCGCCGGCCCAGGCGCCCATCTTGATCGCGACCCTGGTCGTCATGCTGGCCACCGCAGCGCAGATCGTCTGGGTCTGGTTCCGCCACGGCCGGGTGGACCGCATGCTGTGGATCAGCCTCGTGCTGGTGGTGGTCTTTGGAGGCCTCACGCTCTTTTTCCAGGACGAAACCTTCATCAAGTGGAAGCCCACCCTGCTCTACTGGATTTTCGCCGGCACCCTGGCCTTCGCCTCCCTCGTCCTGGGCAAGAACGCCATCCGTGCCATGATCGGCGAACAGATCAGCTTGCCCGAAGCGATCTGGGGGCGCCTCAACCTGGCCTGGATCGTCTTCTTCGCCTTCATGGGGGTACTGAATCTCGTGGTCGCCTTCAATTTTTCCACCGACACCTGGGTCAATTTCAAGCTCTTCGGCGGCATGGGCCTCATGCTCGTCTTCGTGCTGATTCAAGGCGTCTTTCTCTCCCGTTACCTGGAGGACAAGCCCTGATGTACTACGCCATCGTAGGCGAGGATCGCCCCGGAACCTTGGAAGCCCGCCTGGCCGCCCGGCCCGCCCATGTCGCCCGCCTGACTGCGCTACAGGACGAAGGCCGGCTCCTGCTGGCCGGCCCCTTTCCGGCCATCGACTCCCCCGATCCCGGCCCGGCCGGGTTCAGCGGCAGCCTGATCGTGGCGGAATTCGTCTCCCTGGATGCAGCCCGGGCCTGGGCCGACGCCGATCCCTACGTAGCGGCCGGCGTCTACGGCGCAGTCGCCGTGAAGCCCTTCCGCAAGGTCCTACCGGCGTGAGCGCCGCCACCGCCGCCTGGCTGCGAGATCGCCTCGCCACCCTGGCGCCACTGCAGATCGAGGTGGCCGACGACTCCCATCTCCACGCCGGGCATGCCGGGGCCCGGGAGGGAGGCCACTACCGCGTGCATCTCGTATCCGCCGCCTTCAGCGGCCTGGGAACGGCGGCGCGCCATCGCCTCATCTATGCCACCGTGGGTGAATTGCGGCCGAATGGCATCCATGCGCTCAGCATCCGCGCACTGGCGCCGGAAGAAGTATAATCATCCGGTTTTTTTCCACCCATCAAGGATTCGATCCATGCACAAGCTCTCCGCCCTGGCCGCCCTGCTCCTGGCTGGCTCCGTGATTTCCGCCCCGGCCCTGGCCGAGAAAGTGACCGTGAATGGGCAGACCATTCCGCAATCGGTGTTCGATGCCTTCGCCGCCGAGCAGAAGGCCCAGGGCGCCCAGGACAGCCCGGATTTGCAGAAGGCCATCAAGGAAGAGCTGGTACGGCGGGAAATCCTCGCCCAGGAAGCCCGCAAGAAGGGCCTGGACAAGAAGCCGGAAGTCTCCGGCCAGATCGAACTGACCCGTCAGGCGGTCCTCATCCGCGCCTTCGTCACCGATTACATCAAGACCCACCCGGTGTCCGAAGACAAGCTGAAGAAGGATTACGAGACCATCAAGGCCAACCAGGGGAATACGGAGTACAAGGCCCGCCACGTCCTGGTGGAAAAAGAAGACGACGCCAAGGCCATCATCGCCAGGCTCGACAAGGGCGAGAAGTTCGCCGACCTGGCCAAGCAGTCCAAGGATCCGGGTTCCAAGGACAACGGCGGCGAACTGAACTGGGCCAGCCCTGCCGGCTACGTCAAGCCCTTCTCCGAGGCCATGATCAAGTTGAAGAAGGGCGAGTACACCAAGGCCCCAGTCAAGACCGATTTCGGCTACCACGTCATCCAGCTGGACGATTCCCGCCCCCTCAATCCGCCGCCCTTCGAGCAAGTGAAGCCCCAACTCCTGCAGCGGGCCAACGCCCAGATGGTTGAAGAGCTGGTCAAGGACCTGCGCGCCAAAGCCAAGGTCAATTAAGGCGGGCTTCGTCCTGTGCGACAATCCCCGCCCATCGGCGGGGATTTTTCTTTGGGGGGAGAGCTATGGTCTTCGGTCTGGGCAAGCTGTTCGGGAAGAAGGAAGTTCCTGCGCAAAGCACCACGGCGCCGGCTACCGCGCCGGAGTACGCCCCGGATCATCCGGTGAATGCCTTCGTCCGCCGCGAAGCGATCTTCGACAAGGGGCGCAAACTTGCTGGGCACCTGTTTTGCCTCCAGATCGCCGATGCCGGTGCGGGAGACGTCCCCACTGAGCGCCAAACCCGCCTCAACGATACTTTGCTCAGGGCCCTGTGTGCCAGCACCGAAACGTGGGGCCAACTGCCTGCCTTTCTGCCACTGTCGAGCGCATCTCTCGGCAATCCGGGGCTCGACCGCCTGCCGGCAAACAATGCGGTAATCCTGATTAACCTTTCCCCGGAGAGTATCGATCTGCCCGCCCTGGCCACCCGCCTCGCCGAGTTGGCCACCCGCGGCCTGCGCTTTGGCGTTTTTCGCCAACCCCGCCACCCGGCCTTCCCCCTGGTTCTCGGCCATGCCGATTTCGCCGTGGTCGACGCCGGCCGCGCCCAGGGAGGCGAAATCCGGGATTTTTCCATTGCGATGCGCAGCGACGAGATGCGGCGCCCGGTCGAACTTCTGGCCGTCGGCATCGAAAGCCCCGACGACGTCCGCCTCTGCGTACAGTGCCGCTTCGGACTATTCCAGGGCCGCTTCTTCGCCCGCGAAGCGCCGGCCACCCAACCCCGCAGCGACCCCAATCGGCTGCACCTGATCCATCTCTACAACCTCACCCAGGGTGACGCCGAAACCGCCCAGTTGGCCAACGTCCTCAAGCAGGATCCCAATCTCACCTTCCGCATCCTGCGCTACCTCAATTCGGCCGCCGTCGCGCTCTCCCGGCCGGTCAATTCCATCGATCAGGCCCTGGTTCTTCTCGGGCGGCAGCGCTTGGCACGGTGGATTTCCGTGCTGCTCTTTTCCGTACGTGACCCCGATTTCTCCGACTGGCTGCTGGTCGAGAGCGCCCTCGCCCGAGGTCGCATGATGGAGATCCTGGGGGCCGAGCGCTTTCCCGCCGCCGAAGCCGATCACCTCTTCCTCACCGGCGTCTTCTCGCGCCTGGACAAGCTGCTGCGCATTCCCCTGCCCGCTGCCCTGGAGCAGATCACCCTGCCGACCCATGTGCGCAACGCCCTGCTAGAGCGCAGCGGCGCCTACGCGCCCCTACTGGCCGTGGTCGAAGCCGCGGAGGCCGCCGGCCCATCGGCGGTGGAAGCAATGGCCTGCGCCGCCGGACTCTCCGCCGATACTGTCAATCACGCCCTCATCGCCGCCACCGCCTGGGCCAACGACGTGACCTCGGAGTGGGAGGCTTGAGGCTTCCTGCTTGCCCCGTTTGATTTAGGTTCACGCCCGATCGGCGATTCCATGGCCCAATCGGTGACCATGCGCGCGCTGTTCGTCGCCCTTCTCTCCCTCTTCCTCGCCCACGGCGCCGGGGCCGCCCAGCCCCTCCAGGCCTGGATCGACGCCGCCGCCCCGGGAAGCGTCCTGCGCCTTCCCGCCGGGCTGTACAGCGGCCCCGCCACCATCGCCAAGCCCCTCACCCTGGAAGGATCTGGCCAGGTGACCATCGACGGCGGCGGGCGCGGCACCGTGCTGACAGTGAAGGGAGAGGGCGTCACCCTGCGGGGCCTGACGCTACGCGGCAGCGGTGGCTCCCACGATGCCCTGGACGGCGCCCTGATGGTCGAGGGACGCCATCACCTCATCGAGGACAACCGTCTGGAGGACGTGCTATTCGGCATTTCCCTCCATCGCGCCGACGACAACCTGGTCAGGCGCAACCGCATCCGCTCGCGGCCGGTGGACTCCGCCGACCGGGGCGACGGCATCCGCCTGTGGTACAGCACCGGAAACCGCATCGAGGCCAACGACATCGCCCAGATTCGCGACCTCACGGTTAGCAATGCCCCGCGCAACCGCTTCGTCGGCAACACCGTGCGCAACAGCCGCCGCGGCCTCAACCTGCTCTTCTCCCACCGCACCCTGGTAGAGGGAAACGTCTTCGAGCACAACTCCACCGGTATCGTCGCCCTCAATTCCGACGGCCTGCTCATCCGCAACAACCGGGTCGTTCATGCCATGGATGCCTCCGGAGCCGGGGTCGCCCTCAAGGAAACCGCGGCCGCCCTGGTGCAGGGCAACGAAATCGTCCACTGCGCCCACGGCGTCATGGCCGATTCGCCCTCCAACCCGCTCAATCGCATCGTTCTGGTGGACAATTTCATCGCCCACAACGTCACCGGGATCTACATCTACGGCATGAAGGGGGGCCACATCGCCCTGGGCAACACCTTCCGCAACAATCTGTGGCCGGTGACGGTGATCGGCGACGGGGACCCCATGAACGACGTCTGGTACGGCAACCACTGGGACGACTATCAGGGCTTCGACCGTGACGGCGACGGCTACGGCGACACCCCCCACGACCTCTACGCCTGGGCCGACCGCATCTGGCTCGAATTCCCCGCCGCCAAGTTCTTTCGCAATGCGCCGGTGCTGGAGCTGATCGACTTCCTCGAACGCCTGGCGCCCTTCTCCTCTCCCAGCCTCATCCTGCGCGACCTGGCGCCGCGTATGGGGCAAACACCTTGACCCTAGGAACCTCAGGCTAGTAGTCAGTCACATAGGTTTGCGTGAATGCCGAGGCGCGCATCCGCGCCCGGATCGCGCGAAGCGAACTGCAGCCATAGCCGAAGCTATGGCGAGGATGAGCGACAAAGCGAGCCGGGATGCGGGGCGGGCCGAACATCGCTGAACCTATGTGACTGACTACTAACGCTTGTAGGACGATATCCCTTGGGTCATCCGCCCCGGAGAGTCGACGGAAAGGCAGCCGCCGGACGGCCTTGCGCTCAGGGAGAGTAAAAGAGCAGCATGCCGCCCCCCAAATCCGGGCTGGCAGTGGAAAAACCAGTAACGACATAGGCCTGCACTTTCCAGGCATCGCTGAAGCGGTGGGTGAGAAATAGCGTAGCCTCGCGTGCCGGCGCCCCGGACTGGGTGAGCCTCTCGCGGTAGTCGTAGGTTGCCCCCGCACTGGTGGCCGGTGTGAAGCGCTGGGACCAACCCACGGTGCCGTAGAGCGGATTGGCAAGCTCACTGCCTGCCGGGTCGCCCATCCAGCGCTTGCCCAGGGTGCAAAATGCCGTGCCGCTACCAAGTTTGCGGTAGACATCCACGTACAAAGAATAGTCGTTCTCGCCGGTGCTCAGGCCCCGGTCGGCATCACCGGTGGCAAATTTCACCTTGGCACCGAGGTCGATGAGCCAGCCCGATTCCTGCCAGGCGGTCCTGGCCACCCCCGCCACGACGTCTCCCAGTCCCTCGACCTGACGGCGTGCACTGTTGCGGCCCTGGAGAGTGATGCGGTCGCCCCCGCTGGACACCACGTTGGCCGACCCACGCATGGTCACATAGGGAATACTGAGTCGCAGAGTCCATGGGTGCGCCTCGTACTTGATGCCTAGAGGAAGCGCCAGTGTTTCGCTATGGCCGGCGCCTCCGTATTTGCCTGAGGAATGGTCCATGCCGCCACTGAAGGTCCACGCACCATCCGCATGGACGGAGGAGACCAAGATCAGACAGGCGAAGGCCAGCAGGCCGCGGGGATGAGCATTCATGCTTGGGTATGGTAGTGATCTGAAGTACAGGCTCTGGCTAATGGTGCTCCGCCCTCTCGGGTCTCTCGACCTTCTCCGGTTTCTCAACCTTCTCCGGTTTCTCAACCTTCTCCGGTTTCTCGACCTTCTCCGGCTTCTCGACCTTCTCCGGCTTCTCGACCTTCTCTGGTTTCTCGACCTTCTCCGGTTTCTCCACCTTCTCCGGTTTCTCCACCTTCTCAGCCTTCTCGACCTTCTCCACCTTCTCAGCCTTCCCTGCCTTCTCTGCCTTCTCTGCCTTCTCAGCCTTCTCAGCCTTCTCTGCCGCTTCCGCTTTTTCGAGCTTGTCCTCCGATTCAACGGCCTCGGAGCGACCGGTGACCTCGTCATTCCTCATCTGCGCTCTTTCGGCCCGAGGCCCGGCACCGGCCCGCGCTGCTGGGTCGTCCCCGGGACTTCCGGACGCCGGCACCATTGCCGGTCGCACGGGTCCCGTGCGAACCGTCTCCAGCGTCTCGATCCGCGCAGCATGGAGCACCCGGTCTGCGCCCATGCGGCCCTCCACCACCACCCTGCCACCGGTAACGCCGGCACTGGGCGAGAGCTGGGTTTCCAAGGACACGACAGTCCGCACGCCGGCCACGGTCATTCTCCCGTCCCGCAGACCGTCCTGGACCAGCCCCTCGACCACCACACGCTCAGCCTTGCCTGCAAAGCGGAAAGTCGGGTCAACACCCACCGATCTCACAACCAGGGCCTGGCCATCCCAGCGTCCCTTGACGATTACGTTGCCACCGCCTGCCAAACCCGATACATCAACGCCGGCAACCTTAGCTGAATGCCCCCCACCTGCCACCGCCAAACCGGCCACGCTCGCTTCCTTACCCGCGGCAACCGGTTGCAGGCGAGTGGCGACCAACTGGCCCTGAGCATCCAGCATGCCGCTCACCCGAACCATTTGACCGGGTGCAAGCGACTTGCCACCGCCGGGCCCCCGAGTCTCTGCACCGATGAGGACAGTCTGCCCCATGACCTGCACCGCCTTGCCATGGCCATGGACCTGGGTCACCGGCCCGACGAGCACATCAATGATGGCAATATCCCGGGCGCGCAGACCTTTTGGGGTAGCCACCGCTTCGATGGAAACGGTCTTTCCGACGGCCAGTTGCGCCACCGATGCCGCCTCGCCATTTTCGTTAACAGGCACACGATTGTCGTAGTGCACTTCCAGGCCATTGACGCAGACAGAGGCGAAGCCGGTCACCGTCCCGACGATGCCAACGGTGCTTCCGTCCGCCAGGGGGCTCCCGGTGCCACCCGTGCCACCCGTGCCACCCGCGGTGGCACCCGTGCCGCCGATGCCGCCGCTGCCCTTGTCGTCGCCCTGGCCCGCGGGCGCGCCAGTGCCGCCGATACCGCCGCCCTTGTCGTCACCCCGGGCCGCGGTGGCACCGGTGCCACCGATGCCTTTGGCAACGGGGACTTCGACGCCGCGCCGTTCCGGGTCAACGCATATTGGCGTTGCCACCGCACCCGACGCCCAGCAGGCTGCCAGAGCCAAGGAGCAGAGCAAGCGCTTCATTGCGACGCTTCGCCGTCTGTCGGCGCGCTATAGAAATACACCCCGCACGTGAAGCGGCGGTCTTTGACCTGCTGGTCGCCAACCGGGCTGGAAGCCTGCTGGTGCAGATCCTGCAGGAGCGTCATGCCCAGGGCAGCCGCCCTCTCGCGGAGGGCTTCCACCTCGCCTGCGCTCAGCCCCTGGTGGTGCACGCTGCGTTCGAACCAGGGCCTGCCGACTTCCAGGACGTTATCGGTAGCGGCAGTGATGTGGTCCCCCAGGTTGAGGCCATAGTAGGCGAGCTTTTCGGCTTCGCCGTGCCGCGGAATGAAGGCCTGCTCCTGCAATTCAACCTGATCTGCTCCGTTGATGCGGACCACGCCCAGGCGGATCCATTCGTCGAGGACCGAACGAGGACGGATATCGCGGCTGACGCTTGCAACCAGAGACTCGAAGGAAAGATCACCGCCGTTGCTGGCCAGCCGCGGCAAGAGGCGCGGCTTTCCCTCGCCGTCCTGCCAAGGGGGCCTGGTGGTCCAGGCGCCTACCAATTGGGCTCCGAGGGAAACTTTTTCCGGTAACTCATCTTCGATGCCGGGCAAGGCGCGCAGGCGTCGGACGTCCTTGCGATGCACACCGGTAAGCAAACTGATGCGACTGTCGGTGGCCGTCTTGTCATTCAGGCGGAAATCCCTCTCGGCGACGTCGACGAACACCCGCTTGAGCAATTCCATCGCCATGGGCAGGGTAATGCCCCGGGCGAGCATGAGGCGCGCAATGGGGGAAAGCAGGCGGTGCAATGCCGCCAGCAGGGCCGGACTGATCTGTGAGGTCGGCACGATATCCAGGCTGAGCTTATTTGATAACAATTCTCATTATACCAGTATTAGGGCGTGTTCACAGTAAGTGACGGGTGGTGCAAGGGCCTGGCGGGAAGGCAGAGCAAGGCGCCGCTCGCGCGCCGCAGTGATCTGCACAAGTGAGCGGCAACGCGGCCACGCGCGCCGCTTACTTCCCCGCCGCCAATTCGAATTTGAGGTCCTGCTGCCCCGGACGCGCCCGCACAGGCGCGCTGGAGATATCCCCGGCCTGGGGCATGGCGTCCCCACTCTTGGACAAGCGTACCGAGACCAGCACCTCACTGGCGCTGGACAGCTTGTGTCCCGCCACCATTGCCATCGAATCGTCGAGCACGAATCGGATCGGCAATTCGCTTGCGGTGTAGCGCCGCGCTGCCAGCGGCGCCCCGCGGCCGTCCGGACCCTTGGCCACTACGAAGACGACGTCACCTGGCGCGACCTTGTCCCGCAGCCGGGCATCCAGAGTTATGGTTCCGCCAATGGCCGCTCCGCCTGCCTGCGCCCCGTCGCTGGCCTCCCCCTTCCTGCCGCCCATCGCCGCCGTGGCTTCCTCGATGTTGCTTTCGGCCAATCTGGCGTCCATGGACCCTGCCGGGGCGGCGGCCTGCATGCGCTTCCAGAAGGCAATGGCGCTCTTGTAATCGGCTCGTTCGAACGCTTCGCTACCCGCCAGGGCCAAGGCCTTGAGATGTTTGGGGTCCGCCGCCAAGGCGCGCTTTGCGATGTTGCGGGCTTCGTCGTCCCACTTGCGGCCGTGGGCCACCACGTGGGCGTCGGCCCAATCGGCAAGGAGATTGGCGTCCGCCGGAAGGAGCGCCGCCGCCTTGGCGTAGGCCTTGGCCGCTGCTTCCGGCTGCCGCAGTTCGCCGTAGGTGCGAGCGAGGAGCAGCCAGCCCTCGCCATTGTTCGGATCCTTCTCCATCTTCTCTGCCAGGCGCTTGACCATGGTATTGAGATCGCCCGCATTGGCTGCCGGCCCCTTGGGTACGGCCGGCTGTCCGGTGACCAGCGGCGGCTCGGGTACGGCCTCCGCGAGACCGGTTCCGCTGCCACGCTCATCGACAAAAAAATAAAGAAACACGGCGCCAAGCACGACGGCAAAGGCCACCCCCCACAGGACCGCCCTCCGGCGGCCGGCTGCGGGCGGCGCCGCAAGTACGGCAGCGTGGAGAGCCGTCTGCCGTTGTTCGAATTCCTCGGCATTGATGCGCCCCTCCGAACGAGCCAGAAGGAGTTCGCGAAGGATGGCGGCAGAATCCGACGCCCCCGACTTGTCGAAGGGGAGCAACTGAAAACGCCAAAGAACAAAGGCAACGACGAGGGCGACAAGGACGAGTGTCAGGGCAGTCAAGAGCGTTCTCCTATCGGGCTTAGCGGAAATCCCAGCGCAGGCCCATGTACATGTAATTGCGGGTGACGCGGTCACGACTCAGCACGCTGGAAGAGCGGGAAGTTTCCTTGCCCATTTCGCCCTCCAGATACAAGCTGTTCCGCCACTGCCAGGCAAGCTTCAGGCTGGGGGAAAGACGCTCCTGGCTGCCGCCGGAGTCGTCCTTCTGGGTGTAGTAGCGCAGATTGGTGTCGAAGCGCCACTGGTCGCCGACGGGCAGCACGTAGCTCAAGGAGGAAGCCTGGCCGTCGTAGGTGGGTGCATGGATGAGGCTCACGTTGGCCACCCCCACGGCGTTGGCGAAAAAGAGGCTATTGCCGATGGCCTGGAAGGTAACTACGTGGTTCTTGCCGCTCCCCTGCTGTGAAGCCGTATTGAGGATGCAGGTGTTGTTGACCGGATCCACGGTACCCAGGCAGGTGCCGATCACTGCCAGGGGAATAACGGCATTCACCGGCGCGGTACTGGATATCTCGGAGAGCCGGTAGTCCACGCCCACTTGCCAGCGTTCCGACAAGGGATGGGTTACGCCGAGTGCGACCATGTCCGACATCGCCGTCAGGTGCTTGGCCTGTCGACGCACCACGTCGATGCCTTGGGCGCCCACCAGTTCCTTGAGGGTAAGGCCCGGCGCCCCGGGCAGGGCGTTGGTCAGGCTGTAGGAAGGCGCTCGCCGATGATCGATGACAAAGAAATAGTTGTTGCCCGCTTCATCCAGGTAGTTGCCCTGGAACAGAGCGATGTTGACTCCCTGGTAGAGGACATCGTAGTCGAGCATGCCGTAGGCCGTCGCCCGGCCGTCGAAGTAACGTCCCTCCAGGCCAAAGGCCCGGCGGTTGAGCATGCCGTCCAGGGTCTGCTCGATGCCGTAGACAGAGACGCCCGGCTTGCCGGTCACCGGCAGGAGGTCGACGCTGGCGCCGTAGAAGATTTTCTTGAAGGGCGAATTGAACTCTACGGCCTCGCCATAGACGGCATTCACCCGCCAGTCCGGATTCAGATTGTAGCCACCCTGCAGGCCGTCGAAGCGCTCCAGCACCCCCATTCCGCTGGGGTTCTGCCGCCCGGCCCGGGCGTAATAGCCGATCTTGCGGTCGGTGTGTTCGACGTAGGCGGAATAGACGCGGTTGTAGCTGCGATCGGGCCGGAGGTAATTGTGGCTGTTGGTATCGCGGAACACGATGCGGGTGTCGGTGAAGGCGTCGCGCCGGCGGGCATTGAGGTTTACCGAGGTAATGAGTGCGTCTTGATCCACGGCAGAAAGACTGGTCCGGTTGAAGGTGAGCAACCCCGAGGGCGGCGGCGTCAGTGTCTCTATCTGGGATTTGCCGGTGTAGTAATAGGAGGAAACGCTGCCGAAGACAGTCCATTCCGCTGGCCCCGCCTCTTTGGGTAGCGGCCGAACGGCGCCAGCGCGGGCGGCGCCCTTGGGCAGGGCGGCCAGGCGCTCCTTGACCCGGGCGGCCGCCGGCCCGGCGGGGAAGAGTTTCAGATAGACGTCGTATTCTGCCTTGGCCTTGAGGAATTCCCCGTTCAGTTCCCGGGCCTCGCCGATGAGAGCCTGGGCCGGCTCTGTCTGCTCGTTGCGCGGCAAGCTGAGGATGCGATTGAGGCGATTGATGGCCGGAGGGGCGTCCTTCGCCGCCATGGCCAGGCGCGCCTCATCCATGAAACCCTTGGCCCGGGCCTCGACTTCAGCGGGAGGCAGGGGAGTAGGCGCTTCCGCCACCGCGGGCGGCGGCGCGGCAGACTCCGGCAGTGGATCCGGCGCCGCCGGAGCTTGCGTCGGCGTTGGGCTGGCGGTGGACGCTGCGGAAAGCACCGGTTTTTCCCCCGCCAGCAGGGGCACAGTGATGACGATGCTGCGACCGTCGGTCCCCGGCTTCACCGCAAAGCGCGTGGTCTGCGAAAAAGTCACCAACATGCCGTTGACCAGTTCAGGGTAAACCACCGTCGCCTGGGGAATCCCAGGTGTTCTTGGAGTGCGCAAGGTCTCCTGCATCAGTTCCCCCTCCGGCAAGTTGCTATCCACCAGCTTGAGGAAGATGCGTACCAGTTTGCCTTCGTTCGTGGGAGCGTGGCGTTGATAGAGAACCTTCTGGGCGAAGCGGATGACGATGTCCGCCTCGTTGTCCCGGGGCACCACGTCGATGCGGTCAAGCACCTGGCCGTAGGCCGTAGCACAGGAGAGAATGAAAGACATGACCGCCAACAGGCGGCCGAGGGGGGGCATCAGCGGGAATCTAGGCATGTCGATAGCGGAAAATGCGGCGAAAAGCGACGAGTACCGCGCCAGATCGGCGGCAGGGAATCAGTTGGTCCATCGCGAGTAGGCGGTTCCCCTGGTACCGAGGGGCTTATGGCAGCCGGTGGAAGAGCAATCCTTCCCGGCGGCGTTCTTGTCCCGGTGATCGCCAGTGGCCCGGTTGATCTTCTCCATCCGCCCGGCGTAGGGCGAGCTGGCTTCATGGCAGGTGACACAGAAGGTCTGCATGGAGCCGTGGTTCATGCGTTCCACTCCGAAGGAAACGGTGCTGCTGTGGCAGAGGGAACATTCATTGCCCGGCATGCCCGCCGGCGTGGTCGTCGGGATGTGGTTGGAAGGCTTGACCATGATTCCCGTGTAAGCGCCGCCGTGGCAGTTCTGGCAGGTACCCGTCACTACACCGGCGTGGTTGTAGGTGGTGGGCAGCCAAGCCGTATAGCTGTGGTGACAGGCGTCGCAGGCCGCCGGGGTGGGCAGATGGCCGGCCGGCTTGGCGTCCATACCCGGATAGGCCGCGCTGTGGCAGGTAGCGCAGCTACCCGCCACCACGCCGGTATGGGCATAGGGCGTGATCACCGGCAGCCAGGCTACGCCCATGCGGTGGCAGTCATCGCAGGAGCGCGTGGTGGGAATATGCACCGTCGGCTTCCCGGCCGCCGCCACACCGTTGTGGCAAGTGGCGCAACTCCCGGCGACGACGCCGGTGTGGGCGAACGTGGTCGGCTTCCAGGCCGTCGTCCCGTGGCACACGTCGCACGACTGGGCGGTCGGAATGTGGGTGGCCGGCTTGGCCTGGGCGTTGGCGCCGGTGTAGGCGCCGTTGTGGCAGGTGGCGCAGTTGCCGGTGGCGGTCGGGCCGGTGGTGCGGGAATGGCTCATGGCCGCCGGTGCGAAGGCGCTGAAGTTGGTGTGGCAGGTGTCGCACTGGGCCGTGGTCGGGATGTGGTTGGTCGGCTTGCCCAGGGCGTTGGTGCCGTTGTGGCAGGTGGAACACCGCCCCGCCACCGCCGGGGTCGCCGTGGCGTGGTTGAAGGTCGCCGTCGCCCAACTCGTCGTCGAGCTGTGGCAGGTGCTGCACTGGGCCGTGGTGGCGATATGGGTGGCCGGCTTGGTCTGGGCGTTCTGGGAAACGTAGGCACCGCTGTGACAGGTGCTGCAACTGGTCTGCCCGGTGTGGTTCATGGTGGCCGGACTCCAGGCGGTGTAGCCGCTGATGTGGCAGCTGTCGCACTGGCCGGTGGTGGGAATGTGCGTCGCCGGC
>SSTB01000327.1 GCA_009469665.1 Azonexaceae bacterium | reverse complement strand
TGTTGACGCGCATCGAAAATTGACCATTTAAGCGGGCTTGTGCGCGCTGAAAATTGACCAGGGTAATTAACCTCCGCTGTTCATTTTTTGAACAGGGTATTGCGGGAGATGATTACCATGAAGGATCTGGGAAGGATTCGACGCTGGTACTACCGGGATGGCATGAGCATCTCGGCGATTGTAAAAAAGAGCGGTTATGCCCGGAACACAGTCAAGGCATGGCTTAAAGCGGCCGAAGGAACGGAGCCGACCTATCGGCGGCGCCCGGCGCAAGACAGCAAGATTGCTCCGTTTGCTGCGCAACTGACCAAAGCCCTGGAGACGGACGCCCGCCGGCCCACGCGTGACCGGCGCACCGCGCTCAAACTGTTTCGCGAAATTCAAGCGGCCGGCTTTGACGGCGATTACAGCCGGGTCACCGCCTTTGTCCGTAAGTGGAAGCTGGATGGTGGCCAGGCCAAGGTCAATGCCTATGTTCCGTTGCGCTTTGAACTGGGTGAAGCGTTTCAGTTTGACTGGAGCGAAGAGCGGCTGATCATCGGCGGGGTGTGGCGCAAGGTTCTGGCTGCCCACCTCAAGCTATGCGCCAGCCGTGCCTTTGTCGTCCAGGCGTACCCGACACAGAGTCACGAAATGTTGTTTGACGCCCATACCCGGGCCTTCATTGCGCTCGGCGGCATTCCCCGGCGTGGCATCTACGACAACATGAAGACCGCCGTGGATAAGGTCAAGAAAGGCAAGGGCCGGGCCATCAACACCCGCTTTGCCGCCATGGCCTCGCACTACCTGTTCGATCCGGACTTCTGCAACGTGGCCTCGGGCTGGGAGAAAGGGGTCGTCGAGAAGAACGTGCAGGACAGCCGACCACGCATTTGGCAGGAAGCCGCCAAGGAACGCTTCGGCAGCTTTACCGAACTCAACCTGTGGCTACTGGCACGGTGCCGGACGCTGTGGCACGAACTGCGGCATACCGAGTATGGCGACCTGACCCTGGCCGAAATGCTCGAACA
Organism: Azonexaceae bacterium; assembly: GCA_009469665.1. The sequence goes on along the minus strand of SSTB01000327.1, from coordinate 1,601 downwards.
CGAGCAGCCCAGTCTGATGCCGATGGTGACGCCGTTTGACGGCTATGTCGAAACCATCGGCAAGGTCTCCAGCACCTGTCTGGTCAATGTCGACCGCAGCCGTTACTCGGTACCGTGCGAATTCGTCGGGCAGATCGTCAGTCTGCGCCTCTATCCGGAGCGCATCGACATCGTCGCGCACGACAGCCTCGTCGCCAGCCACATACGGGCACTGGAACGGGACAAGACTCGCTACGACTGGCAGCACTACATCCCGATCATTGAGCGCAAACCCGGTGCGCTGCGCAATGGCGCACCCTTTGCCGATATGCCGGAACCGCTGCAGCGCCTGCGCAGGTTCTTGCTCAAGCGGGAGGGAGGCGATCGACTCATGGCCCGAATCCTGTCTGCCGTTCCCAAGTCTGGCCTCGAAGCGGTGCTGGTGGCGGTCGAGTTGGTGCTGGAGTCGGGTAACCCCAGTCCCGAGCATATCGAGAACGTCCTGAACCGGCTCAAGACAGCGCCCGCACCGGAAGCGGTTGATACCTCACTGGAGGTCAACGAAGCGCCACTGGCGGATGCCGGTCGCTATGACCGTCTTCGCGAGGAGATCAGTCATGCGTGAAGTAGCGGCCGAACTGAAAGCACTTCGTCTGTACGGCATGGTCGATGCGTGGACCGAACTGCAAGGTCAGGATGTACGGGCGTGCACGGAAGGACGCTGGCTGCTCGAGCATTTACTCACGGCCGAACATACGGACCGCTCGGTCCGTTCGATCAACTACCAGATTCATTCCGCCAAGTTTCCGGTGCATCGCGATCTCGCCGGCTTTGAGTTTGAGCAGTCGAAGGTGGATCGGGGCCTGATCACCGAACTGTCCGACCTGTCCTTTACCGAGGCGGCACACAACGTGGTGTTCATCGGTGGCACAGGAACTGGCAAGACGCACCTGGCGACCGCGCTTGGCATTGCCGGGATTACGCATCACGGCAAGCGGGTGCGCTATTACTCGACGGTGGATCTGGTCAATCTGCTGGAGCAGGAGAAGGCCGCCGGCAAGGCGGGGAAGTTGGCCTTTGCGTTGCTCCGGATGGATCTGGTGATTCTGGACGAACTGGGTTACCTGCCCTTCAGTCAGGCCGGTGGCGCGTTACTGTTCCATCTGCTCTCCAAACTCTACGAGCACACCAGCGTAATGATTACGACCAACCTGACCTTCGGGGAGTGGGCGAGCGTGTTTGGCGATGCCAAGCTGACGACGGCATTGCTCGACCGCCTGACCCATCACTGCCATATCGTGGAAACCGGCAATGAGTCGTATCGCTTCCGGCACAGCACCACGACAGCGAAGAAACGGATCAAGGCACGGGAGCAGACCAAGCACGCCTCGCAGGAGGCAACGTCGTGATGGCCGCGCTGGGAAATCCGTTCCAGGCTACGCCCTCCACGGCTTCCCCAGCGCACACCAAGGCACTTTGCCTATCGTTCAGATACCTTCGAAGAAGGAGTTCAGCCAACCAACTACGCTACACTTATCCACAGCCGACCTAATGCAAGGTGGCTATAGCCCCTGGTCAAAATTCAATGCGCAGGGCTGGTCAGTTTTAGATGCGCGCCGACA
>SSTB01000326.1 GCA_009469665.1 Azonexaceae bacterium | reverse complement strand
TGAAACTGAACGACCAGCGCATCAGCAAGGACGGCGTTGTCATCATCAAGGCGCAGGAGTTTAGAAGCCTCGAAGGCAACCGCGCCGAGGCCATGCGGCGTCTTCATGAATTGATCGACAGCGTCGCCGTCCTGCCCAAACGACGCAGGCCCACCAAGCCCACCCGAAGCTCCGTCAAGAAACGGTTGGAGAGCAAAACCCGGCGTGCATCGATCAAGGCTGGCCGCGGCAAGGTCAGCGAGTAAGCTTCGACCATGACCATCCATCGCTATAGAACCATGCAGCACATTACGTTCACGCTCCTGATGAACCTGCTTTTCCTCGCGATAGGACAATCTGTCGCGCTGGCGAGCGAACCACCGCCGCTCACCACGGTAGCTGCCCTGGATGTACCGCGTTACATGGGACGTTGGTACGAAATTGCCAAATATCCGAACCGATTTCAGCGCAAGTGTGTCGCCGACACCAGTGCCGAATACAAGCTAGAACCGGATGGGCGCGTGAAGGTCATCAACCGGTGTCGCATGGAAAACGATGAATGGAACGAAACGGTCGGCATGGCGCGCCAGGTCGGCGATACTTCATCACCGAAACTGGAGGTTCGATTTGCACCGGCTTGGCTGTCGTTCATTCCCGCCGTGTGGGGTGACTACTGGGTTATCGACCTCGACCCGGAATACCAGCTGGTTGCTGTGAGCGAGCCACGGCGAGAGTATCTCTGGGTGTTATCCCGGTCTCCGGCGGTTCGCCACGATGTCTTGGCAGCACTGCTGGAGCGATTGCGCCGACTCGGGTTTGATACCAATCGTCTGGAAGTTTCTGCACACGGGAAAAAGCAGGGGTGAGGCACGCTGAAGCGCTAAAGTCCGGGCATCCCAAAATCGTCGATCTCAGTTGAATGACTTCTGTCCTGTTTGATTTTGCCGACCCGAGCGCGGTAGCAATGTGGAACCCCATCAACGATGGCGTGATGGGCGGGATTTCATCCAGCCAGCTGAGCCATGACCCGGCGGGGCATGCCGTCTTCACCGGCCGGGTTTCCTTTGAGAACAACGGCGGGTTTGCCGCGGTTCGATGCCAACCCTGCGAACTCGGTCGGATAGGTGTCACTGCCTATCTGCTGGAGGTGCGAGGTGACGGCAAGCGCTACAAGCTGAACCTGCGCACCGACAATGGCTTCGATGGCATCAACTATCAGGCGCGATTCGATCTGCCCGCTGGGGTGTGGACGACCAGCCGTCTCGCCAGCACCAACTTTTTACCGACCTGGCGCGGGAAGCCGGTTCCCGATGCGCCTCCCCTGGATACCTCTCGGGTGCGGCAGATTGGCCTGATGATCGCCGACCGCCAGGAAGGAACATTCGATCTGGCGATACGGGCGATTGCGGTGGACATCGCCTGATCATGCTTGCACTGCTCGGACTTGTTGTGACCATCGGCCTGTTGGCGGGTTTGCGTTGGGCGATCCATCGCAGCCTGGCGCCCGAACGCATTGTCGAAACCCGTACGCCCGCCGATGCCGGCTTGTCGCATCAGGAGATCACTTTTCCAACCGAAAATGGCAAGTCGCTGTTCGGCTGGTTTATTCCGACCCTTCGAGAGGGCAGGTCACCTGCGGTCGTGCTGCTCCACGGCTGGGGAGGCAACGCCGAGACCCTGCTGCCATTGGCGCAGCCGCTTCATGAGGCGGGATTTGCGCTGTTGTTCATCGATGCGCGCTGTCACGGCCAAAGCGATGAGGACACATTCGCTTCGATGCCACGCTTTGCCGAGGATCTCGGGCATGCCATCGACTGGTTGAATCAGCGCGAGGACATCGCCCCGCAGGCCATTACCGCCATCGGTCACTCAGTAGGTGCCGCGGCTTCGTTGCTTGCCGCATCAAGGCGTGATGACATCGCTGCCGTGGTGAGCATTGCCGCTTTCACCCATCCGGTGGCGATGATGCGTCGCTGGTTTGCCGCCAAGGGCATTCCGTACATGCCTGTCGGCTGGCTGATGCTCCGCTACGTCGAGTGGGTGATTGGCCATCGCTTCGACTCCATCGCGCCGATCAACACGATTCGGCGGGTGCAGTGCCCGGTTTTGTTGGTCCATGGCGCGGAAGACACCACCGTGCCGGTCAGCGAGGCTCATGCCATTCACGCCAATCGCTCGGGCGATCATGTCCCGTTGAAGGTTGTGGCCGGAAGCCACGACGACTACGCCGATCTTGACCGGGAGTTGCCGGTGCTGGTGGATTTCCTGTCGGGTGTCGTGAAGAATTCGAAAGAAGCAAATTCTAAGAACAGCATCTCATGAAAATCTACCTCGCAGGCCCTGATGTCTTTCGCCCCGATGTCCTCGAATGGGCTGAAGCCGCTCGCGACACGTGCCGTCGCTACGGTTACGAAGCCTTGATTCCCATCGACCATGGCGAAACCGACGCATCGCGGATCTTTCAGGCCAACCTTGATCTGATCAGAAAGGCTCAGATTGTCGTTGCCAACTTCAACCCAT
>SSTB01000039.1 GCA_009469665.1 Azonexaceae bacterium | reverse complement strand
GCTGTAAGCCTGGGCTCGCTTCTCGGTATCGCAAAAAAGCCTGGTCTCCCCGGGGGCCGGGCTTTTAACATAGGGTTTTCCCGTGACCGCACACTCCATGTCTGCCAACAACGCTTCCGACTTGCCCGTGGTCAGTGATCGCCTGGCCCGAAACGCCATGCGTAACCTGAGTGAGCGGGTCATCGAGGCTCTGCTCTTCGCCGCTGCGGCGGTGTCGGTTCTGACCACCGTGGGTATCGTCTATGTCCTGGTGTCGGAATCGATCCATTTCTTCCAGCGGGTCAGCATGGTCGATTTTCTGACCGACACCCAGTGGACCCCGCTTTTTGACGATGCTCACTTCGGCATCATGGTGCTGGTTTCGGGAACCCTGGTTTCCTCTGCCGTGGCACTTATTGTGGCCATCCCCATGGGGACTATCATCGCCATCTACCTTTCGGAATTCGCGAAGCCGAAAGTCCGCGAGATATCGAAACCCGTGCTCGAATTGCTGGGGGGTATTCCGACCATCGTGTTCGGGTATTTTGCTCTGCTGATGGTTACGCCGCTGCTGCAGAAGATATTTCCCGAGTTGCCTGGCTTCTCGCTCCTGTCAGCGGGTCTGGTGATGGGCATCATGATTGTTCCCTACGTTGCTTCCCTGTCGGAAGATGCCATGCGTGCCGTGCCCATGAGCCTGCGCGAGGGAGCCTATGCCATGGGGTCCACGCGCCTCTACACTGCCCTCCACGTCGTGGTGCCGGCGGCCTTTTCGGGACTTGCGGCTTCGTACATCCTAGGTATCTCCCGCGCGGTCGGCGAAACCATGATCCTCGCGGTGGCCGCCGGCATGCAGCCCAACCTGACCTGGAACCCCATGGAACCCGCAGCCACCATTACTTCCTACATCGTCCAGGTGGCCCTGGGCGACCTGCCGCACGGTTCCATTGGTTACCAGACCATCTTCGCCGCCGGCCTCACGCTCATCCTCATCACCCTGGCCTTCAACATCCTGGGTCAGTGGATGCGCCGCAAATTCCGGGAGAGCTACTGATGCAAGCCCTGACCACCGAACAAATCCGCACCGTCATCGCCCGGGGAAAGCTGAAGGACGCGATCTTCCAGGCGGTGGGCATCCTGTGCCTGGCCATCGGCCTTCTGGTCATCTTCCTGCTGGTCGGTGACATGGTGATGCGTGGCTCCGAACGCCTCACTCTCGATTTTTTCACCAATTTCGCATCGCGCCGGGCCACTTCCGCCGGCATCCTTTCTGCGTGGGTCGGTTCCCTTCTGGTGATGCTGGTGACTGCGATTGCTGCCGTTCCCCTGGGTGTCGCCGCGGGGGTCTATCTAGAGGAGTACGCCAAGCGCAATTGGATCACCGAAATCATCGAAATCAACATCACCAATCTCGCTGCCGTGCCGTCCATTGTCTATGGCCTGCTGGCCCTCGGTATCTTCGTGTACCAGTTCGGTTTTGGCCAAAGTATTCTGTCGGCCGGCCTGACGCTTGCCTTGCTCATCCTGCCCATCGTCATCGTCGCCACCCGCGAGGCCATCCGGGCCATTCCGGCGATGATCCGCGAAGGGTCGATGGCAGTCGGTGCCACGCGCTGGCAGACCTGCCGCTATCACATCATCCCCTATGCCATGCCCGGTATTCTTACCGGCGTCATCATCGGGCTGGCCCGGGCCATTGGCGAGACAGCGCCCATCATCACCATCGGTGCCCTGACCTTCATCGCCTTCTTGCCGCCGGTACCCTTCACCCCAACCGGCGAGGGCGCCACCGCCGGGATGTTCGATTGGGTCATGTCGCCCTTCACGGTGATGCCCATCCAGATCTTCAACTGGACTTCCCGCCCCGATCCCGCCTTCGAAGTCAACGCTGCCGCCGCCGGCTTTGTTCTCATGGCCATGGTGCTGGCCATGAACGGGTTGGCCATCTGGCTGCGTTACAAAATGCGCAAGAACATCAAGTGGTAATCACCCAGGAATCCGTCATGCACATCCATGCCGAAACGCCCCCCCTCAAGGCAGAGGCTCGCAATCTCAACTTCTACTACGGCGAAGCCCAGGCCCTGAAGGGTATCAACATGCCCATCTACGACAAGAAGGTGACCGCCCTCATTGGGCCCTCCGGTTGCGGCAAGTCGACCTATCTGCGCAGCTTCAACCGCATGCACGACCTTTATCCCGGTAACCGCTACGAGGGGGAGATTCGCTTTTTCCCGGACAACACCAACATCCTGGCCAACGACGTCGATCCCATTGAGGTACGCATGCGCATCGGCATGGTGTTCCAGAAGCCGAATCCCTTTCCCAAGTCGATCTACGAAAACGTCGCCTACGGGCTGCGGGTGCGGGGCGAGCGCAACAAGCGCGCCATGGACGACAAGGTGGAGCACGCCCTGCGCGGCGCAGCGCTGTGGGATGAGGTGAAGGACCGCCTGAACGAACTGGCGTCCAATCTCTCCGGCGGCCAGCAACAGCGACTGTGCATCGCACGTGCCTTGGCGACCGATCCTGAACTCCTCCTTTTCGACGAGCCGACCTCGGCCCTCGATCCCATCGCCACGGCGTCCATTGAGGAACTGGTGCATGAGCTCAAGAAGCGCGTCACCATCCTCATCGTCACCCACAACATGCAGCAGGCCGCCCGCGTCTCTGATTTTACGGCCTACATGTTCCTGGGCGAGATGATCGAATTCGGCAAGACCGACGACATCTTCATCAAGCCCAAGGACAAGCGTACCGAAGACTACATCACCGGCCGCATGGGCTGAGGAGACACACCATGAACGAAAGCTCGCACCTCTCCACCAAGTTTGATGAAGACCTGTCGGCCCTGCGCAGCCACGTGCTGCAAATGGGTGGCCTGGTCGAATCGCAGGTCTCGGATGCCATCGAGGCTTACTCCAGCGGTGAGATCGCCAGTGTCAAGTCCATCGTCGAGACCGATCACAAGGTCAATGAGCTGGAAAAGGCGGTGGACGACGATTGCGCCCATATCATTGCCAAACGCCAGCCGGCAGCCTCCGATCTGCGCCTGGTCTTCGGTATCAGCAAAATCGTCACCGATCTGGAGCGGGCCGGCGACGAAGCCAAGAAAATCGCCAAGGGGGTAAGGCGAATCTACGAGAGTGGTCACATGCCCAGCCAGTATGGCGTGGGGGTGCGCCATGTGGCCGAGGCGGCCCTCAGCATGATGCGTCAAGCCCTGGACGCCTTCGCCCGCCTGGACACCTCTGCAGCAGCAGAAGTCATCCGCGCCGACAACGAGGTGGATGTCGAATTCAAATCCATCCTGCGTCAACTCATCACCCACATGATGGAAGACCCTCGCACCATCACCACTTCCATGGACATCATCTGGATTGCACGGGCCATCGAGCGCATCGGCGACCACGCCAAGAATATCGGTGAGCACGTCATTTACATCGTGGAGGGGCAGGACGTCCGCCACACCCCCAAGAAAGAGCCGCTCCCATGAATCCGACCATCCTCGTCATCGAGGACGAGCCCGCCATCCAGGAACTGGTGACCATCAACCTCAAACACGCCGGCTTTCTCGTGGTACGGGCCGGCAGCGCCGAGGAGGGCGAATCCGCTATCCGCGCCGCGCTGCCCGATCTGGTGATTCTGGACTGGATGTTGCCCGGCCAATCCGGGGTGGCGCTGGCCAAGAAATTGCGTGGTGACGAGCGCACCCGCGAATTGCCGGTCATCATGCTGACGGCCCGAGTGCACGAAGAGGACAAGATTCAGGGTCTCGAAGCCGGCGCCGACGACTACGTCACCAAACCCTTCTCGCCCAAGGAGCTGGTGGCCCGGGTGCGGGCCGTCCTGCGCCGCCGGTCACCGCATCTGGCCGGCGAGGCGGTCGAAGTCCGGGGGCTCGTCCTCAACCCGGCCACCCACCGCGTCGTGGCTTCCGACCAGCCGGTCGAACTGGGGCCCACCGAATTCCGCCTCCTCTTCTTTTTTATGACTCACCCGGAGCGGGTCTACACCCGGGCCCAGTTACTGGACGAAGTCTGGGGCGACCACGTCTTCATCGAAGAGCGCACGGTGGATGTCCACATCCGCCGGCTGCGGGCCGCCCTGGAGCCCTCTGGGCACCATGATCGTGTCGAAACCGTCCGTGGGACCGGCTATCGGTTCCGGGGCGACTGATCGGTCGCAGGGGGCTATGCCCCTCTCCATGTTCAGGGGGCTCGTCTATGTCGGGCTTACCCTTGTGCTGTCGGGTATTGTTGCGGGCCTGGTGCATCCCTGGCTGGGTTGGGGGCTGCTTGCGGCAGGCCTCACAGCCCAGATCGTCCACCATCTGGTCTACCTGTCCAGGCTGGAGCGCTGGTCCGTCCAACCCGAGAGTACCGAGATGCTCGAGGGCGAGGGGGTCTGGGATGAAGTCTTTGCTCGCCTCCATCGCCACGAAAAGTATCTCGCCGGAGTCGTTTCCCGGCGTGAAGCCGAAGTCGCCGAATTTTCGGCGGCCATTCAGGCCCTCAACGATGGGGTGGTTTTGCTCGATGCGGGCAACAATATCCTTTGGTGCAACGTCACCGCCGAGCATCAATTCGGCCTCAACCTGAGCACCGATGTAGGCCAGATGGTGGCCAACCTGGTGCGGCAACCGGAGTTTGTCGAATACCTTGGCGCGGAAGACTTCGCCAAGCCACTGGTGCTGCGTAGCGATCGCAAGGGCGAACGCGTGTACTCGATCCACATGCTGCCCTACGGTCGCAGCAGCCGTCTCATGCAGATCAAGGACGTCACCCAGGCTGATCTCCTCGATCGCATGCGACGGGATTTCGTCGCCAACGTCTCTCACGAGTTGCGCACGCCGCTTACCGTGCTGGCAGGATTTCTGGAGACCCTGCAGGAAATCGAGGTCGAACCCGCCCAGCGTCAGCAATTCCTGCGTCTGATGGCCGAACAATCGGAGCGCATGCAACGCATCGTGCGCGATCTCCTGACCCTCTCCTCACTGGAAGCCGCTCCGCCGCCGGAGGACGAGCGCATCGATATGGCCAGCCTCCTCGACAAGTTGCGGCGAGATGCGGAATCGCTCTCCGGTGGCCGCCACAGTGTCGTTCTGGAAGCCGATGGGCCGGACCTCCTGGGGGCCGAGGGGGAGTTGGTGAGCGCCTTTGCCAATCTGGTCTCCAATGCTGTGCGCTATACCCCGGAGGGAGGAACAGTCACTCTGTCCTGGCAAGCCTGCCGGGAGGGCGCGGAATTCGCAGTGCGCGATACGGGGATCGGCATCGACGCCAAACACATTCCCCGCCTGACCGAACGCTTTTACCGGGTCGACCGCGGCCGCTCGCGGGATACGGGGGGTACCGGGCTGGGCCTGGCCATCGTCAAGCATGCGCTGTCGCGGCACCAGGCCACTCTCGACGTCACCAGCGTCCCCGGCGAAGGCAGTCGTTTCGTGGCGCGCTTTCCCGTCTCGCGCACGGCCGGCGCGTAACCTTTTCTTCACTTCTCTATCACGGACCCTTAATGGCGCGGCGCTAAGGTGGCGCCATGCCACGGGTCCGCACATTGTTCCTGTCAGATATTCACCTCGGCACCCGCGCCTGCCAGGCCGACCGACTGCTCGATTTCCTGCGAGAATATTCCGCCGAGCGCACCTATCTCATCGGCGACATCATCGACTTCTGGGCCATGAGTCGCAGCATCCATTGGTCCAGGGCCCAGAACACCGTGGTGCAGAAATTCCTGCGTCGGGCTCGCCATGGTGAGCAGGTGGTCTTCATCCCGGGAAACCACGACGAAGCCCTGCGCGACTACTACGGCATCGCCTTCGGCGATATCGAAGTCGCCGAGGAGGCAGTGCACGAGACCGTCGATGGGCGTCGCTTCCTTCTCATCCATGGCGACCTCTTTGACCAGGTGACCCGGCACCATCGCTGGGTGGCGATTGTCGGCGACATCGGGTACGAGTGGCTGGTGCGCCTCAACCTGTGGCTCTCCTGGATACGCCGCAAGCTGGGCAAGGCCGGTTACTGGTCCCTGGCCGGCTACGCCAAGCGCAAGGTCAAGACGGCGCTCAATTTCATCTTCGATTTCGAGGATTCAGCCCTGCACCACGCCCGGGAGCGGGGTCTGGACGGCGTCATCTGCGGTCACATCCACTGGGCGGCGATCAAGGACATCGGTGGTCTCACCTACGTCAATTGCGGCGACTGGGTCGATTCCTGCACTGCCATCGTCGAGCATTTCGACGGCAGACTTGAACTGGTGCACTGGGGCGCCCGTAGTCTGATCCCCGAAACCCCCCTTGCCCTGAACGAAGAGGCCCTGTCCTGATGCGCATCCTGATGGTTTCCGACGTCTATTTTCCGCGGGTCAACGGGGTGTCCACCTCCATCGAGACCTTCCGTGCCTGCCTTGCCGCCCAGGGAATCGAGGTGCGCTTAGTCGTCCCCGCCTATCGTGGAGAAACAGGAGAACCGGGCATCGTGCGGGTCCCTGGGCGGGCAGTCCCGCGGGATCCCGAAGACCGGCTGGTCTCCTGGAGCGCGATGAAGACTGCCGTCCTCACCGCCGCTCAAGACTGCGATTTGGTCCATATCCAGACCCCCTTCGCAGCCCACTACTCCGGCCTGGCGGCGGCGCGCAAGCTGGGCATCCCGGCGATCGCCACCTACCACACCCTGTTCGAGGAATATTTCCAGTACTACGCTCCCTGGCTGCCCGCCCGCTGGCTCAAGGCTATGGCCCGCCGTGTCTCCCGTCGTCAGTGCAATGCCCTCGACGCCATTGTGGTGCCCTCGGCTGCCATGGCCGAACGCCTCGCCGCCTACGGCGTCGTCCGCCCTTGCCATGTCCTGCCCACCGGCATTCCTGTCGCCAACTTCAGTCGGGGTGACGGTGCCGCGTTTCGCCAGCGCCACGGCATCGATGCCAAGCGGCCCGTGGCCCTCTTCGTCGGCCGGGTCGCCCACGAAAAAAATATCGCCTTCCTGCTCCAGGCTTTCGCACGCACCCTCGTCGTCCGTCCGGATGCGCTGTTCCTGGTCACCGGTGAGGGACCAGCCCTGGAAGAATTGCGTGTACGGACGGCCGAACTCGGTCTCGCCCAGGCGGTCCGCTTCCTGGGTTACCTGGACCGCGGTACCGAGCTTCCCGACTGCTATGCTGCTGCCGACGCCTTTGTCTTCGCCTCCCGAACCGAAACCCAGGGCCTGGTCCTGCTGGAGGCTATGGCCGCGGGCGTTCCGGTCCTTGCTCTCTCGGCCATGGGCACCACCGATATACTCGGTCCGCGCCGGGGCTGCCTCGTCCCGCCCGAAGACCCGGAGGCTTTCGGCCTCGCCCTGGCCCAGTACTTCTCCCACCCTGAGGGCAGGGATCAACTGCGCGAAGAAGCGCGCAATTACGCGTTGGAGTGGTCAGACGGTGCCATGGCCGCTCGTCTGGGCAATCTCTATCGCCAGCTTGCCACCGCGCCTCCGGCCACCGCGGCACTGCCCGTCGGCGTGTGAACGGCGTGCCCGCTGCGGCTCGTGCCCACGCCTGCGGCAAGATTTGATTCCTTGCGCTTCTGACCCCCGCCAGGCCGCTGCCGAAAACGATTCGTGCACTGGAGGCTACTGCTTCTGCGTGATGGAGAAGACAGGGGGCCGATCAGCGGGCTCGAGCTCCCCCGGGCCGCTGGCCGACGAAGCGGAAGTAGGGGATGCTCAGGCCAGGCAGGTAGGGCAGGCGGCTGCGGTCGACCACTTTGCGGTGATCCGGGAGCAGCGTGGCCAGGGTGCTCAGATGCAGCGCATCGGGGCGCACGCCGTCGTGGCCGAACCAGATGCGCCAGAAGCGCCTCATCCAGGGCGCCTGATCCGGGAGAAGGGTGAAATCCACCACCGCGAGGCGGCCTCCGGGGCGCAGCATGGTGAAGGCATTGACGAGGGCGCGCCGCCAGTCGGGAATCATGGACAGCGAATAGGAGAAGACCACGGCGTCGGCGGCCTCCCGCGGGAACCAAGAGCAGGCATCGGCGTGGTGGCAGAACACGTTGGGGTACCCGCTCCAGCGGCGCCGGGCCTGTTCCAGCAATGGCGCGCACAGATCAACCAGATCCACCCGGGCCAACTGGCTGATTACCGGGGACAGACAGGCAAGATTGCGCCCTGTGCCCGCTCCGATCTCGATCAGGCTGGCGCCGGGGGAGAGGTCCAGGTCGGCGTAGAGTGCCTCGCGACCCGCCAGCAGTCGCTCGCGGAAACCGTCGTAATGGGCTGCCTGGGGACCGTAGAAACGTTCCAGGCGAGACTGCTGATCGCCGTGGCGCCCCTGGCCCCGCAGCAGGGCCAGCAACACCCGGGCCTCGGAACCGAGCTGCAGCGCGCCATTGCCCCCCCGCTGCTCCCCAGGGGGTTCAGTGCAGGATTCAGGCCGCGACATCGGCGATGTGGAATCCGGCATAGGTGTGGACGCGGTCCTGCAGGCTGAGGCGGCGGGCCAGGTCGTCGTGGAAGGTTAGGACATGACGCAGGCGGCGATGGGCCTCCCCGACCTCGATCCAGTCCAGGTAGGCCGGCCGGGCGTGGGCGCTGCGGAAGATGATGCGGGCGCCCGGCGAAGCCCGGTCGAGGATGGCGTTCCACTCCGCCACCAGCGCTTCCGGGTGATAGCAACTCATCCAGTCCATGTGGTCGAGGAGCACGAACTTGTCGATGCGGTCGCCGGTACGCTGCAGGAAATCGGTCACCAGGGTGGTGTGACAGCGGATGCGATCGACTCCCCCTGCCTTCAGTTGGGAAAACCCCGCCTCGGTAAGGTACTCGGGGCAGCAGTCCGGCGTATAGCGGCCCCCGAAATAGACCCGCCAGAAATAGTTGCCGCGCAGCGGCAGTTCCTCCACCACGTATTCGACCGCCTCGCGGATGAAACCGGCGACTCCGCCAGGATGCTGTGCCTGCACCTCGCGCCGCTGGGGGTGAGGCACGCCCAGGAGGCTCAAGGTGATCTGCCGGCCCAGAAGCCAGTTCAAGGGGCGGCTCCACAATTGCGGCCGGATGCGCTGGCGGTAGAGGGTGCGCTGCTCCTCCAGCCCGCTGGCTGAGAAGAGGGCCGCGATGTCGCCTTGCAGGCCCGGGCTGCTGCGGAACCAGGCGCGGAAGCTACGCGCGACCAGACCGGCCAGGCTGTGGAAATAGAAACTGCCGTGGGGGCTCGCGAACCAGTGCAGGCGCTGGTCCCAGAAATCCCGCGCGAATTCGGAAAGATCCCAGCGCAGGGTTTTCTGGTAGAAGGTCGCGAAGCGTTCGTGATAACCGTGGCCGAAGAGGGCAAAGAAATCCTCGTACTCCAGGCGCCGGATGGCTGCCATCTTGAGTTCGAGCAAAGCGTTCTGGCGCGGATTGGCATCCACAGCATGGACGCGGCGCACCCCGGCAGCCGCGTAATCGAGGGCGTTGCAACCGGCGCTGGTGATGACCAGGACAGTATCGTCAGGGTGGAATTGCAGGGCCTGGCGGTCCACCGCGGGATCCTCCCAGCAGGTGTTATAGACCAGCGAGCGGCGGGTGACGGCGTCGAAGATTTTCTGGTCGACGCGATCAATCAGGGTCGGTAGACGTTTCACGGCAAATCCTGTGCAGGGGTTGGGATGGCAGACGACGACAGGCGGCAGCTTAGGTCGTCGCGGTTACGACACCATGACGGCGGCTGTCATGAAACCTTAGCTTGGCCCGCCTATCGTTCGCCCAAGACACCACGCCATGAACGCCCCCCACACCCCACCGCCCCCTGGCGACGACGCCGCTGCCAACGAATCCCCCTTCAAGGGCAAGACGGGTCTGCGCCGAGTCTGGAACGCCTTGCACTATTCCTTTGCCGGCCTGCGGGCTGCCCACGCCCACGAGGACGCCTTCCGGCAGGAAATCTGGCTGGCCCTCCTGCTCACGGGAACCACCCTGCTGCTGCCCGTAAGCGGCGTCGAGCGGGCGCTGATGATCGCCAGCGTCCTCCTGGTGCTGGTGGTCGAACTGCTCAACTCCGCGGTGGAGGCCGCCGTCGATCGGGTGAGCCTGGAGCGGCACCGCCTCGCCAAGCGGGCCAAGGACATCGGTAGCGCCGCCGTGCTCCTCGCCCTGGTCAATGTGGTCGTGATCTGGGCTTCGATCATGCTGGACCGGGCATGAATCTCGCCATCGACATCGTCAGTGAAACCTACCCGCCGGAAGTGAACGGCGTGGCCATGACCGTGGGCCGCCTGGTGGAGGGCCTGCGCGGACGAGGGCACGCGGTCACCGTCCTGCGGCCCCGGCAATTCCGGCAAGAACTGCCTTCCCGCGACGAAATCCCCCTGGCCGGCCTTCCCCTGCCGGGCTATCCCGGTCTGCGCCTCGGGCTTCCCGCCGGAGGGGCGCTGCGCCGGCGTTGGCGTGCGCGCCGGCCGGATCTCGTCCATGTCGTCACCGAGGGGCCCCTGGGCTGGTCGGCGGTCAGCGCGGCCCGCAGCCTCGGCATCCCGGTCACCTCGGGGTTCCACACCAACTTCGATCACTACAGCACCCACTACGGCCTGGGCTGGCTGCGCCCCGCCGTGGGGGCCTACCTGCGCACCCTGCACCGGCGTACCCGCGCCACCCTCGTTCCCACGGCGGCCCTGGCAGCTGATCTCGCCTGTGCCGGGATCCCGGGCGTCAAGGTGGTCGGGCGCGGCGTCGATACCTCCCTCTTCGACCCCCGTCGGCGCAGCGAAGTCCTGCGGATGAGCTGGGACGCCGGGCCCCGCACCGTCGTCTGCCTGTCCGTCGGGCGGCTGGCGCCGGAAAAGAACCTGGGCCTCGTCAGCCGCAGCCTGCAAGACCTGCCGGGCGATGTCCGCATGGTCTGGGTGGGCGACGGCCCGGCCCGGGGTGCCCTGGAGCAGAAACACCCCGACCACGTCTTCGCTGGGGTGCGGCGGGGCGAGGAACTGGCCGCCCACTACGCCAGTGCTGACATCTTTCTGTTTTCCAGCCTCACCGAGACCTACGGCAACGTCGTGGCCGAGGCCATGGCCAGCGGCCTGACAGTCGCCGCCTACCGGACTGCCGCCGCGGCCGAGCTCATCAGCCCGGAAAGGGACGGTCTCGCCGTGCCCCCCGGCGACGAAGTCGCCTTCACCGCCGCTGCCGCCCGTCTGGCTGAGGACTCCGGCCTGCGCCAACGCCTCGGCTCCACCGCCCGCCTGGCCATGCTGCCCCGCAGTTGGGAACAGGTGGTCGGGCAATTCGAAACGGCGATCCTGGAAGCGATCTACCGGCCGGTTGGGGCACCCGGCTAAGCTTGCATTGCAGGCTAGTCCCCCGAGGGGCTGGCAAGCCGGAGGACTTCGTGCGAGAGGCATCCCCGTCCGGGCCGCCGCGTGTGGGCCTGACACCCCGCGTCAGCCTCAGCCCCGCGGGTGGTGAGCTGCGTGGAGCGCCTTGAGGCGTTCGCGCGCCACGTGGGTATATATCTGGGTGGTCGAAATATCGGCGTGGCCGAGGAGCAACTGTACGACCCGCAGGTCTGCACCGTGGTTGAGCAGATGGGTGGCGAAGGCGTGGCGCAGCACGTGGGGGGAGAGCTTGGCCGGGTCGATACCCGCCCGGGTGGCGTAGCGCTTGATCAGGTTCCAGAACATCTGTCGCGTCATGGGGCCGCCGCGGCCGGTGACAAAGAGGGCTTCACTGCGGCGGTCGCCCAGGATTTTCGGTCGGGCCTCGGCGAGGTAGCGGCGCAGCCAGTCGATGGCGATTTCTCCGAGCGGTACCAGTCTTTCCTTGTCTCCCTTGCCGATCACCCGTGCCACGCCTTCGTTGAAGCCCACTTGGGCGAGTGCCATGCCTGTCAGTTCCGACACCCGTAGACCGCTGGCGTAGAGCACCTCGAGCATGGCGCGATCGCGCAAACCCAGGGGGGTGCCAAGGTCTGGTGCCGACAGAAGCAGCTCGACCTGCGTTTCCGAGAGCACCTTTGGCAGGCGGGCGGGACGGACCGGATGGGCGAGCTTGAGGGTGGGGTCGGTGAACAGGCGTCCCCGGGCTCGCTGCCAGCGGTAGAAGCGGCGCAAAGTGGAAAGATGGCGGGCCTGGGAGCTGGCGCGCGTTTCCCGGGCGAGCTTTGCGATGTAGGCGAGCAGTGCGGCTTCGCTTGCGTCGAGGAGCCGGCCTTGGCCCTTGCCGCGCAGCCAGACGGCAAGGTGGGCGAGGTCGGAGCGGTAGCTGGCCAGGGTGGCCTTGGCCAGACCGTCCTCCAGCCAGAGGGCGTCGCAGAAACCGTCGATGTCGGCGAGATCTTCCGGTTCAAGCGCCGGGGAGGCAGCCTTCATGGGTCAGGAGCCAGCGCTTCACGTCGAGCAGAAAGCCGCCCCCGTGGCGGGCGAAGCCTCCCAGGCCGGCGCCGGCGCCGATCACCCGGTGGCAAGGTACGACCAGGGGGAAGGGATTGGCGCCGCAGGCCTGGCCCACGGCCCGCGGGGCATTGTTGAGGCTCCTGGCGACTTCGCCGTAGGTGCGTGTGCGCCCGCAGGGGATGGCGGCGATCTGCTCCCATACCCGGCGCTGGAAGGTGGTGCCGGATGGGCGCAGGGGCAAGCCGAAGACGAAGGCGGGGTCGGCCAGATAGGCTTTCAACTGGCGCACCGCTTCGGCGGCCAGAGGACTGATCGGGGCCACTTCCGGGCACGGTTCGAGGAAGTGGATTTCGACGATCTCGTCCTCGTCAGACTGGACGCCCAGCGAGAAGCCGGGGGCGGAAAGCACCGCCCCAAATTCCTCACCCCTCACCTCTCGCGCCTCACTGCCTTATATGCCCGTCGCCCAACACCACCCATTTCTGGCTGGTGAGGCCTTCCAGACCCACCGGGCCGCGGGCGTGAATCTTGTCGGTGGAGATGCCGATCTCGGCTCCCAGGCCATACTCGAAGCCGTCGGCGAAGCGGGTGGAGGCGTTGACCATGACCGAGGAGGAATCCACCTCCCGCAGGAAGCGCATGGCCTTGGGGTGGTTGTCGGTGACGATGGCGTCGGTGTGGTGGGACGAATAGGTGTTGATGTGGGTGATGGCCTCGTCGATGCCGGCCACTACCTTTACCGAGATGATGGGCGCCAGGTATTCGGTGGAGTAATCCTCTTCCGTGGCCGCCTTGGCTTCCTTCACCAGAGTACGGGTCTCCGGGCAGCCGCGGATCTCGACGCCCTTGGCGCTGAGCATGGCGGCGATGGGGGGCAGCAGCATGGCCGCAACGGTACGGTCGACCAGCAGCGATTCGGCGGTGTTGCAGGTGCCGTAACGCTGGGTCTTGGCGTTCTCGACGATCTTCAGGGCCTTGTTGGGGTCGGCGTCCTCATCCAGGTAAACGTGGCAATTGCCGTCCAGGTGCTGGATCATGGGCACCCGGGATTCGGCCAGCAGGCGGGCGATGAGGCCCTTGCCACCGCGCGGCACGATGACGTCGACAAACTCGCGCAGGGTGATCAGTTCGCCGACGGCGGCGCGATCGGTGGTGTCGATGACCTGCACGCATTCCGCAGGAAGACCGGCGGCCTCGAGGCCTTCCCGGACCAGGGCGGCGATGGCGCGGTTGGAGCGGATGGCCTCGGAGCCGCCCCGCAGGATGGCGGCGTTGCCGGATTTCAGGCACAGCGCCGCGGCATCGGCGGTCACGTTGGGGCGGGCTTCGTAGATGATGCCGATGACGCCCAGTGGCACGCGCATCTTCCCCACCTGGATGCCGGACGGGCGGTACT
The DNA here is from genome assembly GCA_009469665.1 of Azonexaceae bacterium. The sequence goes on along the minus strand of SSTB01000039.1, from coordinate 4,688 downwards.
TGATGTCGCTCATCTCGCCGATGGGGTCGGGCAACTTGGCCACCTGTTCGACGCCTTCGGCCATGGCTTCGACGCCCTTCTCGGAGAGGGTCAGGCGGTCGATCATGGCGCTTTCCAGGCCGGCGGCGCGGGCGGCGGCCAGGTCTTCCTGATTGGCGGCAACGAGGGCTGCCTTCTCGCGGCGGATGGCGGCGGCGATGGCGGCGAGAGCGGCATTCTTCTCCGCCGTGGTGGCCATGGCCATGCGGCGGGAGGCGGCGCGGGCCTGACGGCCCACGGTGTGCATGTATTCCTTGATATCCATGAAATCAATCCATCCAGAAACAGGGAATGATTATAGCGACCGAATTGGAGGGAACTTCTCTATCCGGGTAAACTCTTATCCGCAACGATAACAGGGTGATGCTGCGAGGGTGCCATGGCGGAAAAGCTGATCCTGCCTGCTGAAATCAAGGTTTGTGCAACGTGCAGCTACTGGGACGGTGAACGTCAGGTGGATGCGGACATGAAGGTGGTCGTCATCGACCACGATTGTGTGGGCGAGTGCCTTGTCCAGGAAAAATCCAAGCCGGGCCTGCATGATCTGCGCAAAGAATGCGTATGCATGTGGGAAGACTTGGAGCCCGATCCCGCCAGCGTGACGCAGGACAAGGCGGCCTAGACGTAGTCGGGGGCCTTTAGCCCCGTCCACCGGGAGCCGCCAAGGCGAGGCCCAGGCGCTGGAATTCCTCCCATACATTGCCCCGGCCGATGCCCTTGGCCAGGCGGTCGATGCGTGCGGCATGGGCGATGGCCGAGTGGAGTGTTTCGCGGCCCAGTCGTTGTAGCGCCCGTTTGACGGGCCCCTGGCGGGGGCCCCAGACACGGGCTTCCTTGAGCAGGGCATCGAGGGGCCGGCCCCGGTCCAGGCCGGCGCGCAAGGTGGTCAGAGTGCGGATTTCCTCGGTCATGGCCCACAAAACCAGGGGCGGTGCTTCCCCTTCGTGGCACAGGCCGTCCAGGGTTCGTACCAAACGTGCCAGATCCCCCAGCAGAAGGGCCTCCCGCAGGCCGTCCAGATCGTAGCGGGCCACGTTGAGTACGGCTTCGCGCACTTGTTCCAGGCTCAGGCTGCCGGCCGGGTAGAGTAGGGCAAGTTTCTGGATTTCCTGGTGGGCGGCTAGAAGATTGCCTTCCACGCGTTCGGCGATGAAGCGCAGGGCCTCCGTATCGGCTTGCTGCTTCTGCCGCCGCAGGCGCCCGGCGATCCAACCCGGAAGTTCAGCCAGAGGCGGGGCCAAGAGCTTGACCGCCACCCCGGCTTCGGCGAGGGCCGTAAACCAGGCGGCCTTCTCTTCCTTCCAATCGAGTTCAGGCAGGGTGACCAGAAGCAGCGTGTCGGGGGATAGATGGCCACACCAGGCCTGGAGCGCGGCACTCCCGTCGCGACCGGGCTTGCCCGAGGGAATGCGCAGGTCGACGAGCTTGCGGTCGCCGAAGAGCGAAAGGTTGCCGCCGGCGGCCATGAGCTGGCCCCAGTCGAATCCGGGCAGGGCCGTCAGGACTTCGCGTTCGCTGTAACCCTGCTGGCGTGCCTTGGCGCGGAGCGCATCGGCCGCCTCCAGAACCAGGAGGGGCTCGTCGCCGTGGAGCACGTACAGGGGCCGCAGGGAGCCTTCCAGGTGGGCGGCGAACTGGTCGCCCTTAAGCAGCATCACTCGTCTTCCACGCCGCTGCCCGGCTTGGCGATGGCCAACTGACGCAGGATCTGACTGGCCAGGTCATTGCTCATGTCGCGCCAAAGCACGGCCTCTTCCTGGTCTTTGGCGAGCACCGCCGATGCGTTGAAGGTCAGGTCGCGGGTGAGCACGATCTCGCTGGGGGGCACCAGAACCTTGCCCTTGGGGTCCACGACGCGATAGGCAAATTTTGCCTCGAGCCGGTATTCACGCACGGCGCCCTTGGCGTTCAGGCTGAGGATCGATTTGTTCCTTTGGTCGAGCAACTGCTGAAAGATGGCTTCGGCATCCCGCGCATTGGCCATCAATTGGGTGCTGCCGGAAGCCCTGATGTAGCGCTCCAGCCAGAGGCCGATTTCCGAATTCTCGGGCAGGGCGATGTACATCGACTTGTAAGGCAGGGTGGCGCTGGTCGAACCCCGCAACTGGAAGCCGCAACCCGCCACCAGGACGGCGGCGAGGAAGGCGAGAAATAGACGCTTCATGGCATGCGGGTCTCCGGGCGGCGGGGGAACGAAAAGGGCAGGGGGGATGGATCAGGCGACGATATTCACCAGGCGGCCCGGCACCACCACCACCTTCTTGGCGGGCTTGCCTTCCATGAACTTGACCGCCCCTTCGGAAGCCAGGGCTGCGGCTTCGATGGCGGCTTTGTCGGCATCGGCGGCAACGCGGATGGAACCGCGATGTTTGCCGTTCACCTGTACCACCAGCTCGATTTCACTCTGCACCAGGGCGGCCGGGTCGGCCTTGGGGAAGGCCTGCTTGCCGGCGTCCTGGCCGGGTTTCAGCTCGTCGTAGAGGGCCTGGCCGATGTGGGGGACGATCGGGAAGAGCATGAGAACCGCACTTTCCAACACCTCCTGGGCCAGGGCGCGGCCGGCGGCATCCGCCAAGTCGCACTTGTCGTAGGCGTTGAGCAGTTCCATGACGGCGGCGATGGCGGTGTTGAACTGCTTGCGCCGGCCGTAGTCGTCGGCCACCTTGCCCAGGGTCTGGTGCAGCTTGCGGCGCAGGTCCGCCTGGGCTGAGGAGAGTGCGTTGTTACCCGTGCAGGCGGCGACGAGGCCGGCCTGGACATGGTCGTAGACGGTCTTCCACAGGCGGCGCAGAAAACGGAAGGCACCTTCGACGCCGGCGTCGGACCATTCCAGCGACTGGTCGGGGGGCGAAGCGAACATGATGAAGAGCCGCGCCGTGTCGGCGCCGTACTGGTCGATGAGGGCCTGCGGGTCGACGCCGTTGTTCTTCGACTTCGACATTTTCTCGGTGCCGCCGATGACCACCGGCTGGCCGTCGGCGCGCAGGGTGGCGCCGGTCGGGCGGCCGCGCTCGTCGGTGACGACATCGACGTCGGCCGGATTGATCCACTGCTTCTTGCCGCCGTCCAGCTCACGGTAGAAGGTGGGGGCGACGACCATGCCCTGGGTCAGCAGGTTGGCGAAGGGTTCGCCCAGATCGCCGATCAGCCCGACGTCGCGCATCAGCTTGGTGAAGAAGCGCGAATACAGGAGGTGCAGGATGGCGTGCTCGATGCCGCCGATGTACTGGTCGATGCCGCCCTTGCACCAGTAGGCGACGCGCTCGTCTACCATGGCCGTGGCGTTGTCCGTGCAGGCATAACGCAGGAAATACCAGGACGACTCGACGAAGGTGTCCATGGTGTCGGTTTCGCGCTTGGCCTTGCCGCCGCACTGCGGGCAGGTGGTCTCGTAGAATTCGGGCATTCGGGCCAGGGGTGAGCCGGCGCCGGTGATCTCGACGTTCTCAGGCAGCACCACGGGCAACTGCTCGTCGGGGACCGGCACGTCGCCGCAGGTCGGGCAATGGATGATGGGGATCGGGCAGCCCCAGTAGCGCTGGCGGGAAATGCCCCAGTCGCGCAGGCGGAACTGCACCTTCTTCTCGCCCAGGCCCTTGGCGGCCAGGTCGGCAGCGATGGCGTCCACGGCGGCATCGTAAGCCAGGCCGTCGTATTTGCCGGAATTGACGCAGGAACCCCGGGTCTTGTCGCCGTACCATTCCTGCCAGCCGTCCAGGCTGAATTCCTGTCCCTCGGCGGCGATGACCTGCTTGATGGCCAGGCCGTACTTCTTGGCGAAGGCGAAATCGCGCTCGTCGTGGGCCGGCACGGCCATGACGGCACCTTCGCCGTAGCCCATGAGCACATAGTTGCCGACCCAGACTTCGACCTTCTCGCCGGTCAGCGGATGCTCGACGAAGATGCCGGTCGGCATGCCCTTCTTTTCCATGGTTGCCAGGTCGGCCTCGGCGACGCCGCCCTTCTTGCATTCCTCGATGAAGGCGGCGAGTTCCGGATTGTTGACGACAGCCTTGATGGCCAGCGGATGCTCGGCAGCGACGGCGACGAAGGTGACGCCCATGATGGTGTCGGCGCGGGTGGTGAAAACCCAGAGTTTTTCATCGGCATTGTCGGCCAGCGGGAAGGCGAAGCGCACGCCGGTGCTCTTGCCGATCCAGTTCTTCTGCATCAGGCGCACCTGCTCGGGCCAGCCCGGCAGCTTGTCCAGTTCGGCGAGCAGTTCCTCGGCGTAGGCGGTGATCTTCATGTAGTACATGGGGATCTCGCGCTTTTCTACCAGGGCGCCGGAACGCCAGCCGCGACCATCGATGACCTGTTCGTTGGCCAGCACGGTGTGATCCACCGGGTCCCAGTTCACCGTGCCCAGCTTCTTGTACACCAGTCCCTTTTCGAAGAGGCGGGTGAACAACCATTGCTCCCAGCGGTAGTACTGGGGCGTGCAGGTGGCCAGCTCCCGTTCCCAGTCGATGGCGAAGCCGAGGGACTGGAGCTGCTTCCTCATGTAGTCGATATTGGAATAGGTCCACCCGGCCGGCGGGACGTTGTTCTGCAGGGCGGCGTTCTCGGCGGGCATGCCGAAGGCGTCCCAGCCCATGGGCTGCAGGACGTTGTAGCCCAGCATGGTGTGGAAGCGGGAGAGGACGTCG
>SSTB01000038.1 GCA_009469665.1 Azonexaceae bacterium | reverse complement strand
GCCGATCACCACCACCGCGCCGGGATGGGCCACCCATTCGCGCACGGACTCGTGGCCATCGGACATCCGCACGCGATCCCTGCGCACCTTGAGCAGCGCGCCGTCATAGACGGGCACGCTGTCCACGGTATGTTCGATCAGGTCGGCGTCATCCATCGCGTTGTCTGGGGAGAAAGTTCGAATACTCGGCGCGTCACCCGCCCAATATTATCGTGAATCGACACGGCAGGCCGGAGGGCCTGGTGGCACACGGCGCGCGTGGAAACGCCGAGTCCCGAAAGTCAGCCTTGGCGGGACGGCGCGCCAAGCACGTAGGGCACCGCCGCGTCGAAGCGAGCGCGGCGAACGCCCTCAATACAGCGAGCGGGCGAGTACCGAAGTACCGAAGGAAATCACCGGATCGGGGAAAATGCCGAGCAGCGCGACCGCCAGGCCATTCGCCGACAATACCAGCCGCATGTCTGCGGCCGGCCGGATTGGCGCCGCATCCACTGGTGCATCGAAGTACATCAGCTTGACCACGCGCAGGTAGTAGAAGGCCCCAACCAGCGAGAACATCACGGCGATTACCGCGACCCAGACAAAACCAGCCTTCACCGTGGCGAGCAGCACCGCGAACTTGGCGAAGAAACCGATGAAGAACGGAATGCCGGCCATGGAAAACATCATGATCAGCATCATGGCCGCGAACCAGGGACTGCGCTTGTTGAGCCCCTTGAAGTCCTCGAGGTTCTCGGCCTCGTAGCCGGACCTTGTCAGCAACAGCACGCAACCGAAGGCACCAAGGCTCATCAGCACGTAGGCGACCGTGTAGTAAAGCGCGGAACTGTAGGCATTCACCGCCGAGAACACTGCGGCATAGGGTTCCGTATCGCTGGCGACCACGCCAGCGGTCAGGCCAAGCAACATGAAGCCCATGTGCGAAATCGCCGAATAGGCCAGCATCCGCTTGATGTTGGTCTGCGCGATGGCGGCCAGATTGCCCAGAGCGATGGAGAGCACCGCCATGATCAGAAGCATCGCCTGCCAGTCGGCGGCCAGCCCGAGCATGCCGTGCACCAGCAGGCGCATCGCCATCGCGAACGCCGCCAGCTTTGGCGCTGACGAAATGAACAAGGTAACCGCCGTCGGCGCACCATGGTAGACGTCGGGTATCCACATGTGGAAAGGCACGACACCGAGTTTGAAGGCGATGCCCGAGACGGTGAAAACCAGCCCGAAAATCAGGATCGCCTTGGGCGCCTCGCCCTGATTGATGGCCTGCGAGACATGGGCGATGTTCAACGTGCCTGTCGCCCCGTAGATCATCGACATGCCGTAAAGCAGTAGACCTGATGCGAGCGCGCCCAGCACGAAATACTTCATCGCCGCCTCGGTGGCGCGAACCGAGTCTCGGTCGATTGCCACCATCGCGTAAAGCGAAAGCGAAAGTGTCTCCAACCCCAGATAGAGGGTCACGAAACTGGAGGCGGAAATCATCACCATCATGCCGAGCACGGCGAACAGCACCAGCATGTAGTACTCGCCCTTGTCAAGGCCGCGATCGGCCATGTAGGTCCGCCCATAGACAAGCACGACCGCCACCGCCAGGCAAACTCCGGTCTTCAGGAAATCGGCCAGGGGATCATGCACGAACATTCCGCTGAAGGTGAGCGTGGACTGGCCGTCGGCGATCACCACGCTCATCAAGGCCGCACCCAGCAGGGTCACCATCGTCAGCATGCCGACGATCCAGCGTTGCGCCTGACCGACGAAAAGATCCACGAAGATGATCAGCATGGCCATCGTCACGACCACGAGTTCAGGGGCCGCGGGAAGGAAATCGGGGATGACGAAGTTGTTCAACATACTGTCTCGTGTCTCGTGCCGATCTAGAGTTTGCTCATCGCCACGTGCTTCAGCAGGTTATCCACCGAGGCGTGCATGATCTCGGTAAACGGGAAGGGATAAAGGCCCATGGCGAGCACCGCGAGCGCCAGCGTCCCCAGCACGATGAATTCACGGGCATTGATATCCTTCAACTCGGCGACATGGCGATTGGCGACGGCACCGAACGCCACCCGCTTGTACATCCACAGCGTATAGGCAGCGCCGAGGATCAGCGTCGTGGCGGCGAGGAAGCCAAGCCAGAAGTTGTACTTCACCGCGCCGAGGATGACCATGAACTCGCCGACGAACCCCGATGTCGCCGGCAGTCCAGAATTGGCCATCGCGAAAAGCAGGAAAAATGCGGCGAACTTCGGCATGGTATTCACGACGCCGCCATAGTCGGCGATTTGCCGGGAATGCACGCGGTCGTACATGACCCCGATGCAAAGGAACATCGCGCCGGAAACGAAACCGTGCGAAATCATCTGCACCAGCGCGCCTTCGACGCCAATCGCATTGAAGATGAAGAACCCGAGGGTCACGAAGCCCATGTGCGAAATCGACGAATAGGCCACCAGTTTCTTCATGTCCGTCTGCACCAGTGCGACGAAGCCGATGTAGACCACGGCGATCAGCGAAAGGGCAATAATCAGCGGCGCCATGGCGTGACTGGCATCCGGGACGATCGGCAACGAGAACCGGACGAACCCATAGGCCCCCAGTTTCAAGGCAATCGCCGCCAGAACCACGGAACCGCCGGTTGGCGCCTCGACGTGCGCATCCGGCAACCAGGTGTGCACCGGCCACATCGGCACTTTGACCGCGAACGAGAGCAGGAAGGCGATGAAGATCAGCGTCTGCGCCACGATGCCGATCGGCAACTGATGCCATTCGAGAATGTTGAAACTGCCTCCCGACTCGAGGAACAGCCAGATCAGCGCGACCAACATCAGTAGCGACCCAAGCAGCGTGTAAAGAAAGAACTTGAATGCCGCGTAAACCCGGTTGGGTCCGCCCCAGATCCCGATGATCAGGTACATCGGGATCAGCGAAGCCTCGAAGAAGACATAGAACAAGACGCCGTCAAGCGCCGAGAAGATGCCGTTCATCAGGCCCGACATGACGAGGAATGCCCCCATGTACTGAGCCTGCTTTTCCTCGATCACTTCCCAGCCGGCAAGCACGACCAGCACGGTGATGAAGCTGTTGAGGATCACGAACAGGACGGAGATGCCATCGACGCCGAGGAAGTATTCGACGTTGAATCGCGGGAACCACGGCATCTGTTCGACGAACTGCATGCCCGCCTGGGCAGTATCGAACCGAGTGAACAATGGGATCGTGACCAGAAAGCCGGCGAACGCAACCGCGGCGGCCAGCCAGCGTACCGCGTCGCGACGTTCGGAGCCGAGGGCGAATACCGGCAGGGCGCCAAGGATCGGAATCCAGATGGCGAGACTAAGCAGATGCGAACTCATTGCCGAATTCATTCTTGGACTTCTTCCATCAAGCGCGGTTGAACCAGAACGTGAGCAGGACGAACACGCCGATGATCATGGAAAACGCATACTGGTAAATGTGACCGGTCTGGATCAGGCGGACCAGCGAGCCAAACCAACCGACCACCTTGGCCGAACCATTCACCATCACGCCGTCGATCAGCACCTGGTCGCCGCCCTTCCATAGCCCGCGCCCGACCAGTCGAGCACCGGCGGCGAAGAACCAGTCGTTGAAGCGGTCGAAGCCATACTTTTCTTCCAGGACGGTCGCCAGGATGCCCGATTTCTGCTTGATGACCGCAGGCAGATCAGGGCGCTTGATGTAGAGGAACCACGCAGTGGCCGCTCCCGCGACGGCAAGCCAGAACGGCAGCGTTTTGACCCCGTGCGCCATCATGCCGAAAATGCCATGAAAGTCCTGCGCCATTGTCGCAAGCCCCTTGTGGTGCTCGGCAATGACGATCGCTCCGCCAAACCATTCGCCGTAGAGGATGCTAGCGATCAACCAACCCGACGCGATCGCGGGGATCGCCAGCAGGATCAATGGCACGGTCACAACCTTGGGCGACTCGTGAGGCTCGACCGGGCCGTGGTGCCCATGGTCGTCGTCATGGTGGGCGTCGTGTCCGTGGTCATCATGCGCATGACGGAATCGTTCCTCGCCATGGAAGGTGAAGAAAATAAGGCGGAACGAGTAGAGGCCACCGACGAACACCGCGGCCATTGCGCAGAAATAGGCGAATCCGGCCCCCGGCACATTGGCCAGATGCACCGCCTCGATAATCGAATCCTTGGAGAAAAAGCCCGCGAACGGCGGCAGGCCGGCATTCGCGATTGCCCCGATCAGCATCGTCGCGTAGGTGATCGGCATGTACTTGCGCAGACCACCCATCCGGCGCATGTCCTGCTCGTGGTGCATGGCGATGATCACCGAACCGGCGCCGAGGAACAGCACGGCCTTGAAGAAGGCGTGGGTCATCAGGTGGAAGATCGCCACGGAGTAGGCCGATGCGCCAAGCGCCATCGTCATGTAACCGAGTTGGGAAAGCGTCGAGTAGGCGACGACCCGCTTGACGTCAGTCTGCACGATCGCGATCAGGGCCATGAACAAGGTCGTGATCGCACCGATCACGATCACAAACGACAGCGCGGTGTCCGAGAGTTCGAACAGCGGGGACATGCGCGAGACCATGAAGATGCCGGCGGTCACCATCGTCGCCGCGTGGATCAGCGCGGAGATCGGGGTCGGGCCTTCCATTGAATCCGGCAGCCAGACGTGCAGCGGGAACTGCGCCGACTTGCCCATCGCACCGATAAAGAGGCAAATGCAGATCGCGGTAATCAACGGCCAGCCGGTGACGGCCTCGGTCATCGTCGCCAGTTCGTTGCGCTTGGCGAAGACTTCGGCGTAGTCAAGACTGCCCGCGTAGGCCGCCACGAGGCCGATGCCCAGCAGGAATCCGAAATCGCCAACGCGATTGACCAGGAAGGCCTTGAGGTTGGCGTAGATTGCCGTCGGCCGGGTGTACCAGAAGCCGATCAGGAGGTAGGACACGAGCCCCACGGCCTCCCAGCCGAAGAAGAGCTGGAGGAAGTTGTTGCTCATCACCAGCATCAGCATGGAAAAGGTGAACAACGAGATGTAGCTGAAGAAGCGCTGGTAGCCAGGATCTTCGGCCATGTAACCGATGGTGTAGATGTGTACCATCAGCGAGACGAAGGACACCACCAGCATCATCACCGAGGTGAGCGGATCGATCAGGAACCCCACCTGAAGATCGAGTCCGCCGGACTGCAGCCATGTGTATACCGGGCCGTTGAAGTGATTGCCGGCATTGACGTCGCGCCAGACGACGAACGACAAGACGGTGGATACGGCAACGCCAAGGATGGTGATGGTGTGCGCACCGCTGCGCCCGATCAGTTTGCCGAACAGGCCGGCGATGATCGCGCCAGCCAGGGGCGCCAGGGGGATCAACAGGTAAATGGTCTTCATGTCCATGGGCGGGTCAGATCATCCCTTGAGGCTGTCGAGGTCGTCGACGTGGATGGACGACAGGTTGCGGAACAGCACCACCAGGATGGCCAGCCCGATGCCTGCTTCCGCCGCCGCCACGACCAGGATG
>SSTB01000325.1 GCA_009469665.1 Azonexaceae bacterium | reverse complement strand
TGTTGCTACGCGCTGAAAATTGATAATCGGCAAGAGGTAGTGCGCGCCGAAAATTGACCAGGGTGATTCACTCGCCGCTCGATAAACGAGCGGGCATTTGGAGATGATCACCATGAACATAATTGGCAAGATAAGGCGGCTCAGATTTCGTGACGGATTGACGATCAGCGAGATATGTCGGAAGACGGGGGTATCGCGTAACACCGTCAAGAAATGGCTGAATGCGGCGGACGGTACGGAGCCGAAATACCAGCGGAAAGCCAAGCCGACAGTGCTTACGCCCTACGAAGAACGCCTGAAAGGCTGGCTGGAAGCGGACAGTCGGCGGCCGAAGCGGGATCGTCGCACCGGGCTGACGCTCTTCGCGAAACTGCAGCAAGAAGGCTTCACGGGCAGCTACACACGCGTGACCGAGTACATCCGGCGCTGGCGGGATACAGGCGGCTCGGTAGCGAAGTCAGCATTCGTGCCACTGAAGTTTGAACTGGGCGAAGCCTTCCAGTTTGACTGGAGCGAGGAATCGCTGGTCATTGGCGGTATCTGGCGCAAGCTCTTGGTGGCACACACCAAGCTGTGTGCGAGCAAGGCATTCCTGCTGGTAGCGTATCCGACGCAAAGCCACGAAATGCTGTTCGATGCGCACACGCGGGCCTTCCGTGTGTTTGGTGGAATTCCGAAACGCGGCATCTACGACAACATGAAGACGGCGGTCGACAAAGTGGGCGTCGGTAAGCGACGGATCGTCAATACGCGCTTTGCCGCTATGGCCTCGCACTACCTGTTCGACCCAGACTTCTGCAACGTGGCCTCGGGCTGGGAGAAAGGCGTCGTCGAGAAGAACGTACAGGACAGTCGGCGACGCATCTGGCAGGACGCTGGCACCCTGCGCTTTGGCAGCTTTACCGAACTCAATGTCTGGCTGGAGAAACGCTGCCAGGAATTGTGGGCAGAACTGCCATACCCCGACGTCGAGCATCTGACCATTGCCGATGCGCTGACCATGGAGCGGGATGCCTTGATGCCGATGGTGCCGGAGTTTGACGGCTATGTGGAGACCACGGCCACCGTTTCGAGCACCAGCCTGGTCAGCATCGAGCGCAACAAATACTCGGTGCCCTGTGCGCTGGCCAACCAGAAAGTCAGCGTGCGCCTCTACCCGGAGCGGATCGAGGTCCATGACGACACGGGGCGGGCGGCCAGTCATGCGCGCAGCTTCGAGCGGGGCGAGGTCCGTTACGACTGGCAGCATTACATTCCACTGATCGAAAGGAAGCCGGGTGCGCTCAGGAATGGTGCGCCCTTCGATGGACTGCCCGAGCCCTTGCAGAAACTGCGAGCCCTGCTGATCAGGCGTTCCGGCGGAGATCGGGTCATGGCCGATGTGCTGGCTGGGGTGCTGACCTATGGACTTGAAGCCGTCCTGGTTGCAGCTGAACTCCTGCTGGAATCGGGCAATCCGAGCCAGGAGCACGTGAAGAATGTGCTGGCCCGGTTGGCTGAGCCGCCGCCACCGGCTAACCTCGAAACAGCTCACTCGGTGACCGAAGCACCCATTGCCAATGCCGGCCGTTACGACCACCTGCTGGCGGAGGTGGATCATGCGTGATGTCGTGGCTGAACTCAAATCCCTGCGCCTGCACGGCATGGCTGGCGCCTATGAAGAACTCAGCGGTCAGGGCGGCGTCGGCATCCAGACCTCGGAATGGCTGATCAAGCATCTGTTGGACGCTGAGGTGACCAGCCGTCATGCGCGCTCGATCAGCTACCAGATGCGGTTGGCCCGGTTCCCGGTACATCGTGACCTGAACGGCTTCGACTTCAGCCAGTCGAAGGTCGATGAGAAGCTGATCAAGCAGCTTGCGACAGGAGGCTTTACCGATGCCGCCGCCAATGTCGTGTTCATCGGCGGCACCGGAACCGGCAAGACGCATCTGGCCACGGCATTGGGCGTAAAGGCGATCACTCAGCACGGCAAGCGGGTGCGTTTCTTCTCGACGGTCGATCTGGCCAACCTGCTCGAACTGGAGAAAGCCGCAGGCAAGCAGGGGCGACTGGCCTACAGTCTGATGCACGTCGATCTGGTGATTCTTGATGAACTGGGCTATCTACCGTTCAGCCAGGCCGGGGGTGCCTTGCTGTTCCACCTGCTGTCGAAGCTCTACGAGCGGACCAGCGTGGTGATCACCACCAACCTGACCTTCGCCGAGTGGCCGAGCGTATTTGGCGACGCGAAGCTGACAACGGCGCTCCTGGATCGACTGACCCACCACTGCCATATCGTCGAGACCGGCAACGAGTCGTTCCGTTTCCGTCAGAGCAGCCAGACGGCGAAGGCGCGCATTAAGTCCCGGGAGCAGGCAAAACGAGGCAAGACAACTCAGACAGAGATGGCGACAACGGAGGAAACTGAGCCATTCTGATCGGCCCGCGCTGCGGCAACCAGCTTCGGGCTACGCCCTACGCCGTTTCCCCCAGCGCACCTGCTTCCTCTACACTTCCAACCAACCGGTTGATGACAACCGGCTACGTGCCCTGGTCATTATTCAACGCGCACGACTGATCAAAATTCAACGCGCCGCGACA
>SSTB01000324.1 GCA_009469665.1 Azonexaceae bacterium | reverse complement strand
TAGCCGACAGCATCAGTGCAGCGATCGCAAGGATCAACATGCACCGGGCCGCCTGAAATTTCTTGCTCGGTAGGTGGCCTCGACACATCGAATTTAAAGTGCCGCCGTTGTCCAAAAGCGAAAATGACGCCCGTAGCTTGCGGTGTGGTACGAGGCCAGCGAACAAAAACAAAGATATCTGGCGGAGACGGAGACTGCCAAGTAGCAATCCCATGTAGTCCAGCCAAGTCTCGCAATCCTTTTGCCGACAGCCCTCTCAAGCCATTTACCTGTCCGATATTGTTTCTTGCAATCCATCTGAATCCGGCTATCATTTGATAGTCGTATTGATAGTGAGTAAATCATGGCACGCCAGATGGAAAAGCTCAGTCCGTTAAAGGTCAAGAAAGAAACCAAGCCGGGATTGTATGGAGACGGTGGAGGTCTGACCCTTCAGATCACCAAAGCCGGCACCAAGTCCTGGCTGTTCCGCTACATGATCGACGGCAAGCCCTACGGAATGGGTCTCGGACCGATCCATACTATCTCACTCATTGAAGCCCGTCAGAAGGCGCTAGAAGCCCGCAAGCAGCTGCTGGAGGGGATCAACCCGCTCGAAGCCAAGAAGCTGCGCAAGCTTGCTGCATCGCTTGCCAAGGCCAAGGTAATGACCTTCGATCAGTGCGCCGAGGCGTATATCGAGGCGCATCGGGCAAGCTGGAAGAACGCCAAGCATGCCGACCAATGGGAGAACACCGTTGCCAACTATGCCAGTCCGATCATTGGTGCCTTACCCGTTGCCGAGATCGATACGGCACTGGTCATGAAGGTGCTGACCCAGAAGGATAAGGACGGGGCGCAATTCTGGGAATCAAGAACAGAAACCGCCTCCCGCTTGCGAGGGCGTATCGAATCGATACTCGGATGGGCGACGACCAGTGGCTTTCGCGAAGGCGACAATCCTGCCCGCTGGCGCGGGCATCTGGAAAATCTGCTGGCCAATATCAGCAAGGCAAGCCGCACCAAGAATCACCCATCGCTCGCATGGCAACGCATCGGAGCATTCATGCGCGACCTGCGCCAGCGCGAGGGGATATCTCCCCGTGCCGTGGAATTTACGATTCTGACCGCTTGCCGCAGCGGCGAGGTGCGCGGTGCCAAATGGTCAGAAATCAATCTGGACGTCAAACTTTGGACGATTCCTGCCGACCGGATGAAGGCCAAGCGGGAGCATGAGGTTCCACTGAGTGATGCCGCTGTCGCACTGCTACGAAACTTGCCACGAATCGAGGGCAACGACGTGGTATTTGCCGGTACCAAGGGGCAGGTGCTGAGCGACATGACGCTGACGGCGGTGATCCGTCGCATGAATGGTGACCGCGATCCGGTCTGGGTGGATGCTGGCGGCAACGCGATCACCGTCCACGGATTCCGCAGTACATTCCGCATGTGGGCAGCGGAGGCGACCAATTACCCGCGTGAAGTCGCTGAGCATGCGCTGGCCCATCAGTTGCCGGATGCCGTGGAACGCGCATATCAACGGGGATCGCAATTCACGAAGCGCGCAAGGATGATGCAGGAGTGGGGCGGATACTGCACCCAAGTTGGGACGGGTGCTCAAGTGGTTGCGCTGGAAAGATCCACTGCAAGTCAAAATAACAAAATGTCTTACAGGTAATAGAAGGTCTTGAGCATAAGAAAAAGTTTTATAGATCAAATATGTATTGACTTGTCCGATTCTGGCCAATATGATGCTAAGCATATAAGTCTATGGTGGTCTGCCATCGCACCACTCCTTTTCGTCGGGTTTTACGCAAACAACTCGGCTGCTGCCGTAAGTCGCGCGATTGACACCCACGCGATAGTCGGGCTAACAGCAAGAATCAGACAATAAGTCCCTTACGGCCATTGCTTCGGGCGTGTCGACGGTGCCAACAACGCAAAGCGTTGTCGTGCACGCGTCAACTATCGATTTGTGCGACAACGTATCGATAGGACATTACGATGGAAACTTTTCTTCGTCTCAAGCACATCATCGGCGATCCCGAGCAGAAGATCGACCCGAAAATTCCCGTCAGCAAGTCAACGTGGTGGGCGGGAGTCGCGAGTGGTAGATTTCCCGCGCCGTTCAAGCTGAGCCCAGGGGTAACCGCTTGGCGCAAGTCGGATATCGATGCGCTCTGCGACTCTCTCGCTGCCACCAAAAAATAAAAGCCGCCAGCGTCTTGGACGTCTGGCGGCAGCATTACTACGGTACATCGGGCAAGATGAATTATATGCCGTAGTGGTTGCATCGTAAAGATGTTCACGACTCTGGTGGCTCCTGAAAAGGAGTAACCATGAATCAAGTTTGCGAAAAACCGGTCGGCTTCCTAGCGGACGACCACCAACACGGGGATTACATCCGCGCCGGTTGGGCGCTCGTACCCATTCCACCCCAAACCAAGGGGCCGATCCTCTCGGGGTGGAACAAGCGCGAAAACTGCATCACGAATCCCGAACAAGTCCCTATCGGTCATGGTGTCGGGCTGGCACATGCCTACAGCAGCACATGCAGCATTGACATCGATGACCTTGGGGAATCGACGCGGAT
>SSTB01000323.1 GCA_009469665.1 Azonexaceae bacterium | reverse complement strand
CCGGGTGATGAGCCCGTTGAGGGCATCCGGCTGACGCATGGCGTGCAGACGCTGATTTTCCTTTTGCAGGTCATACAGCCGGAACGCACGGTCCACGGTCAGAGCCAGGAGATCCGGTTCGAAAGGCTTGGCGAAAAAGTCGTAGGCCCCCAGGGCCACGGCGCGCAAGGCGTTGGTCTGGTCGTTCTGACCGGTGAGGACAATGACTTTGATATCCGGCTCGGCGGCGACCATCTGCTCCAACAGGCGGAAGCCCTCGGAAACCGAATCCGGGTCCGGTGGAAGCCCCAGATCCATGGTCACCACGGCGGGCTGATGGCGCTTCAACTGCGCCAGCGCCGACTCCCGATCCGAGGCAGTCACCACGTCGTACTGGTCGAAGGACCACTTGATCTGCTTCTGCAAGGCCGGATCGTCCTCGACGACGAGCAGCGGCCTCGTTTTTTCGCCGCTCATGCCGCGCTCTCCTGCTGGCGCAGATCGGCCCGCGACCCACCCTCGAACAGGGGGAGCAGCACGGTCACCCGCGTCCCCTGATTCACCACGCTGTCTACCAAGATTTTCCCCCCGAGTTCATTGATGTACTGCGAGCTTTCGTAAGCGCCGATACCCATCCCGGCGTCCTTGGTCGTCTGGAAGGGCTTGAACAGGCGCTCGCGGATGAAGTCTGCCGACATTCCGTGCCCCGTATCACCTACTTCCAGCATTGCCTGGCCCCCCTGCTTCTCGATGCGAATCCAAACCCGGCCGCGCGGATCGGTTGCATCCAGAGCGTTCTGCACCATATGGCCGAGAACCCGCTCCAGTCGCTCCTCGTGCCCCCGGGTCATGAGAGCCTCCGCGATGTCGACATCCACCGTGCGCCCGAGTACTGCCTTGTTCTTCTGGATGCGCTCGGCGATCAACTTCAGGTTCACCCCCACCGGCGTGCCGGGTGGCGTGGCCCCTTCCCGCAATTGAAGCATCAACTGCCGCATGCGTTCGACGGAATTTTCCACGGTCATCAGCATGTCTTCCTGAAATTCTGCGTTGTCTTTGTGTTTTTCCGCATTGCGCAGCATCAGGGAAAGCTGGGTGACGATGTTCTTCAGGTCATGCACCACGAAGGCCGACATACGGTTGAAGGCGTCGAACTTGCGCGCTTCGAGCAGGGCTTCGGTGGCTTGCAACTGGGCCAGGAAGGCCGCCGCCTGCCGTCCCGCGGTTTTTAGGAGATCATTGACCTCCCAATTGACTTCGATACGGGTGCGAGCACTGGCCAGAACGACGAAGCCGATCATCTCGGTGCGGGCCAGGAGCGGAACGATGAGCCAGGCGTCGGGAATCTCGCCCAGCCATTCCGGCAACGAGAGGCCTTCGTAGCGCCTCGAATAGCAGCGGTATTCCTCCAGATTGACGACCCAGCCGCTATCGGTCAGAAAGTGGCTGAAGGGCGAACCCGCCTCCTCCCGCGCCGCCACGGCAGGCATGTTCCAGCGCGCCGTCTGCACGAAGGTGCCTGCGGCGGAATCCCGTAGCCATAGCCCGCCCCCCGGGCTTTCCAGCATGTCGGCTAGACCCTTGATGACGTGCAGCCCCATGGTCTGCGGCGATCCCTGTTCCGAGAGGGTCTGGGTGAATTTGAGCCATTCCTCCCGATAGTCGTAGCGGTAGCTGAGAAAGTGCTTGCCGAGGAAAACCCGCACCCTGGCCCGCATGGATCCGGAAAAGGCGACGATGCAGAGCCCGAGAAAGGCCATGAAGAGCAGGGCAAACTGCAGCGCCCGGCCCCAATCCCCCCCAAAGTAACGGACGTAATACCCCACTCCCGCCATGAAGAGGAGGTAGCCGCCGGACAGCAGCAGAGCCAGCGAATGGAAAGCGACCTTCTGGGAGACCCGCAGGCGGGAGGCCCAGTCGCGGCTGCGATTGACCGGCAGGGCGATGAGCGGAACGATGAGCGCATGGGCAAATCCCCGCACGCTGAACACGTCGGGGTCGACGCGCCCGAAGAGCAGGGCATCGGAATAGAAGTAGAGGTCGTAAACGAAGGCCGCCGAGAGCCCAAGGCAGAGTGGCTTTACGTTCCAGCGTGAGTCGGTGGCCAGGCTGCGGTAGAACTGCTCGACAAGCAGCAGCGCGACGACGACCATGGCCAGGGATTGAACGAGATAGAACTTGGCCACCACCAGGGGCACGCCGCCGGCCAGCCAGACCACCACACGCAAGCCGACGCCCGCCAGCGCGATGGCTCCGACCAGCAGCGCGACCGGGCGGGAGAGCGGGCGCCGCGTCCCTTTTTCCGGCCCGGACCCCAGGAGCACCAGGATCAGGCCATACCAGGCCGCGTAACGCAGGGCGTCGCACACCTCTGCCACCCCGCGGAAGTCGCGGGCAGCGCTGTAAACGATGCCCAGGCTTGCAAGAGCCCACAAGGCGGTGGCCAGCACAGCTCCCAACATGAGGGCTGCCGGCTGGCGCTCCCCCTCGGCCTGACCCCGCCGGCTCAGCAAATAGCCGAAGAGCAGGACGTAGCCCGCCGCCGCCAGGCCATAGCCCCAGGCCGACAGTTCAGCGATACCGGAATCCATGGATCAGAAAGTCCCTTCGGACGGGTGGCGGATCACGACCCCGCCACATGGACACCCGCTCCGCCCAGCGGGGGGGCTGAGGCGATCACCTTGGCGTCTCGATTCCCCGACGGGGGGTCACTGGGCGCCCTTCGCCGTCAACACCACCCCCACCGTCTCGAAGAGGACCAGGATGTCCAGGAACAGGGTGTGATTCTTGACGTAGTAGAGGTCGTACTGGAGCTTTTCGGCGGAATCCTCCACCGAAGCCCCGTAATGGTACCTGACCTGGGCCCAGCCGGTGACCCCCGGTTTCACGCTGTGGCGCACGGCATAGAAGGGGATTTCCCGCGTCAGTTGATCGACGAAGAAGGGTCGTTCCGGCCGCGGCCCCACCAGACTCATGTCGCCGTTGAGGACGCTGATGAGTTGCGGCAGTTCATCGACGCGGAGTTTGCGGATCACACGGCCCACGCGGGTCACGCGCGAATCGCCGGAGGTCGCCCACCGCGGCTTGCCGTCCTTTTCCGCGTCGGTGCGCATGCTGCGGAACTTAATGACGTTGAACAGGCGCCCGTTGAGACCTACCCGTTCCTGACGGTAAAAGATCGGCCCGGCGCTTTCCAGGGAGATGATGAGGGCCGTCAGCAGCATGACCGGCGCGGCCAGCAGGAGGAGCACCAGGGCGCAGGCGATATCGAAGGCACGCTTGACGAAGCTGCGCCAGGCCCCCTGGCCGAAGCCGTCGCCGAAGATCAGCCAGCCGGCGTAGAGGGAGTCGAGGCGAATCTGGCCCAGGGTTTGCTCAAAATGGCTAGCCAGATCGAGGACACGAATCCCGGCCAGCTTGCAGTCCAGCAGTTCTCGCAGGGGCAGGGCGCCGCCGCGCCGCTCGGTCACCGCCACGACGATTTCATCCACCTTCAATTGCCGCGCCGTATCGGTGAGGTGCTTGACGCTGGACAGCACCTGGTCGGCGGGGACGACGATCTCCTCCTCGTTGGAGGCAGGATAGAAGCCGACGACGAGGGCCGCCGGATCGGACTTGTTGAGGGCCTTGCGCACAGCCAGGGCCTTGGCCCCCACGCCGAAGACCAGAATGCGCCGCACCAGCATCTGGGTCGGGGGGGCATGGACCGTGCTGACACGATTGACCAGCATGCCGAACACCGCCGACATGGCCGACAACTGGAGAAACTCGCGGCTCACCGCCGTGACGGGAAGCAGGAGAAAGAGCCCGTAGGCGAGCGGAACGGCGAGGTAGAGGGAAAGCACCGCCCGGGCTCGAGTCTGATGGATCGTTCGCCCATGGAAACGCTGATAGAACCCGAACCAGGCATTGAGCAGCAGCATGATCACCCCCAGGATCACCGCATAGACGGCAACCATGGCGATGTCGATGGGCAAGCCGGCGCCGACCCACAGGGTCGCGATGATCATGGCGACAAATACAAAGGAGAAATCGAAAAGGACTTGCAGCAGCGTGCGCCACCGAACCCAATGATTGAACATCCTGACCACTGCTTACTCCGAGGCTTTGTGCGCGGGGCGCAAATTTTTGTCGGCGGGTCCGCAAGCCACCAGGAGGCTGCAGGCCGGACCCTCGCTCCGCGGGCGCTCCAACACGGCACCCGCCCATTCCTGTGGAGCGCATCTTAGGTTTGGGGTGCCAAAAGGGGGAGGCATTATTTCACGTCACCCGGGAAATGCCGATAGGGGGGCATTCGCGCCATCGCTGCGCCGCAGCAAAAAGGGGCCAATTCGGGCCTGCTCCGGCCTGTCGCCCCCCCAGCGGAACCTTCGTGCTGAGTCATGCCCCAGCACGAAATCCCTGGCCGAATGGAAGCCCCCCCACACTCCGAGCCACCCTCACGAGGGACGCTCCGAAAGCCCCTTGGGGCCCCGACCAGGGAACCAAGGATTATTTCACGCGCGCAATTTGGGTGAGCGTGTACCCTTGCGGGGCTCGAGCGGGAAGCATGTTCTCGGGGCCTGTGAGGGGTGGCGTTTGGCGCTTCCCGCGCCCCCCGGAAACCCTCCCGGGGAACGCGCGAGAGAGCAATCCTTGCTATGCTTCGCGCTTTTTCCCCGGAACCGCCGGACAGGACTTCAACCAGGCGCCCCGTTCCGGGGCGTCGCTGCCAAGACTTGACGAATCAATGAATCCAGAAATTCCCGGATATCCTGCGGACGCCTGCGGAAAACCCGTCATCGGCCTGGGCGACGCCGAACTGTATGGCTACGCCCACCTCATCCGCCTGACCGAATCCCTCATCCTGGACCTGTTCAGCCGCGGCCTGCTGTCGGGAACCACCCATACCTGCATCGGCCAGGAACTCTGCCAGATGAGCGTGGTGCGGGCGCTGTCCGACCCGCAAGACGTGGTGCTGTCCAACCACCGCAACCACGGCCACTTTCTCACCTATTCCGGCAATTTCCTCGGCCTGGTGGCCGAAATCATGGGTCGGGAAGCCGGGGTGTGCGGCGGGTTCGGGGGCAGCCAGCACATTGCCTTCCGTCATTTCCATAGCAACGGCGTCCAGGCGGGAATGACCGGCATCGGTGCCGGCCTGGCCCTCGACCGCCGCCTTTCCGGGAGCACGGCCGTGGTGGCCATCATGATCGGCGACGGCACCCTGGGCGAGGGTATGCTCTACGAGAGCATGAACCTTGCCGCCGTCTGGCAGGCCCGCGTGCTCTTCGTGGTCGAAAACAACGGCATCGCCCAGACCACCTACACCGCCGACACCGTCGCCGGCAGCATCGAGGGCCGCGGCCAGGCCTTCGGCCTCAAGACCTGGCGCCTGGACGACAGCGCCCCCGATTTCGCCGCCGCAGTCGCCGACGTGGTGGCCGAGGTACGCGCGGGCGAAGGCCCCGGCATGCTGGTCATCGATACGCGCCGCCTCGGCCCCCACAGCAAGGGCGACGATCTGCGCAGCGACGCGGAAAAGGATTTCATCGCCCGCCGCGACCCGGTCGCCGCCCTGGGCGAACGCCTGGGAGCCCCCGAGCGGGAGGAAATCGAAGCGCGCAACCGTGCCTTTGTCGCCCAGGTCGAAGCCCTCGCCCTCGCTTCCCCCGAAGCCGCCTTCGCCGACCTCCCCACCCATAGCCTGCGCCCCGCCGCGGCGGCGCTCGCAGCCGAACTGCGCTCCGAGGCGAAAACCGTGCGCCAGTCGCTCAACGACGCCCTGCGCCACCTGCTGGCCAGCGACTCCCGCAGCCTGGTGATCGGGGAGGACCTTCACGAACCCTACGGCGGCGCTTTCAAGGTCACCGCCGGGCTGTCCGAGGATTTCAAGGGGCGGGTCATCTCCACCCCCATCAGCGAGGCCGGCATCACCGGCGCAGCTATCGGCTTGGCCCTCGCCGGGCGGCGTCCCATCGTCGAAATCATGTTCGCCGACTTCCTGACCCTGTGCATGGACCAGATCTACAACCATGCGGTCAAGTTTCCCGGCATGTTCGAGGAATGTTCCGTTCCCCTGGTGGTACGGGCGCCCTGCGGAGGCCGGCGCGGTTACGGCCCCACCCACAGCCAGAGCCCGGAAAACCTGCTCGTGTCCGTCCCCGGACTCACGGTGCTCTACGCCAGCCACCGCCACGCCAGTGGCGCCCTGCTGGTCGACGCCGCCAGCCGTTGGCCCAACCCCACCGTATTCCTGGAGCACAAGCTGCTCTACGGCGAAACTCAGGACACCCTAGACTACACGGTCGTCCCGGCCAGCCCTGCCGACGCGGGCGCCGAACTCTTCCCGACCCTGCGCCGGGGTGCCGTCGATCCCGACGTCACCCTGGTGGGCTTCGGCGGCATGCTGCCCTTCATCGAGCGGGCGGCCCAGCGCCTGGCGGATGAAGAAGAACTCGAAGTCGAAATCGTCGCCCCCGCGCTGCTCAGCCCCCTGCCCCGCAATACCCTGCTGGAAGCCCTGCTGGAGAGCCCGCGCATCGTGGTGGTCGAGGAATCCCACCACGAATTCGGCGTCAGCGCCGAGTTGCTCGCCTGTCTGGCGGAAGCCGGCTACCGCGGCACCGTGGTCCGCCTTGGCCTGCCGCCGGTGCCCATCGCTGCGGCTCGCAGCCTGGAGCGCGCCCAACTGATCGACGAAAACGTCATCGTCGACAACGTCCTCGAATTGTTCTGATTGAAACGGATTTCCCTATGGCTGCTGCAATTCATGTCCCGCGGGTGAATAACAACGACGACGAGGTCAAGCTCGTCGGTCTAGAGGTCGCCGCCGGGGCCCGCATCGAAAAGGGTCAGATCGTCGCCCAGGTGGAGACCGACAAGGCGGTAGTCGACGTGGAAGCCACTGCCACCGGGTTCGTTCTCGCCGTCCAGGGCGAAGTGGAACAGGTGCTCCGGGTGGGCTCGGTGCTTCTCTGGGTCGGCGACACGGCGGACGAAGCCGTGCCCGAAACGGAAATAGCCGGCGGCGAGAAGAGTCCCCGCGACCAATCCGCCCCCACCGCACGGGCCCGCCTGCTGCTGGCCGAATACGGTCTCCTGGCGGCCGACGTGACCGCCACGGGCCCCCGCCTGAGCGTGCGCGACATCGAAGCCCACGCCGAGCGGCTGGGCCTCAGCCGCCGCCCCGCAGCGGCCACTGCGCCGGCCGCCTCCGAATCCGCCCCCGTAGAACCGGGCGCCCGCGTCGGCCTGAGCGGCGAAGAGAAAGGCATGTTGGCCACGGTACTCTGGCATCGCGACGTCGCCGTCCCCGGCTACGTCGAGGTGAGCTACGACCCGACCCCCTGGGACGAACTGGCCCGGGACTACGGCGCCCGCCACAAGCTCCTGCTCAACCCGCTGCTTCCCCTGCTGGCCTGGCGCCTGGTCGAACTGGCGCGGGACAACCCCCGCATCAACGCCACCCTGGTCGGCCGGGAGCGGCACGAATACCGCGACGTGAACCTGGGCTTCACGGTCCAGGCCGGTGCGACCCTCTACCTCACCGTGCTACGCGACGCCGCCCGCCGGGAACCCCTGGCCTTCGTCCAGGACCTGATCGACGTCCAGCGCCGGGCGGCAGCCCACAAGTTGGCCCCCGAGGAACTGCAGGGCGCCACCATCGCCTTTTCCAGCATGGCGCGCTGGAAGGTCAATCGTCACGTCCCCATCCTCTCGCCCCACACCGCCCTCATGGTGGCCCATACCGCCAGCGCCGATGGCACCGGCATCCTGGGCGCGAGCTACGACCACCGAGTCCTCAACGGCTCCGAAGTCGCCGCCTTGCTGCGCCAGTTGAGCACGCCGCCTCGTCTGGACCAATAACCCGAAAGAGCGAACCATGACCCTCGACAAGAACGCCATCCAGGCCGCCATCAAGGCCAAGATCGTCGACATCGCCCGCATGCTGGGCAGCGACGCCAGCGACCTCGCCGCCGATGAACTCATTCCGGCCACCGGCTATATCGATTCCGCCGGCCTCCTCGACCTCATCGCCTGGTACGAGGCCGAGTTCGACATCAAGGTCGCCGCCGAGGAATTCACCATCGACAACCTGGGCACCCTGGAGTCCATGGCGGGCTTCGTCCTGGCCAAGAAGGGTCTCGCCTAGGCATGGGAGCCAGGCCGGCTCCAGCCTGCGGCGCCTTGCATCCCTTCTTCCTGGAAAGCGGGGGCGCCCGCCTTTTCGCCGTCCATCATCTCCCGGCGCCGGGGCATCCGGTACGGGGACAGGTGCTCTGCGCCCTGCCCTTCAACGAGGAAATGAATCGCAGCCGCAGCATGGTAACCCTGCTCGCCCGGCGTCTCGCCGAGGCAGGTTACGGCACCCTGGTGGTCGACCCGCTCGGCACCGGCGACAGCGAGGGGCACACCCGGGACGCCCGCTGGGATATCTGGCGCGACAATCTGCGCTCGGCCCGCGACTGGCTGCGCGCCCAGCCCGGTAAGCAGCGGGTCTTCCTGGGCATTCGCCTGGGAGCCATCCTGGCCGCCGAACTGGCCGCCGAGACCCCGGGCCCCGCAACGGCCCTCGCCCTGTGGCAGCCGGTGACGGACGGCAAGCTGCACCTGACCCAGTTCCTGCGCGTGCGCATCGCCGCCAACCTCGACCGCCCTGACCTGCCCAAGGAAACCACCGCCGCGATGCGCGAAAGCTTTGCCGCCGGCGAAAGCGTCGAGGTGGCCGGCTACGAACTGCACCCGGAATTTGCCCGCGGTCTAGACGCTCTCAAACTGGCCCCCGCCGCTCCTGCCCCCGGCACACCCTGTCTGTGGCTGGAGAACGGCAGTGAGGACACCGCCATCCCCCCGGCCAGCCAGACCGTCATCGACCGCTGGAATACCGCCGGCGTCCCCGTGGCCGCCCGGCTCTTCCCCGGACCCGCCTTCTGGCAACTGCACGAGCGCGTCCTGGCACCCGCCGCGGTCGAGGCGACGAGGGCCTGGCTTGTGGGCCTGGAATGAGCGCATGAAAGAAGAAGCCCTTTGCTTCGACTGCCAGGGCAGTGCCCTGGTCGGCATACTGCATCGCCCGGAAACCCCCGGCAGGCGGGGCGTTCTGGTCATCGTCGGCGGTGGCCCGCAGTACCGGGCTGGCGGCCACCGCCAACTCACCCTGTGGTCCCGCCGGCTGGCCGCGGAGGGCTACCCAGTCCTGCGTTTCGACTACCGCGGCATGGGGGACGCCCACGGCGATTTCCGCGGTTTCGAGCACATCGGCGAGGATATCGACGCGGCCATCGCCACCTTCCGGACCCACGTTCCGGAATTGGAGGAAGTAGTCCTGTGGGGAGAATGCGACGCATCTTCGGCCATCCTCTTCCACGCCCACCGCCACCCCGTCGTCGGCGGCGCCGTCCTGCTCAACCCCTGGGTGCGCACCGAAGCCGGGGAAGCCCGCGCCATTCTCAGGTTCTATTACCTGCAACGCCTGACCCAAGCCAGTTTCTGGAAAAAGGTGTTCAGCTTCAAGTTCAACCCCCTGGCGTCGGTGGCATCGGCCCTGGGCCTGCTGTCCAAGGCCCGCAGCGCGGCGGCGCCGGCCGCTCCGACGGCCCCCGGCCCTGGTGCCGCACCTTCCCTACCGACCGACCGCCCCCTGCCGGAACGCCTGCTGTTCGGCATGACGCGCTTCAAGGGCAAGGTCATGCTGGTCATGAGCGGACGCGACCTCATCGCAAGGGAATTCGACGATCTGGTGAAGAACTCCCCCGCCTGGCAGGCGGAGTTCGCGGCCAAGCCCGTCACCCGCTTCGATTTCGCTGAAGCCGACCATACATTTTCTTCCGCCGCCCAGCGCGAGCAGGTGGTGAACTGGGGCCTCGCCTGGCTGCGTAGCTGGTAAGCCCCCCGAGAACCAATTCCCATGGCACGCCCCCATATCGAACCCGTCACCGACGCCAGCCTGGACGAATTCGCCCAGTTTCTGCACGAAAACCTGTCCCGCGACCAATCCCCGGCCGAATGGTCGCAGCGCTTTCGCACGTCCTGGATCGACCCGCAGCCCAACTACGGTTTCGTGCTGCGCGACGAGGGTCGCATCGTTGGCGGCATCGGCGCCATCTATGCCCAGCGCACCCTGGGGGGCAGGGAGGAGCGCTTCTGCAACATCACCAGTTGGTGCGTCCTCGACGCCTACCGCCAGCAGAGCATGCGGCTCGCCATGGCGGTCATCGGCCAGCCCGGCTTCCACTACACCGACTTCTCCCCCACCAAGGTGGTGGCGGGAACCCTCCAGTTCTTCAAGTTCCGCGCCCTGGACGACCGCCAGGCTGTCCTCTTCAACGTGCCGGGAATTGCCCTGGGCAGCCAGGTGCTGACCGAACGCCGCGCAATAGAAGCTGCCCTGCAAGGCGAAGTCCTGCGCGTCTACCGCGACCACGCCGATTTCCCCTGGCTACGGCACGTCCTGGTCGGGCGCCCGGGAGACTGGTGCCACGTCATCTATAAGCCACGCCGCTTCAAGCGCCTGCCGGCGGCCGGCATCATCCACCTGAGCGACGGCGCCGCCTTCTGCCGCCACTTCCGGCGTCTGGCCGGCCACTTCTTGGCCCGGGGCATGGTCACCACCCACGTCGAATGCCGCCGCTTGCCGCAGTTGCCCTGGCCGTCTGCGGTACGCAGCGGATTCAATCCCAAGATGGTCTTGAGCACGACCTTGAAGGACGAGGACATCGACTACCTGTATTCCGAAACGGTCGCCCTCGACCTGTGAAGCCCATGCGCAAGATACTCATGATCGCCTACCACTACCCCCCGGTGAAGGGGAGCAGTGGCATCCAGCGGACCCTCAAGTTCTCTGCCTACCTGCGCGAGCACGGATGGGAGCCGATCATCCTGACCGTACACCCGCGGGCCTACGCCCAGGTCTCCGACGACCAGATGAACGAGATTCCGGCCGGCATGGTGGTCGAGCGTGCCTTCGCCCTCGACACCTCGCGCCACCTGGCCCTGGGCAAACGCTACCTGGGCTGGATGGCCCAGCCCGACCGCTGGGCGGCCTGGACCCTGGGCGGCGTATGGAGCGGCCTGCGTCTCATCCGCCAGCACCGGCCGGAGGCGATCTTTTCCACCTACCCCATCGCCACCGCCCACCTGATCGGCCTTGCCCTCACCCGGCTGAGCGGCCTGCCCTGGATCGCCGATTGCCGTGACTCGATGACCGAGCCTGGCTACCCGACCGATCCCCTGACCTGGAAAACCAACCGCCGCCTGGAGCAATCCATGGTGCGCCACTGCACCCGGGCCATCTTCACCACCCGGGGCACCCTGGACATGTACGCCGAGCGCTATCCGGAAATCCCTGCCGAACGCTGGGCCATCATTGAAAACGGCTACGACGAGGAAAACTTCCGCAACGCCGAGCAGGGTGCGGCACCGGCCCCCGCCGGTTCCCGGGAGCGGCTCACCCTGATCCACGCCGGCATCCTCTACCCCGCCGAGCGCGATCCGCGCCCCTTTTTCGCCGCCCTGGCCCAGTTGCGCGACAAGGGGGCCATTCATGCCGGCAATCTGAGGGTCGTCCTGCGGGCCTCGGGCAACGAGGGGGAATACGGCAAGATGCTCGGCGCCCTTGCCCTGACCGATTTCGTCGAACTCGCACCGCCGGTGCCCTACCGCGCCGCGCTGCAGGAAATGCTAGAAGCCGACGGCCTGCTGCTCTTCCAAGGCAGCATGTGCAATCACCAGATCCCGGCCAAGCTGTACGAGTATTTTCGCGCCGGCCGCCCCCTATTCACCGTGGCCGATCCAGTGGGCAACACGGCGGAAGCCGCCCAGGCGGCGGGCGCCGACGCCGTTGCCGACATTCGGGACGCGGCGGATATCGCCCTGCGTCTGGAATCCTTCCTGGAAGGCTTGCGTCGAGGCGCGGTGCGGGGCGTGGCGCCGGAGATGGCGGCGAAGAACTCGCGCAAGGCGCGCACCGCCGAGTTGGCAGCCCTGCTGAACAGCGTCACCGGCTCTTCCGGTCGCTGAGGGAGACGCGAGGTGCGCGCCGCCCCGGCATTCCTGTGGCGATCAGGCCGCCAGCTTGGCGGTCACGAAATCCAGCAGGGTACCGAAGGTCTGGAAGACCGCGCCGTCGATTTCGTCGTCCTCGACGGAGAATCCGAAGCGATCCTCGAAGGCGGTCAAGACGGCCACCACGCCGATGGAATCGACTTCGGGCACCGCCCCCAGGAGCGGGGTGCTTTCGGTGAATTTCGCCGCACGCCCTTCGAGGTTGAGGGTCTCGTCCAGCAATTTGATCAGTTCGCGTTTGATATCCAAGGCACTTCCTCTAGGGGCAAGAATCACCGTTTCGGGGCGTCCCCCGCCGATTGCGGGGCGAGGGATTATAACCGTAGCCACCGGGCACCCTGCGTGAGAATCCTCACGCGGCGAGTCGCGCGCCGCAGCCCCGCAACGCTTCGCTGAATCCCGCAATGCTTTTCAACTCCTACGAATTCCTGCTGGTCTATCT
>SSTB01000037.1 GCA_009469665.1 Azonexaceae bacterium | reverse complement strand
GCTTGGTCAATGGACCATGGTGCTGGTGGTTTCGCCCCGACCTTCCAAGGTCAGCCGAACACCAGCGTGTCAAATCCGGATGCTCCGGCAGTTCCGTTTGACGTATTCTTCATTCCGTGTCTCCCGCCGGTATTCACTGCCGACCCGGGTGCCGCACCGAATAAGAACCATTGTTCAGCCTATACCTTCAATTTCGACGCAACCGAAGGCGGTAACAGCCCGGCTGCTAACCCGGTAACCTTCTCTTCGTCCGCCGGCACGATCAACGCTGCCACTGGCGAAATCTCGGTTCCGGCCCTCGCGGCTTGCGGCACCACCCCGGTGACCGTCACTGCTACCAACGCTTGCGGAAGCAGCGCTGATTTCAACTTCACCATCAACTGGACCAACAACGCCCCGACAATCTCCAATTGCCCGGGTGGTGTGATTTCCGTTGGTAAGGGTAACCCGACTTCGTTCGACCTTAATTCAGTCGATGCCGATCCTTGCGATGCGGCTAACTGGACTATCGTCGCTAACGATCCGGTTGTGAACGCTCCGTCCATCTCTGGCACCGGCGTGTTCTCATGGTTGAGTGATGTCTCTGAAGGTGGCACCGTGAAGACCTTCACGGCTACCGTTACCGATCCGTGCGGCGGCTCTGCCTCTTGCACAATCGCTGTCAATGTGCTGAATACTCAGCCGTTCGTGATCAAGATCGAAAAGACCCATGGTACCTTCCAGGGTAACTTTGAGTTCGTTTCGATTTCGAAGATCGCTGGCTCCGAGCAAATGGGCGGTTTCGACTTCCTTGTTGCTTACGATGCCTCCGCTCTTAGCTTCTTCTCCGCTTCACTTGGCGCGGCCCTTGGCCCGGCAGGTTGCGGATGGGAATACTTCACCTATCGTTACGGCGCGCAGGGTAACTGCGGTGGCCCGTGCCCGAGTGGTCTGCTTCGCGTAGTCGCGATTGCCGACGCCAACAACGGCGCGAATCATCCGTCCTGCTTCACCGTTGCTGATGGTGCCGAACTTGTCAGCCTGAAGTTCTATGTTACCAACGATCGTACCTATGAATGCCAGTACGTCCCGATCCGCTTCGCGTGGATTGATTGCGGCGACAACGGTATCTCGAACATCGGTGGTGACACCCTTTGGATTTCCAGCAAGGTATTCGACTTCGAAAACACCGATCCGTTGAACGATCCTAACTACGAAATCACGGACATGAGCTGCTACTTTGCTATCGCCTACGGCGGTGCTTGCAGCGCTTGCGATGTTTCCATGAAGTACGAGCCGATCCGCTTCATCCTGTTCTGGAACGGCGGTGTTGATATCGCTTGCGCCGACTCAATCGACGCTCCTGGCGACCTCAACCTGAACGACATTGCGTATGAAATCGCAGACGCAGTACTTTACACGAACTACTTCCTGTATGGTCTCTCCGCTCTGGATTCCAACCCGCAGTATCGCGAAGCCCAAATCGCGGCTTCTGATGCCAACCAGGATGGTTCCGTCCTTACGGTCGGCGACCTTGTTTACTTGCTGCGCGTAGTCGTCGGCGATGCCCTTCCGTTCCCGAAGCTTGCTCCGTTTGCCAACACGGCGACCGTCAGCATGGCTAACGGTACGGTGGCTACCGACGCGTCGGTTGAAGTTGGTGCCGTGTATGCCACGTTCAAAGTGAACGGTGCCTACAACCTTACCAGCAACACCGATATGACCGTTATCTCTGCCGAGAACGAAGGTCTTGTGAAGGTCCTGGTTTATGCCGGACTTGACAACATGTCCAACCGTCTCGAAGCCGGCCACAACACCCTGTTCACCCTGGACGGCCAAGCCGAACTGGTGAGCGTTGAAGTTGCCGACTATAACGGTGCTATGCTCAACACCCGCATCAATAAGAGCGTCCTGCCGACCGAATTCAAGCTGTCGCAGAACACTCCGAATCCGTTCAACCCCACCACGAAGATCGGTTTGGATCTGCCGACCGCGTCCGACTGGAACCTGAGCATCTACAACGTAGCCGGCCAGCTTGTAAAGAGCTTCAACGGCCGTGGCGTTGGCAATGTCTCTGTTGAATGGGATGCTACGAATGCTGCTAGCGGTATCTACTTCTACAAGGCTACTGCTGGTTCATTCACCGACACCAAGAAGATGGTCCTGATGAAGTAATTTCGTCAGATTATCTTATCTGATTGGATATGGGGAGAGTAAAATCTCCCCATATCTTAAAACTAAAGTTGGTTTGAGAGGAGGATTACAAGAGTCAGTTTCTAACGGTCTACGAACATGGCGATTAGTGAAAGCTTGGCACTAATGCGACTTTAGGGTTCGTATGCCAGGCCATTTTTGTTTATGGGAAGAATTGAGCCGTTAGAAATGATTGCAACGGATTGCAGACACAGCAAACGAAATGTGCAATTGCGCGATACCACGCCGCTCCTTGCCGCATTTCATGATAATACTACAGACCCCTTTGGGTCGCGCTACTTCAAACTAAGTGATTATGTGACAGCCGCTTATTTGCCTGATCACATTCGAGATTGGAAAATGTTTCTCACTGTTGATACAGATGTCACACGACCGGCCTTGGCATGTTCGTTGCGAGGTATAGTTCGGATTATGCCCAAGGACTCATCATGCCATTTTGGCAGAACTGACAGAGGCCGTGAACTTATGAGAATCTTGATATCTGTTCTTGCTCTCACCTTATCCTTGAGTTCAAGCTCGCTGCACGCGCAAGTCGATAATTTCGGCTCGCTCGATTCAGTTCTGGTTGGAAGCGCTTCCGCCGCTCCGGGTGGCCGCTTTTCACTCACCGTCACCATGGTGAACGATGAAAATATCGCCGCTTTTGCCATACCGCTCAATTATTCGAAAGCACACCTGATTCTCGACTCCGTCAGCTTCGTCGGTTCGCGCGCCATTAACTGGTCATTCCGCGCTGCCACACACGATACCGCCGCCGGAACTCTCCTGCTTGGCGCAATCTCTATCGGTGATGCCCCAATCATGGTTGGCCGCGGTAAACTCGCCGAAATGTTCTTCCGCGTTCGCTCCGACATATCTGCCGACGCCACAACGCTCATCGATTCAGCGTATGTGCCGCCGGCAGGTTCGTTCGAGCTCAACACGGTAACGGCTGGAATTATCAGCCCGGCGTTCGTGGCCGGAAAAGTCACAATCTCTGCCTCAAACCGTCCGCCGGTCTTTGACCCGGTCTCCACCAAGACCGTTAATGAAGGCGACATGGTCAACTTCACTGTCAAAGCAACCGACCCCGAGCGCTCAACTATCAAGCTTTCCGCCGGAAGATTAGTTTCCGGTGCGAAGTTCACCGACAGCGGCAACGGCACCGGAATCTTTGCATGGCAAGTTCCTTATGTCGGCCCTGGCTCCTTCAATGGCTCGCCAGTCTCAATAGTGATTGTTGCCAGCGACGGCGAAGAAACATCCAACCTGGAAATCTCGCTCGAAGTCATCAATCGCAATCGTCCGCCGGCAATTGCTGTCAGCGGCAACATTAGTGCCGGCGCCGGTGACACTCTGTATGTCCCCTTCGCTGCCAGCGATCCCGATTTCGAAACGGTTACCTTCACGGCTACCGGACTTCCGGC
>SSTB01000322.1 GCA_009469665.1 Azonexaceae bacterium | reverse complement strand
CTGAAGGGCCTGGTCCTCGATCTGCGCAATGACCCCGGTGGCCTGCTCAACGGAGCCGTCGGCGTTTCCGCCGCCTTCCTGCCCCCGAATGCCAAAGTGGTCTCCACCGACGGCCGCACCGAGGACGCCAAGCAGGAGTTTTTGGCCCGCCCTTCCGACTATCTGCGCGGCACCAAGGAGGACTATCTGAAGGGACTGCCCGCGGAGATCAAGAAAGTGCCCATGGTGGTTCTGGTCAATAGCGGCTCGGCGTCCGCCTCCGAAATCGTTGCCGGAGCCCTCCAGGATCACAAGCGGGCCGTCATCATGGGCACCCAGACCTTCGGCAAGGGTTCCGTCCAGACGGTTCTGCCCCTACCCGGCAATACCGCCATCAAGCTCACCACGGCACGCTATTACACCCCCAACGGCCGCTCGATCCAGGCCAAGGGGATTGTTCCCGACATCCTGGTCGAAGAGACCGCCAATGGGACCCCCATGGCCAATTCCCGGGTGCGCGAAGCCGACCTCGAGCGCCACCTGAACAACGACCGCGACGGCGACGCCTCCAAGGAAGCCCCCAAATCCGAGGCCAAGCCGGAAGCCAAATCCGCCCCCAAGGCCCAGCCCAAACCCGGCAAGGGCGGCGACAAGAAGGAAGACGCCGAAGACGAACTGCCACCTCGCGTCGAGTACGCGGGCAAGGGCGACTACCAGTTTGCCCAGGCCCTCAACCTTCTCAAGGGTCTGCAGATCATGCAGAATAAGACCCAGTAGTCTGCGCAGGAGGCACCATGGGCAACCCGGACCTGAAGAAGAACCGCGAGATACTCTTCGCCAAGTTCCCCCCCGGCCAGGTGCCCGAAGCCGCCGGCGATCTGGGCCGCCTGCCCGAAGTGGCGGTCGATCCCCGCGCCGAAAAGCGCGCGGTCGGAGTCAGCTACGAGCTCACCGAACACACCCTGGAGGAGCTCGAAGTCCATCTGGAGGACAAGGGCTACCACCTGGACAATACCCTGATGAGCAAGCTAACCCGGGCCCTCATCCACTACATCGAGGACACCCAGCTGCACAACCTGGGCGCCCCCGAGAAACGCCTCAAGCGTTCTTCCCAGGAAGCCTACGTCAAAGCCTGGGAGCACCATCCCCACGGTGACCACGACGAAACACCGCCGGAGTGGCGCGAATACAAGTAGGGAACGAGGGATGGGGGAAGGGTTGCCCCCGCCGCATCTCTACCGGTCCAGCCCACCTTCTAGCTCCCCCTTCTCACACCTCCATGAACGACTCCCAACTCCTCCGCTACAGCCGCCACATCCTGCTGGACGATCTGGGCATTGAGGGGCAGGAGCGGCTACTGGCAGCCCACGCGGTGGTGATCGGTGCCGGCGGACTGGGTTCGCCGGCGGCGCTCTATCTCGCCTCGGCGGGAGTGGGCAAGATCACCCTGGTGGATGGCGACGAAGTGGACTTCACCAATTTGCAGCGGCAAATCCTCCACACACAGGAGCGTGTCGGGCAGGCCAAGGTGCTTTCCGGCCGCACGGCCCTGGCCCAGATCAACCCGGAAATCGACGTCGTGGCGCGGCACGAGCGCCTGGAGGGTGAAGCGCTGGATGCCCTGATCGCCACGGCCGACGTAGTCCTCGACTGCTGCGACAACTTCAGTACCCGGCATGCCGTGAATCGAGCCTGCGTGCACCACAGGAAGCCTCTGGTCTCGGGAGCCGCCATCCGTTTCGATGGTCAGATCAGCGTGTACGACATGTCCCGGGACGACTCGCCCTGCTACCACTGTCTTTTCCCCGAGGGGGAGGACGTGGAGGAAGTGCGCTGCGCGGTGATGGGCGTGTTTGCGCCCCTGACCGGCATCATCGGCACCATGCAGGCGGCTGAGGCCCTGAAACTGATTGCCGGCATCGGCGAATCCCTGGCCGGACGGCTGTTGCTGCTCGACACCCAGGAGATGGAGTGGCGCAGCGTCCGCTTCAAGAAGGATCCGGGCTGTGTCGTGTGCGGCCCTACGCCGGCCGGGCAAGCACCCGGATATCTGCCCCGACCTGCCGCACATCGCGAAGCCTCAGGCGCCGCCTGTCGTCCAGACTTGTCAGGGCGGACAGGTTGAAAAGCCCCCGGGCCTCGCTGCCGATGAGGCAGGGCGCCAGGTAGAGCAGGAATTCGTCCACCAGGCCTTCGCGCAGCAGGGAGCCGTTGAGCTTGAAGCCGGCTTCGGCATGAACCTCATTGACGCCGCGGCTGGCCAGCTCGGCCAGCACTCCGGCAAGGTCGACCTTGCCGGCAGCATTGGGCTGAATGAAGACCTCGGCCCCCGCCCCCTCCAGAGCGGCGATGCGACCCCGATCCGTCACCGCCCCCGCCACCAGGACATTGCCTCCCTTGAGGATGCGGGCGCCCAGCGGCGTCTCCAGCCGGCTATCCACCACCACGCGCAAGGGCTGACGGGGAGTTTCCACCTCCCGCACGGTGAGTCTTGGATCGTCATCCTTGACCGTGCCGATACCGGTAAGGATGGCACAGGCCCGCGCCCGCCAGCGGTGCCCGTCACGTCGCGCCTCGGCACCGGTGATCCACTGACTGGCGCCATTGCCGAGCGCAGTCTGGCCGTCCAGGCTGGCGGCGGCTTTGAGCCGTAGCCAGGGGCGCCCCCGGGTCATGCGGGCGACGAAGCCGATATTGAGTTCCCTGGCCTCGTGTTCCATCAGGCCGCAGGCGGTGGCAATCCCCGCCGCCTCTAGCGCGGCGAAGCCCTGCCCCGCCACCAGCGGATTGGGATCGGCCATGGCAGCGACCACCCGGGCGACCCCTGCGGCAATCAGGGCGTCGGTACAGGGCGGTGTGCGGCCGTGGTGATTGCAGGGTTCCAGGGTCACATAGGCGGTGGCACCCCGGGCCGTCCCCCCCGCTGCCGCGAGGGCCAGGGGCTCGGCGTGGGGCTCGCCGGCACGGGCATGCCAACCTTCGCCTACCACGACGCCGTCCCGCACCACGAGGCAGCCGACTCGGGGATTGGGCGAAGTGCTGTAAAGCCCCTGTTCCGCCAGGCGCAGGGCGCGGGCCATGAAGGCGTGGTCGGCGGCCGAGAAGCTCACAGCGGTCACTTGCGCGGCGAGACTTCGCGGATGGCCCGGGAAAAGGCGTCCACGTCTTCGAAATTGCGATAGACCGAAGCGAAGCGGATGTAGGCCACTTTGTCGAGCTTCTTCAACTCGCGCATGACCAGTTCGCCCAACTGCTGCGAGGTGACCTCACGCTCACCGGAAGACAACAGTTTTTCCTCGATGTCACCGATGGCGGCGTCGACGGCTTCGGTGGAGACGGGGCGCTTCCGGAGTGCCAGGTCCAGGCTGGCCCTGAGCTTGTCGCGGCTGAATTCGGTGCGCGAACCGTTCTTCTTGACCACCTGGGGCAAGCGGATGTCCGCCCGCTCGTAGGTGGTGAAACGCTTGTCGCAGGCGTTGCACTTGCGGCGCCGCCGGACGATGTCGCCTTCGTCGTTGAGGCGGGTGTCGACGACGGCGGTATCGTCAGCGCCGCAAAAAGGACACTTCAAGGGCGTGCCCCCCCTTGCCCGGACCGCGCCATGTCCCTCCCCTCACTCCTCACCCTCAAGCCCCATACACCGGGAACCTGGCGCACAGGGCCGCCACCTGCTCCCTTACCTTGGCGGCGACGGCCTCGTCGTTGGGGGCGTCGAGCACGTCGGCCACCAGATGGGCCACCTTCTCGGCTTCGATTTCGGTGAAGCCGCGGGTGGTCATGGCAGGGGAGCCGATGCGGATGCCGGAGGTGACGAAGGGCTTCTGGGGATCGTTGGGGATGCCGTTCTTGTTGACCGTGATGTGGGCGCGACCCAGGGCTGCTTCGGCGTCCTTGCCGGTGATGTTCTTGGGGCGCAGGTCCACCAGGAAGACGTGACTCTCGGTGCGGCCCGAAACGATG
>SSTB01000321.1 GCA_009469665.1 Azonexaceae bacterium | reverse complement strand
GGCTTGTCGGTTTTTTTTACATCTCCGCCGTCAACGTTCAGGCCAGAATTGGACAAACCCCGCAACGGCCGGCCTTTCAGGCACCGGCAAAAACGCGGCACAACTTTTGCTTAAATCCCTTTGACCCGTGCTGTCCGGCACTGCAGGAATTTCGAAAGAGCGCATCATGACCGATCAAGACAAGAACACTTCCCTTCCTGCCCCCTCCGGGGAAGCAGCCGGCGTGACCCTGCCCCGGCGGCGCAGACTCCTGACCGGCACCACGGCCGGCGCTGGCGTGCTCCTCGCCATGCAAGCCAAAACCGCCCTGGGGACCGGGGTCACCTGCCAGAGCCCGTCGGCGATGATCTCCGGCAACCACAGTCCCCGCACCGGAAACGGTCACCAGTGTTCGGGGGGGCGCTCCCCCGGTTTCTGGGTCAATCCGCAGCACTTTCCGTACTGGATGGGCATCAGCTACCCCACGTTCAACAACGGCATCGTGGTGTGTTCCAGCGGCACCGGCAATGTCTCACCCTGCGACATTTCAGCTCCTGGCACGACCATCGGCAGCATATTCACCGGTGCCCCCAACGGCCAACTCTCGGTCTGGGAAGTTTTGCAGTGGCCGACCAATTACCCCACCTATTCCGGCGCCAATTGCACGGGCACCAAGACCATGACCGATAAGTTCAATGGTAAGGGGCAGCTTCTGCGCCACCTCTCCTCGGCGTACCTGAACGCCATGTACTTCAGTTCCACCAGTCAGGATTACCCCCTTTCCACCCTGCAGATCGTCGCCATGTGGGACGCCGTGAAAGACGGTGGCACCTATTGCCCGACGGGCATGGTCTGCAACGGAAACGCCATGAGCGCGGCGCAGATCATCGCCTACATTGAGGGGATGTACGACATCGACTCGGCGGTCCCCAACCTCTGCAAGGCACCCTGACGCAGGGTCGGGACCGGCCTTGCGCATAGACCCGGCCCGGCAACTGGCCTTTTCTCCCGACTGGGACGGGGGAGGCGTCGTGTTTGACGGCCGCTCCGGCGACTTCTGGGCGGTAGACCGGGACGTCTGGTCCGCCCTGCGAATGGCTGCTGTACAGCGGGATTCTGCCGCCCTGAGCGGACTCCCGGCCGAAGTCCTCGACAGCCTTCTGGCCCACGGTATCATACGGGCTTCCTGATTCCGGGCTCCCTTCTTGGCAACGCCTTCCACCGTGCGGATTTTTGTCGTCCGCATCCCGCCGGTGACGGTACGGGTGCGCTCCGACCTGGCCTCCGTCTCAGCCCACCTGGCCCGCTTCTACGCCGATCGCCTGCTACCCGCTGACAGCGGGGTGTTCTGCGACTTCGACATCGCCCTGATGGCCGTGGGGGGACTGCGGCGCATCTGGCGTCCCCAGGTCAGCTTTCTCCTGGACGGCCAGGATCCCTTCCTGCCCCTGCCGGTCGAGCAGGCGCCCCCCTTGCTCGAATGGGGTCTCAACTGGTGCATGGCCAGCCGCCCCCTGGGTTACCTGGCGATCCACGCCGCCGTGGTCGCCCGCGGCGCGGATGCCCTTGTGCTGCCCGGCTTTCCGGGTGCCGGGAAAAGTACCCTCTGCTCCTCCCTGGTATTCCTCGACGGCTGGCGTCTCCTGTCCGACGAGCTCGCACTGCTGGACCCGGCTACGGTTTCCCTTGCGCCGCACCCCCGGCCGATCAACCTGAAGAATCGCTCCATCGATATCGTCAGCGCCTTTCCCGGCAGCCGGCTCAGCCCCCGCTACCACGACACCCGCAAAGGTACCGTGGCCTTGGCTGGCCCCCCGGCCGACTCCCTGGCCCGGGGCGAAGACCCGGCCTACTGCCGCTGGGTCGTCTTTCCCACCTTCATCGACGATGGCGATCCCTGGTGCGAGCCGATATCTCGCGCCGAGAGTTTCGCCCTCATCGCCGAGCAGTCCTTCAACAAGGAGCGCATGGGGGTGACCGGGTTCAACGCCCTGGCGGCCATGCTCGACGGGGCTGCCTGCTACCAAATCGGTTACCGCTCCACCGCGGAAGCCCTCGATCTCGTCGCCCGCATCCGCCACGGAGAGGCGCCATGAGCCCGGGGAAACCCCATCGCTTTCTCCTCGATCTCCTCGCCCAGCCTCAGGCCACCGCGTCCCTGACGCCGACCCAGTGGGAGACGCTGCTCTGCCAGGCCCGGGCCGCCAATCTCATCGGCACCCTAGCCGAGCGCATCGACGCCGCCGGAATTCCCTTGCCCGACGGGCTGGCGCGCCATCTGCACGGGGTGGCACAGCTTAGCGCGCGGCAGCGGGAGTCGGTGCTTTGGGAAGCCCATCTTCTGGACCGCTGCCTCGCCCCCCTGGGCATTCCGGTCGTCCTCCTGAAGGGTTCGGCCTACGTGCTGCGCCAACTCCCGGTGGCCCGGGGCCGCCTGTTCGGGGACATCGACATCCTGGTCCCCCGCGAGCATCTGGGCGCCGTGGAAGTCGCCATGATGACCGCCGGCTGGACCTCGGCCAAGCTGCATCCCTACGACCAGCGTTACTACCGCCAGTGGATGCACGAGCTCCCGCCGATGCTCAACGTCCGCCGGGGCACAATCCTCGACATTCACCACACCCTGCTGCCCCTCACCAGCCGCCACCACCCGGATCCGGCGCTGCTCTTTGCCGCGGCCGAGCCCCTACCCGGGTTTTCCTGCCTGCGGACGCCCTCGCCGGCCGACCTGGTGATCCACAGCATCACTCACCTTTTCCACGAAGGCGAATTCCACAACGGCCTGCGCGACCTGGCGGACATCGACGGCCTGCTACGCCATTTTTCGACCAGGGACTCCGGTTTCTGGGACGTCCTGGTGCCACGGGCCACCCAATTGCAGCTGGCCTACCCCCTCTTCCTGGGGCTCCATTTTGCACAGCAGGTGCTGGCAAGCCCTATCCCGCCCGCCGTGCTGGCGGCGGCTGCAGCGGCGGGAGCACCGTCGGCACCAGGCCTGCGGCTGCTGGAGACCCTGTTTTCCCATGCCCTGCGTCCACAGCACCCGTGCTGCCTGGGCCCGATGAGCGGCTTTGCCCTGTGGTTGCTTTACGTTCGGGCGCACTGGTTGCGCATGCCCCCCCATCTGCTCGCCGTTCATCTCACTCGCAAGGCCTGGCGCGGCGTCTTCCCCGAGCCGGAACGGACCCGGCATGACGACGAGCCGGGGCTGCCCGGCTAAGGTATGGCTCGCGCTCTACCGCCCTCTTTCCTCGAGCAGGGACTGCAGATGATTGACGGGAATGGCGTAGGTGATGCCTGAGGGCTGGCTCAGGGCGGACTCCCGGGTGGCCTTGACGAAGACCATGTTGATGATGCCGATCACTTCGCCACTTTCGACGTCGTACACCGGACTGCCGCTATTGCCGGGGTAAGCCACGGCGTCGAGTTGGAAGATGCGGAACGCGCCGGCCTGGGCGCGCTTGATGACCTGGACGTTGAGGCCGCGGGCATTGGCCGCGGGCAGGACGATGGGGGGAATCGCCGAAACGATGCCCCGATGAGAAACGGGAAAGAAACCCAGGACAGACCCGATGGGGAAGCCCGTGAAGGCGATTTCCTGTCCCTCGCGCACCGTTTCGGCCCGGCCCAGAACGACGGGCGGCAGAGGCGACCCGTCGATTTCCAGGACGGCGAGGTCGTGGGCCTTGTCTTCGACGATGACCCGCGCCCGCCGCAATTGCCCACCTCCTTCGGAGGCCCCGGCCACCTGAACGGCGAGGGAAGCGCCTTCCTCGCCGGCCAGTACCGCGACCACATGGGCATTGGTGACAATGTGCCGCCCGTCGCCCACGGCAAATCCCGTCCCCCGCAGGGTAAAGGGCGGCGCGGCGAGCGTCTTGTAGTTCCCTACCGCCACCACCGAAGGTTTGATGCGGGCGACGGTATCGGGCAAAGGCCCCCCCGCGCAGGCCGTCACCCAGCCCAGCAGGAAGAGCAGCCCGCCGACGAGCAGCCTCAGCACGCGCGATTCCCCAGCGCGCCAACAACCATCACATGAGCCGCGAGCTGCGAATACGGGGAAGCTCCGGCGACGGATCGGTCACTGCGGGATCGAAGGGGTGCTCCTCCTTGCGGAAAATCTCCACGACCCGTTTCACGTAGCCCCGGGTCTCCTGGTAGGGCGGCACGCCGCGGTAGCGATTGACGGCACCCTCGCCCGCGTTGTACGCCGCCGCCACGAGGGCCACATCGCCACGAAAATAGGCCAGCAACCAGCGCAAGTAGGCGAGGCCGCCGCGAACGTTGTCTTCCGGGTCGAAGGGTTTCTTGACGTTGAAGCGGGCCGAGGTCTCCGGAATCAATTGCATGAGCCCCTGAGCGTTCTTGGGCGATACGGCCGCGGAATTGAAGTTGGACTCCACCCGTATCACTGCAAGGGCAAGGCGGGGATACACCCCGTATTGCGGGGCCAGCCGCGCCACCAGTTCGTAGACCTTACGCGCCTCGACCGAGGCATTGGCAATGATCTCCTGGCCCGCCATGTCTTCCGGCGGTTCGGGATCAATCATGCACTCGGGTTTCCGACTGGAGGTATCGGCGAAAAACCGAAGCATGCGCTGGGCGTGCGCATGCCCCTGGTCGGCAGCGAGGCGAAAGAAATAGGCCGCGAGTTCGTCGTCGCGCTGAACCCCGCGTCCGTTGGCGTAAATCCAACCCACGCTGTACTGCGCCTCGCCGTCGCCGAGGCGGGAGGCCTCGCAGTACAGCTTGACGGCCTCGGCGACGTCCCGTGCCACGCCTTCACCGTGCTCGTAGGCCCGCGCCTGGCTGCGCAGCAACTCGCCCTTGTGGGAGCTGAGGCTTTCGCTCGCCCCGGCGCCGCCGCAGGTCAGGGCGAGCGCCAGGCCCAGGCCGGCCCATTGCCGGCCCCAGGATGCGCGCTGCCCGAAAAGCATGGCCCGCCGCTCCGTCACAGGCGCCAGAGGGTCGCCCCGG
>SSTB01000320.1 GCA_009469665.1 Azonexaceae bacterium | reverse complement strand
GGCCGCCCTCGTCGCCGCCTGGGCGATCGGATTGGTCCGCGATACGGCGCTGGCTTTGATCGATGCCTCGCCTAGCCGCCCGCTGCTGGAGGCCATCCGGAAGACGGTCGCGGCCACGGCCCCAGCCGTCGTCGTCGTCGACCTCCATGTCTGGCGCGTCGGCACCGGCGGCCATGCCTGCATCGTGGGCCTGCGCGGCGGCAGCGCCGCGCAGATCCAGGAGGTTCGGCTGGCCCTGGGCGCCCTCGGCGGGATTACCCACCTGACCGTCGAGGTCCTCCCCGCCGCGTCGATCGATCCCTGAGCCACGTACCATGACGATCCCCGAACTCGGCCCGTCGGATGCCATTCTGAACAGCGACTTCATCGCCGTGCTCGTCGTCGAGAATCGCCGCGTCCTCGTCGCCAACGGGGCCGCGCACCGGCTTTACGGCTATGCCCCGGGGGAATTGATCGGTCAATCGACCCGCATCTTTTTTCCCGACGAAGCGAGCTATCTCGCCTTCGGCAAGGAGGCCTATGGCGCAGTGGCCGAAGGCGGCAGGTTTCATACGGAGTTCCAGCAACGACGGAAAGACGGCAGCCTCGGCTGGTTCGAATTCAACATTTCCCCATTTGCAGGGCGACCCGGCGCCTTCGTCGGCGCCATCGTCGATCGCAGCGCGCAACGCCAGGCCCTGGAGCAACTCGAGGCCCAAGCCGGCATCCTGGCCGCGATCGCGGACGGCGTGAATATTGTTTCCCGGGACGGCCAGGTGCTCTATACCAATCGGGCCTTCGACACCATGCTGGGCTATGCCCCCGGGGAATTGCTGGGCCAGCCCATCGCCATCGTCAATGCGGCCGAAGCGGATCGTTCCGCCGAAGCGCTCGCTGGTGACATCTTCGCTACCCTTGCGGCCACCGGCCGCTGGAGCGGCGACATCCTGAACCGCCGCAAGGACGGCAGCACCCTGTGGACGAACGCCCAGGTCACCGCCCAGCGCATGGCTCCCTGGGGCGATGTCTGGCTATCCGTGCAGCGGGATATCACCGTGCGCCGGGAACTCGAGAATCGGCTCCTGGAGCAGGAGGAACGCTTGAACCTCGCCCTGCTGGGGTCTGGACTCACGCTGTGGGATTGGCACATTCCCCAGGGCGAGGTATTCGGTGGCGACGGCCTCCAGCGCCTCCTCGGCTACCAGCCCCAGGAGCTGGGGACCCGCGAAGCGGATTGGCGGGCCTTGATCGCGAGCCAGGACCGCGTGCGTTTTGAGCGCGCCGTGAACGAACATCTGCAGGGTGAAACGTCGGCCTTTCAAAGCAGGCATCGCCTGCGCCACAAGGACGGCCATTGGGTTCCCGTCGAAGCGCGAGGCAAGGTTACCCGAAGGGATGCGCGCGGAAATCCGCTGCGCATGACCGGAACCCTGCTCGATCTGAGCAACTTAGAGCGTCTGCACGACCAGGGCATCGACCTGCTCAAACGGGTGGAGAGCCTGATCCACCGGGCCGTCACGGGTGCCGGAACCGACCCCGGGTTGCCGTCGCCAGCCGCATCCCTCACCCAAAGGCAGCGCCAGATTCTGAGCCTGGTCGCCAGCGGCCTGACTTCGGCGGAAATTGGCCACCGCCTTGGGCTGGCGACCAACACCGTCGTGTCCCATCGCCGCAATTTGATGGCCAAACTCGACTTGCACAGGGCCTCCGACGTCACCCGATTCGCCGTCGAGCAGGGTCTCTTGCCGTCGCCGAAGAGCGCCTGACCCCCGGAAAAGCAAGCAGCTGTTAACGTGATCGCGTGAGCAATATCCTTACTTCTTGGGATTTATTCGCAATGCGGATTCCCGGACAATGGGACATACAGAATGGGCGTCAACCCGAAAGTGCCTCGTGCCACCCCGCCTTCTCCTTCCACCCGGATGCTCGCTCGTCAAGCGCCTCGAAACCGCGACCGCCAGTGAGAGCGGCCATGCTGCCGAGCACGCGGCGGTGCTTCTTTCCATTCTGGGTTACTTTTCAAATTCCCATCAGTGCGACCTGGACGAAGTGACCGCTTATATCCGGAGCGAAAACAAAGCGCGCAACTCGAGCTTGATGACCATGCTTCAGGACACCTGCGGCACCTGCGAGCTAGCGCGCGCCTGCCCAGCCGCGAAGGCCATCCTGGAGACCTCCAGGACCGACGCAGTACCCGGCGCGGACGGGGGCTGATGATCCGGCCGACGCGGCGGACGGATGATCGCTAGGTTCCGTTCTGGCCAGCGGCGTTTCGCACGCGGGAGTGGAATCAGTCGGCGCGGGCCATTTCCCAGCAGTGCAGGGCGTTTTTGCGGGCGATGCCCCAGCGGTAGCCGCCCAATTCGCCGGTTTCGCGGATGACCCGGTGACAGGGGATGAGCACCGCCACCGGATTGGCGGCCACGGCCGCGCCCACCGCCCGTGCCGCCCTCGGCCGGCCGATGGCCTCGGACACTTGGCGGTAGCTGGCGACCTTCCCCGGGGGGATGCGGAGCAAGGCCTTCCAGACGCTGAGCTGGAAGTTTGTTCCGCCGACATGGAGTGCCATGGGCGGTGCGCCTGCCGCAGGGCTGCCGAACAGCCTATCCGCGACGGCTTGGGTGACTTCCGGAGCGCTTCTGCAAACGGCCTTCGGCCACCTTGCCCGGAGCCCTGCGGCGGCCAGGCTCGCGGGGCCTTCGAAGAAATCGAGGCAGCACACGCCACGGGGTGTCAGTCCGAGCAGCGCCCACCCGAAGGGCGTCGCGTGGAACCCGTAGTCGATGACGAGACCGAGGCCGCCGCCCCGATACTCGCCGGGAGTCATGGCTTCCAGGTGCACGAAGTGGTCGTACAGGCGCGAACTGCTGCTCAGCCCAAGTTC
>SSTB01000319.1 GCA_009469665.1 Azonexaceae bacterium | reverse complement strand
GTGGGAGCCGGCTTGCCGGCGATAGGGCCGCAAGCCCTCACACAGCAACCAGCGCTTTCAACGCCCCATCCAGGTCCTCGATCAGGTCGCGGTAATCCTCGATCCCCACCGACAGCCGCAGCAGGTTCTCGCTGATGCCCATCACGCCCTTCTGCTCCGGGCTCAGCGAGCAGTGGGACATGCTCCACGAGTGGTTGATCATGCTCTCCACCCCGCCCAGCGAGTCGGCCAATACAAAGATCTGCAGCGCCTCGACCAGGCGGTTGAGCGCGGCGCGGTCGCCCTTGACCTTCATCGCCACCACCGCCCCGCCACTGCGCATCTGGCGCTTGCACAGTTCATGCTGCGGGTGGCTTTCCAGCCCGGGGTAATACACCTGCTCCACCTGCGCGTGGTTTTCCAGAAAGCGCGCCACCTGCAAGGCATTGGCGCACTGGCGCTCCATGCGCACATCCAGGGTCTTCAGGCCACGCAGGGCCAGGTAGCAGTCGAACGGCCCCTGCACCGCGCCGATGGCCATGCTGATGCGGCGCAGGCGCGCCAGCAGCGCGTCATTGGCCGCGACCACCACCCCGCCAGTCAGGTCGGAGTGGCCACCAATGTATTTACTGGCCGAGTGCATCACCAGGTCCACCCCCAGGTTGATCGGGCGCTGGTTCCACGGCGAGCAGAAGGTGTTGTCGATGCAGGTGAGGATGCCCTTGGCCCGCGCCAGGTCGCACACCGCCTTGATGTCGACCAGGTGCAACAACGGGTTGGTCGGCGACTCGATCCAGATCAATTGGGTTTCGGGCTTGATCGCCGCGGCCACCGCGCCCAGGTCGTTGAGGTCGACATAGGTGGTGGTCAGGCCTGAAGTACGGCTGCGGTAGTCTTCGAGGATACGGAAGGTGCCCCCGTACACGCCGTTCATCACGACCACGTGGGCATCCTTGGGCAGCAGCTCCAGGACCGTGGCGGTGGCATTCACCCCCGAGGCGCAGGCCACGGCACCCACGCCCTCTTCCAGCGCGGCTACGCAGGTTTCGTAGGCATGCCGGGTGGGGTTGCCCACGCGGCTGTAGGAGTACTCCGGCTTGTCGTCGAGGCTGCGTTTGGTGAACGAGCTGGCGGTGACGATGGCCGGGAAAATGGCATTGTCGGCAACACTGAACTGCTCGC
Organism: Azonexaceae bacterium; assembly: GCA_009469665.1. The sequence goes on along the minus strand of SSTB01000319.1, from coordinate 2,128 downwards.
CAGCGTGAATGGCACGGGTGGCGAAATTGCGCGGCTTGTCGGACATGGTCAGGCCCATTGGCAGAATGAAAGCTGCCACTATGGCACAAGCCAAATCGCCTGGCCTTGGGGTAACCTGTGAAATATTTTCCGGCACGGCCAGCGCGCGATATGGACAGCTTCGACCAGCACATTCTTACCCTGCTTCAGCGCGACGCCTCGATGTCGCTCAAGGACCTGGCCGAAGCCGTCAACCTGTCCACCACCCCGTGCTGGAAGCGAGTCAAGCGCCTGGAAGAAGAAGGCTACATACTCGGCCGTGTCGCCCTGCTGGCCCCCGAACGGCTAGGGCTGGGGCTGACGGTGTTCGTCCAGCTCAAGACCCAGCGCCACGACAGCGCCTGGCTGGCGCAGTTTGCCGCGACCGTCACCGGGTTCGAGGAGGTGATGGAGTGCTACCGAATGTCTGGCGACTGGGACTACATGTTGCGGGTGGTTGTGGGGGATATTGCGGCGTATGACCGGTTTTACAAAAAGCTGATTACCAGCACCGAGGGGTTGTCGAACATTACCTCCAGTTTTGCCATGGAGCAGATGAAGTACACCACGGCTTTCCCGGTGAACCGTGGCTGATGGCTGCGGGGCATATTGCCGGCAAGGCGCACAGGGATTGCATCAGGGCTGACAGGTGGTTGCCAGGCGATATGCAGCGCCTGGGAGATCGAGCGCCGCCCGCGCGGCGCATCGCGAGCTTTGCTCGCTCCTACGTTTGTTTCGGGCCAATTATGCCTGGGGGATTGGCGCGCGAACGCTTTGGCGCATGCCTCAATATTGTGCCGGACAAACAAGGCGGTCGCGCGCACCTGGCACATGGGTTACTGGCCCGAAACAAACGTAGATACTCTGTTGGCGGTCAAGCTTTTCTGAGGTGTTCAGAGCTGAAAAGCTTGGCCGTATCAAATGGCTCATCTCCGCTCATGCACGCCCAGATGCCTGTCAGGTACTTGCGCATGACAGCGGCGATCGCTTGCATTTTTTTCTTGCCCCTGCTGATCAGCGACTCATAAAAGGCCTTCGCATAAGGATCGCAGCGCACCGCCGTCAGCGCAGGCATGTACATGGCTGCCCGTAAATAGGCATTCCCGCTTTTGCCGAGCCGACCAGGTTTATCAATGCTTGTTCCAGACTGTGTCTGTCGAACATCAAGGCCAGCATGACGAGCGACCTGAGAGGACTTGAGCGTTTCGGGCAACGTGGTCAGCTCAGCCAGGGCGGCCAGCGCCGAGACCTCTCCAATCCCAGGGCCTGCGAGGAGTTGCTCGTACTGTCGAGTTAGCCTTGGACACTGGGCGATTAACTCGCGCCCTGCCTTACGAAAGCGCTCGATTCGATTACTTAGTGAAGCAATCTCTTCTTCTTGATCCTCGATCAACATTGAGGCAGTCGTGGCGGTCGCCTGCAATGCATGCAGCTCATTCTTCGCCCTGATACGGTGTCCCACCAAACGATTGATGTGCCGGCCAAGGCCTCTGAGTTCAAGCTGTACAGTGCTTGGAGGTGTCCACAAACGCGGGGTCATACGCTCCCCGTACTCGGACAGCAGCTGAGCATCTATTGCGTCAGTCTTGCTGTTCACCAGCATCAGTTTGGCGAAGTTGTGGAAGCTCTTGGGGTTGATCACGGAAACAGGTAGGTCGGCAGCGTGCAGCTCAATGGCCAAGTCCAGGTAATAGATCCCGGTCGCCTCCATCACGATCGACGTAGGCTTGAGCGCCTGCAGCTTTTTCACCGCAGCCTTGCGACCGGCAGGGGTTTGAGCGATATCCCACTGACCGGCAGTGCGCCCATCTTTACGCACCCCAACGACCGAAGTTCGTGAGCCAATATCGAGGCCAACCCAGACACTCATTCTTCCCTCTCCCAAGCGAATTAGGTAACAATGGCCTCCGGTTCCCCGACCTCGAACTTCATGCCGCTGCAACCTTGTAATGCGAAGTCCGACTTGTCGGCTTCTCGATACTCTTCGTGGTGGGCAATGAGGCGGGGGGCCTCTCTACGTACAAGGTCAGGGGCAAACCCTGCCTTCAGGAGCGATCGGCCTCCCCGGAAGTGCTTCTTCAGCCTGACGAGAATAACTTCTCCCGCCAGG
>SSTB01000318.1 GCA_009469665.1 Azonexaceae bacterium | reverse complement strand
CTCCGCCATGCCCTCGCGAGCCTGGAGGCGCTTCAGCGCCTCTTCCCGGGGGACGAAGCGCCAAGCGGTGCCGACGCTCTGCCGCAAGCGGGCTTCGATTGCGGCGCTGTCCTTGCGGCTCGCGTCCAGGGCCATGAAAACGCTGATCTGGGGTGCGCCCGAAATGCTGCGGCCCAGGTCGCGCAAATTTTCCAGGAGGACGAAACCGGCACCGGGCAAGGTCAGGGCAATGCCGATGGCTAGCAGCGAGAGCAGTGTATTCAAGGGCGAGCCCACCAAGCGCTGCAGGGCGCGGACGCAGGCCGCCCGATGCTGGGAGAGCCAAGCCATCACGACGCGAGCCTCCCGTGGTCGAGGCGCAGCACATGGGGGCGATAGCGCTCGATCCACTGGGGATCATGGGTGGCGACGAGGACTGTCACCCCGACCTGGTGGAAAGACTCGAAAATCTCCAGCACCTCCAGGGCCGACCCGGCGTCCAGGTTTCCCGTGGGTTCATCGGCCAGCAGGACCGTAGGCCGATTGACCACGGCCCGGGCGATGGCGAGGCGCTGCTGCTCGCCGCCGGAAAGGGCGATGGGGCGAGCCTTTTCCCGGCCCAGCAGCCCCACCTTGTCCAGGGCGGCCTGGGCACGCCGCACGGCTTCCCGCCGCGGCAGCCCGACGATTTCCAGGGGCAGAAGGACGTTTTCCAGGACGTTGCGGTCGAAAAGCAGCTTCTGATCCTGGAACACCAGGCCGAAGTGGCGGCGCAGGTAGGGCAGGGCGCTTTTCCTGAGGGCGGCTAGATTCTGCCCATTGACCACCAGGCTGCCGGAGGTAGGCCTCTCGATGGCCGCTACCAGCTTGACCAGGGTCGATTTGCCGGCGCCGGAGTGACCGGTGATGAAAACCATCTCGCCGGCGGACACTTCGAAGCTCACGTCCCGCAGGGCCTCGAAACCGCCGGGGTAACGCTTGGTGAGACCGGAGGCAGCGATCATCCTGGAAACCTCAGTTGGACGAGCCCGTTGGGGTGTTCGGGCGGGAATCTGGCGCGAAGCGACGACGCGGCAGGCTGACGCCTGCGAGGAAGAGCGACAAAGCCAGGTGCCCGCCCGGATGCACCAGCGGGCTCGTAGCGCTGCCCTGCGGAGGTGAGTCACCCCGAGTGGCGCAGACACCCAGGGAACAAGACATTCCGGACACCGACAAGCGGTCAGCTGAGGTTTCCAGATTCATTCGAACAGGGCGTCGACGAAGTCCCGGGCGACGAAAGGACGTAGGTCGTCAATGCCCTCACCCACCCCGATGAAGCGCACCGGCTTCGGACACTGGCGAGCAATGGCGGCGAGCACCCCACCCTTGGCCGTGCCGTCGAGCTTGGTGACCACCAGGCCGGTGACGTGGATCGCCTTGTCGAAAGCCCTCACCTGGGCCAGCGCGTTCTGGCCGATATTGGCGTCGAGCACCAGCAAGGTTTCGTGGGGGCCGTCCGGCTCGACCTTCTTGATGACCCGGCGCACCTTGGCGATTTCTTCCATGAGGTGCAGTTGGGTCGGCAGCCGGCCGGCGGTGTCGGCTAGGACGATATCGATCCCCCGGGCCTTGGCGGCGGCAATGGCATCGAAGATCACCGCCGCCGGATCACCGCTTTCCTGGGCGATGACGGTGACGCCGTTGCGTTCTCCCCAGGTCTGGAGCTGCTCCCGGGCTGCTGCGCGGAAGGTGTCGCCGGCAGCCAGCAGGACACTCTTGCCCTGATCCTGGAAATATCTGGCCAGCTTGCCGATGGACGTAGTCTTGCCGGCTCCATTCACCCCGGCGATCATGATGACGTAGGGCTTGTGACCAGCGACGACGAGGGGGGCCTCCAGGGGCGCGAGGGTTTCCGCCAGGGCGTCGGCCAGGGCTTTCTGTATGGCCTCGGGCGTCTCCAGCTTGTCGCGCTTGGCGCGGGCCTTCAAGGCCTCGAGCAGGTGCTGGGTCGCCTCGATGCCCACGTCCGAGGTGAGCAATAGCGTCTCCAGCTCCTCCAGCAGCTCGTCGTCCACCTTGCCGCGGGAAAAGAGGGACTTGAGCTTGCCGCCCCACTGGGCGCGGGTGCGGGAGAGGCCGCGGAAAAGCCGCTCGCGCCAGGAAGGCACAGCCTCGGCGGCCGGCTGATCCGGCTCGCCGGACTTCTTGAAGAAACTGAACATGGAGATTGGGGTCTGAAGCGCTACTGACAGCGCGGCGGCAAGCCTTTAAGATGCCGCACGCAAACGGTATGCCATTCTAGCAGAAAGCCCCCCACCCCATGGACCTGCCCGCCCTCGCCCGCCGCCGCGATTTCCGTCGCCCGCTGCCCTGGCTCCTCGCCGCCCTCTTCCTCCCCCTTCTGGCCGCCCCGGCCCTGGCCAACCCCTTCGAGACCACACTCAAGAACGGGCTCAAGGTCATCGTCAAGGAAGACCGCCGCGCCCCCACGGCGGTGCAGATGGTCTGGTACCGGGTGGGCAGCATGGACGAGGTCGACGGCAACTCGGGCGTCGCCCACGTCCTCGAACATATGATGTTCAAGGGCACCCCCAGCGTCGGACCGGGCGAGTTCAATCGGCTGGTGGCGGCCGCAGGCGGCCGGGACAATGCCTTCACCAGCCGCGACTACACCGCCTACTTCCAGCAGGTGCCCAAGGAAAAACTGCCGCAAATGATGGCCTTGGAAGCCGACCGCATGCGCCACCTGAACGTAGACCCCAAGGAATTCGAGCAGGAGATCAAGGTGGTCATGGAGGAGCGCCGCATGCGCACCGACGACAATCCCCAGTCGAAGCTCTTCGAGCAGATGAACGCCGTGGCCTACCAGGCCCACCCGTACCGTCGCCCCATCATCGGCTGGATGAGCGACCTGGAATCGATGACCGCCGCCGACGCCCGCGCCTGGTACGACACCTGGTACCTGCCCAACAACGCCACCGTGGTTGTGGCGGGGGACGTGGATCACCAGGCGGTCTTCGCCCT
>SSTB01000317.1 GCA_009469665.1 Azonexaceae bacterium | reverse complement strand
GTACAGCCAATCACCATCGGTCAAGTTGGGGAAGCCTTTGGCACCCCGGGCGTCTGCCCCATGACACTGCATGCAGTAGGTCATGTAGAGCCGCTTGCCCATTTCCATGGCCTGCTTGTCAGCAGCGACAGACTTGAGATCCATCTTGAGATACTTCTCGAACATCGGTTTGATAGTCTCATCGACTTTGGCCACTTCCGCCTTGTGTTGCCCCGCAGAGGACCACCCCAGAACGCCCTGGAACTTGCCGAGACCCGGATAGAGGGCGAGGTAGACAAACGCAAATACCACCGTGATGACGAACATCCAGGTCCACCACTTGGGCATCGGGTTGTTGTACTCCTCCAGGTTCTCGTCCCAGACGTGACCCATGGTCTTGCCGGGCGTGAAGGTGGCCTTGCCCTGGACGACCAGGAGGACCACGCAGGCCAGAATACTGGCCACCACGATCACGATTACATAGAGGTTCCAAAAATCGCTAACGAAATCGCTCATTTGCTTTCCTTTTTTCAGCGCGGGTGCGACGCGCGAGACGCCGCACCGTCTTCATCGTGTTCTGCGAACGGCAGGTTGGCAGCCTCGTCAAAGCGCTGCTTGTTGTTCCGACTGTAGGCCCACCAGACGATACCCAGGAAGGTCAACAGGGATACCACCGTGCCGATGGATCGCAGATCGTTGATGTCCATGGCTTTACTTCGTGCTCTTCAACGCAGTGCCCAGCCCTTGCAGGTAGGCGATCAGGACGTCGAGCTCGGTCTTGTCACCGATCGCAGCCTTGGCACCCTTCATGTCCTCGGCCGTGTAAGGCACACCGACCTTGGACAGTGCGGCCATCTTGGCCTCGATGTCGGCTCCGACCGTATCCTTCGCCTTGGTTGCGGCGAGCCACGGGAACGCCGGCATATTGGACTCCGGCACCACGTCGCGCGGATTGATCAGGTGGGCTCGCTGCCACTCATCCGAGTAACGGCCGCCGACGCGATGCAAATCCGGACCGGTACGCTTGGAGCCCCACTGGAACGGATGGTCATAAACGAACTCCCCTGCCACGGAGTAGTGGCCATAGCGCTCGGTTTCTGCACGGAAGGGACGAATCATCTGCGAGTGACAGTTGTAGCAGCCTTCGCGGATATAGACGTCACGGCCTGCCAGGCGGACCGCATCGTAGGGCTTGAGCCCCTCGACCGGAGTGGTGGTGGACTTCTGGAAGAAGAGCGGAACGATTTCCAGCAGACCGCCCCAGAGAATCACTAAGAGCGTCAGAACGATGAGGAGCCCGACGTTCTTCTCGATTTGCTCGTGCTTGATCATTATTTCCCCCTGTTAAGCGTGGTGGCCGGCCGCGGCGACGACGGGCACATCCCGAGTATTCCCGCCAGCGATGGTCTTGAACATGTTGTACGCCATGATCAACATGCCGCTCAGGAACAGAACACCACCCAGAACCCGGATCGCCCAGAAGGGGTAGGAGCCCTTCACTGCTTCGACGAAGCTGTAGGTCAAGGTGCCATCCGGATTCACGGCACGCCACATGAGTCCCTGCATGACACCGGCGATCCACATGGAGGCGATATAAAGCACGGTGCCGATGGTCGCGATCCAGAAATGAACCGTGATGAGCTTGGTGCTGTACATCTCTTCCTTGCCGAACAGGCGAGGCAGCAGGTAGTAGAGGGAGCCGATGGACACCATGGCGACCCAGCCCAAGGCACCAGAGTGCACGTGACCGACGGTCCAGTCCGTGTAGTGCGACAGTGCGTTCACGGTCTTGATCGACATCATCGGGCCTTCAAAGGTAGACATGCCGTAGAAGGAAAGGGAGGTGACCAGGAACTTGAGGATGGGGTCGTCGCGCAGTTTGTGCCAGGCACCGGACAGAGTCATGATGCCGTTGATCATGCCGCCCCAGGACGGAGCGAGAAGGATCAGGGAGAAGAGCATGCCCACGGACTGGGTCCAGTCAGGTAGCGCAGTGAAGTGCAAATGGTGCGGACCCGCCCACATATAGGTGAAGATCAGCGCCCAGAAGTGCACCACGGACAGACGGTATGAATAAACCGGACGACCGGCTTGCTTCGGCACAAAGTAGTACATCATGCCGAGGAAGCCCGCGGTCAGGAAGAAGCCCACCGCGTTGTGACCGTACCACCACTGGATCATGGCGTCCTGAACCCCGGCGTAGCAGGAGTAGGACTTGAGGAAGGACACCGGCACTTCGCAGCTATTGACCAGGTGAAGGAGCGCAACCGCCAGGATCATGGAGCCGAAGAACCAGTTGGCCACGTAGATGTGCGAAACGGTCCGCTTGGCGATAGTACCGAAGAACACGATGGCGTAGGACACCCAGACCAGGGTGATGAGGATGTCGATGGGCCATTCGAGTTCGGCGTACTCCTTGCCCGTGGTGAAGCCCAGGGGCAACGAAAGCGCAGCGAGTACGATGACGATTTGCCAACCCCAGAAGGTGAAGGCAGCCAGGGGGCCGGCAAAAAGCCGGGTGTGGCAGGTGCGCTGGACGCACCAGTAGGATGTTGCAAACAATGCACAGCCGCCAAAGGCGAAAATCACCGCATTGGTGTGCAAAGGACGCAGCCGGCCGAAGTGCAGCCACGGCCCGATATTGAGCTCCGGCCAGACCAGCTGAGCGGCAACGATGACGCCGACCAGCATCCCGACGATGCCCCAGATGACGGTCATTACGGCAAATTGCCGTACGACCTTATAGTTGTATGTGGTTTGCGTTTCCGACATGGACCCACCTCTCGTTAATGAAAAAACCCCGTGAACCGCCCCCCTGCAACCCAAGGCGGCAATTGGACCGAGATGCTATTCTAGAACGAAAGCCCAGGATTGATATAGATCAACATACCAATTATCTAGACCGGCCTAATCCCTAGGAATTACGCGGCTCGGCGGGATACGGAGGCGCAATCGGCGGCAAGCAGGGGCCTCCGAAAAATGGGGACAAAAAAAGGGTGCGTCGTAACGCACCCCAACCCCAACAGAGAATCGCTGTGAAGCGCTCGCTTCACCTGGGAAGGATAGTGCCCTTCCCGCTGCCCGTCGGCGTTGACCCAGGTCAACGCGCCTCGGTTTTGCGGCTATTTGCTCGGGTTTTTTTTCTTTCCCCAGATTCCGGTACATTTTCCTCCCTGTCGTCGTCCATGAGTACACGGAAACCCGGCCCTTCGAGATCGTCGAACTGCCCACTCTTCACCGACCACCAGAAAAGCCAAGCGATCAGGAATACCAAGACGACGGAGAGGGGGATGAGGAGATACAGGCTTTCCATCAGTTTTCCTCTGAACGCTGAATGCGCAGGGAATTCAGAACGACCAGGAGAGAACTCGCCGACATTCCTATCCCCGCCATCCAAGGGGTCACATACCCGGCAATGGCCAGGGGCAAGGCGATGAAATTGTAGGCGAAGGACCACCACAAGTTCTGCCGGATCACATGTAGGCTAAACACGGCCCGACGGACACCGCGCCTCAGGTGATCAAGATTTTCCGACAAAAGCACCATGTCCGCTTGGGTGCGTGCCAGCTCGGCGCCTCCCCCCATGGCCACAGATATCTGGGCCAGGGCCAGAACGGGCGCATCATTGACACCGTCACCCACCATGGCCACCACGGCCCCGCGGGACTGGAGTTCGGTCACGTATTCGTGCTTGTCCTGCGGCGTGGCGCTCGCCCGGACCTGGTCGATTGCCAGGCGGCACGCCACGGTTTGAGCCACAGCCGGCGCGTCGCCGGTCAGGAGGACAACGGTCTTTCCTTCCCGTCGCAGTTCTGCAATCAATGCTTCGGCCTCCGGGCGTACCTGATCGGCGATCCTGAACAGGGCCAGCCAGCGGCTTTCGTCGGCCAATGCGATGACGGTATCGCTCGCATCAAGCCAGGACTCGGCCGCGGCAGGAGGCGCGCCGACCCGGGTCGCAATGAATGCCGGCCGCCCGATGCGGAGCCTTCGGTCTGCAACAAGACCTTGGACGCCCTGACCCGGCTCATTGAACACCTCAAGTGCCAGAGGAAGTTCCCGGGATTGCCCCGCCGCCCGGATAGCCCTTGCCAGAGGATGCTCCGACCCCGACTCCAGCGCGGCGGCAAGCGCCAGACACTGGTCGGCGGAAAGATCGGAGAGGGGAAGGATGTCGCCGAGAGTCATACGCCCGGTGGTCAGCGTTCCGGTCTTGTCGAAGACGAAGTGGGTGGCCCGGGCGAGGGTTTCGACCGCGTGCCCGCGAGTGACCAGAAGCCCGTCCCGGGCCAGCGCCCCGGCAGCAACGGTGAGGGCGATGGGGGTGGCCAGGGAAAGGGCGCAGGGACAGGTGACGACGAGCACGGAAACGGTAATCCACAAGGCACGCTGGGGGTCATGGACCATCCAGGCAAGCGCCGCGGCAACCGCCACCAGGAGGAGCGCGGCGACGAAGCGGCTCGCGATGCGGTCGGCCAGCTCGACCACCCTTGGCTTTTCCATGGCGGCCCGCTCCATGAGCCGGACGATGGCAGACAGGCGTGTTCCCTCGCCCACGCGCTCGACCCTCAACACCAGCGGGCCCTCCGTATTGACGCTGCCCCCGGTCACTCGGTCACCGGGAGTCTTGCGCACCGGGCGGCTTTCCCCGGTCAGGAGGGCCTCGTCGGCGGCGCTGCTGCCCTCGACCACCACCCCATCGGCGGGGATGGCCTCTCCGGGGCGGACCAGCACATGGGCTCCGACGGGCAAGTCGCCCACCATGACCTGCGTGAACTCCCGGTCAGCAGGGTAATTGACCAACCGATGAGCGAAAGCCGGCATGAGCCGTGCCAGGGCCTCGGTGACACTGACCGCCTTCTGGCGGGCGTTCATTTCCAGGAAGCGGCCGCCGAGGAGAAAAAAGACGAACATGGTCACCGAGTCGAAATAGACCTCGCCCGATTGAACCCAAGTCGCCCACACGCTGGCCAGGAACGCGGCCCCAACGCCGAGCGCAACCGGAACATCCATTCCGACCCGACGCAAACGGAGATCCCGCCAGGCGTTGCGGAAGAAGGGCGCAGACGAGTAGACAACCACCGGCAGGGTGAGCAGGAGGCTGGCCCAGCGCAGGAGGGACTCCACGTCTGCCGTGATATCGCCTTCTCCGGCCACATAGACGGGAACCGCGTACATCATCACCTGCATCATGCCCAAGCCCGCCACCCAGAGACGCCAGAGCGCGTCGCGCCGTTCGCGACGAGCCAGTTCCTCGTGCCTGCCAGCGTCGTAAGGATGGGCGCGGTAACCGATGGCCGCAATGGCGGCGAGAATTTCCGAGAGCCGGAGGCGGGTTTCATCCCAGCGCACGCGGGCCCGACGGGTGGTGTAATTGATGTCCACGGCCACGACACCGGGCAAGCTTCCTAGGTGCCGCTCGTTGAGCCAGATGCAGGCGGCACAGGTGATACCTTCGAGCATCAGCGAAGCTTCGCGCTCGTTCTCGCCCAGGTCCCTCACAAAGCTCTTCTGAAAGTCCGCGTGGTCGAAGAGCGCCAGGCGGTCGAGCACCTCGGGAACAGCCTGGGCAGGCGACTCCGGAAGCGCGCCCCGGGTGCGGTAGTAATCCTCCAGACCGTTATCGACGATGGCTCTTGCAACCGCCTGGCAACCTGGGCAACACATGGGCCGGAGAGTGCCGCCAACACTCACGCCCAGGCTAACATCGGCTGGAACGGACTGGCCGCAGTGATAACAGGATTGAGAAGTCATGTCCGATGGGCGGTAGGACGGCAGTCCGGGGAGACCCGGGCGGAGTTCGTCGCGCTGGCAATTAAGGGGGATCGTGGCACCACCGGTCCGGCGAACCGCTTCCCAGTAAGGGCCCCCGCAGCAAATCCGAGGCGCCCTGCCCACCGAATCGACTGAACCCGTCATTCGATGGACTGAAGCAAGGCCTGAGTAGAGAATTCCGTGGTGCTGCAGAGAGGAATCGAACCTCCGACCTACTGATTACGAATCAGTTGCTCTACCAACTGAGCTACTGCAGCAAAGCGTAGAATTATAGCTTTTATGCCCAATACCGGGCAACGAGACACCATGAACCTGTTGCGTGCCCTGGCCACGGTCAGCGCCATGACCCTGCTCTCGCGGATCCTTGGCTTCGTACGCGATTTCATCGTGGCTCGGATCTTTGGCGCTGGCTTGGCAACGGACGCCTTCTTCGTCGCCTTCAAGCTCCCCAATCTGCTGCGCCGCATGTTCGCCGAAGG
>SSTB01000316.1 GCA_009469665.1 Azonexaceae bacterium | reverse complement strand
TTAACCGTCTCGTAGGACAGGAGCGGTATCGGATGGAAGGACATGAATCTGATGCCGAAAGACCGGCGCCCCTTGGGAAGCGAAAGTTCCCTCGCCGCCCAAGGTCAAATTCCGCTGACCCCCGATTACAGCTTCTGGAAGCGAAACACCCCGTTCTCGCAGCGCACCCGTACCGTATCCTTGGCCGCGAACTGCCCTTCCAGGATGGCCCGCGCCAGTGGATTCTCGATGTGCTGCTGGATGGCCCGCTTGAGGGGCCGGGCACCGAATATCGGGTCGAAGCCGGCCTTGGCCAGTTCGATCAGGGCGCTGTCTTCCACCGCCAGGCCCATTTCGAGCTGGGCCAGGCGCTTTTCCAGGTAGGCGAGCTGAATCCTGGCGATGCCGGCGATGTGCTTCTCGTCCAGGGCATGGAAGACCACCACTTCGTCGATGCGATTGACGAATTCCGGCCGGAAATAGGTCTTCACCTCGGCCATCACCGCCATCTTGATCACGCCGTAGTCGTCGCCCGCCATCTGCTGGATCATCTGGCTGCCCAGGTTGGAGGTCATGACCACCACGGTGTTCTTGAAATCCACGGTGCGACCCTGGCCGTCGGTCATGCGACCGTCGTCGAGCACCTGCAGCAGCACGTTGAAGACGTCCGGATGGGCCTTCTCCACTTCGTCCAGCAGGATGACGCTGTAGGGCTTGCGGCGCACCGCCTCGGTCAGGTAACCGCCCTCTTCGTAGCCGACGTAGCCCGGGGGGGCGCCGATCAGGCGGGCCACCGAATGCTTCTCCATGAACTCACTCATGTCGATGCGGATGAGGTGCTCCTCGGAGTCGAACATGAACTCGGCCAGGGCCTTGCACAGCTCGGTCTTGCCCACGCCCGTAGGGCCGAGGAAGAGGAAGGAGCCGTAGGGCCGGTTGGGGTCGGCCAAGCCGGCCCGGGAGCGGCGGATGGCATCGGCCACCAGGCGCACTGCCTCGTCCTGGCCGACCACCCGGTTGTGCAGGCGCTCTTCCATCTTGAGGAGCTTGTCGCGCTCACCCTGCATCATCTTGCTCACCGGAATGCCGGTGGCGCGGCTGACCACCTCGGCGATTTCCTCGGCGCCGACCTGGGTGCGCAGCAGCTTGTTCTTCTGCCCTGCCCCGTCGCCGGTTACCTCGGCCGCCTTCAGTTGCGCCTCCAGTTGCGGCAGCTTGCCGTACTGGAGCTCGGCCAGCTTGTCGTACTGACCCCGGCGCTGCAGCTCCGCCATCTGTGCCTTGATCTTGTCGATTTCCTCCTTGATATGAGCGGAACCATGGACCTGGGCTTTCTCTGCCTTCCAAATTTCTTCCAGATCGGAGTATTCCTTTTCAAGCCGGGCGATTTCGTCCTCGATTAGGCCGAAGCGCTTAATGGAGGCCTCGTCCTTTTCCTTCCTCACCGCTTCGCGCTCGATCTTGAGTTGGATGAGGCGGCGGTCGAGCTTGTCCATGGCCTCCGGCTTGGAGTCGATTTCCATCTTGATGCGGGCCGCTGCTTCGTCGATGAGGTCGATGGCCTTGTCCGGCAGGAAGCGGTCGGTGATGTAGCGGTGGGAGAGTTCCGCCGCAGCGACGATGGCCGGGTCGGTGATATCCACCCCATGGTGCAGCTCATAACGCTCCTGCAAACCGCGCAGTATGGCGATGGTGGATTCGACAGAAGGCTCCTCCACCAACACCTTCTGGAAGCGGCGCTCCAGGGCGGCGTCCTTCTCAATGTATTTCCGATATTCGTCCAGGGTGGTGGCGCCGATGCAGTGTAGCTCGCCCCGGGCGAGGGCCGGCTTCAGCATATTGCCGGCGTCGATGGCGCCCTCCGCCTTGCCGGCGCCGACCATGGTGTGGATTTCGTCGATGAAGAGGATGATGCGGCCCTCGTCCTTGGCGATGTCCTTCAGCACAGCTTTCAGCCGCTCCTCGAACTCACCCCGGTACTTGGCGCCGGCCAAGAGGCCCGCCATGTCCAGCACCAGCACCTTCTTGCCCTTGAGGGTTTCCGGCACCTCGCCATTGACGATGCGCTGGGCCAGGCCTTCGACGATGGCGGTCTTGCCGACGCCGGGTTCGCCGATCAGCACCGGGTTATTCTTGGTGCGCCGCTGCAGGATCTGCACTGCGCGGCGGATCTCGTCATCGCGGCCGATCACCGGGTCGAGCTTGCCCTGGGCAGCACGCTCGGTGAGGTCGATACAGTATTTGGCCAGGGCTTCGCGCTGGCCTTCCGCCTCCTGCGAATCGACCCCCTGGCCGCCGCGCACAGCATCGATGGCGGCTTCCAGGGCCTTGCGGTTGAGGCCGTGCTGCTTGGCGAGGCGGCCGGTCTCGTTCTTGTCGTCGCACAAAGCCAGCAGGAACATTTCGCTGGCGATGAACTGGTCGCCCCGCTTCTGGGCTTCCTTGTCGGTGAGGTTGAGGAGATTGCCCAGGTCTCGACCGACGGAAACGTCGCCGCCATGGCCTTCCACCTTGGGCAGGCGGACCAGGGCGCTCTCTAGATCGCGCTTCAGGGCCGGCACATTGACGCCGGCCCGGGCCAGCAAAGAACCGGTGCCGCCATCCTCCTGACCGAGCAGGGCGAGCAGCAGGTGCTGCGGTTCGATGAATTGCTGATCGTTGCCCAGGGCCAGGCTTTGGGCGTCACCCAGGGCTTGCTGGAACTTGGTGGTGAACTTGTCGAGGCGCATGGTGGGCTCCCTGATTGATTTCTAGCCGATGCTCCTCAGATTGGGGGCCTTGCGAAAATTTCAATGCCCCTCCCCCGCTTTGCCGGTTGGCATAGAATGAACCGTCCTCCCCAAAACCAGGTTGCCCATGAAAGCACTTCGCATCGCCGCCTATGCCGCCCTCGCCGTCCTGGCCCTCCTTGCCGTTGCCGTCGGGCTCCTGTTCGCCCTCTTCGACGAGGCCCGCATCAAGGAGGAACTCAGCCAGCAGGTGTTGGCCAGAACGCAACGCAAACTGGTCATCGACGGCCCCCTCAAGCTTTCTGTCTGGCCGGATGTGGGCGTACAGATCGGCCACCTGACTCTTTCCGAGAAAGGCGGCCAAGGCCAGTTCGTGGCCCTCGATACCGCGCGTCTGGCGGTGGCGGTG
>SSTB01000315.1 GCA_009469665.1 Azonexaceae bacterium | reverse complement strand
GGGCTCTTCGGCTATTTCGCCCTGCTCAACGCCTTCATCGTTGGCGTCTCCTGGTTCAAGGCCTGGCGCTTGCTCAACGTCACCGGCTTCGTCTTCACGCTGGGGGTGGGCGTGGCCTGGGCGCTACAGCACTACCACGCCGGCCACCACGACGTGTGCCAGGGCTTTCTCGTCTTCTTCTGGGCGCTGTACGCCGTGACGCCGGTGCTCATGGCCCTCTTCCGGGCGCCGGGCTGGGCCGGCTGGAGCGACGCAACCCTGGTGTTCGGAACGCCCCTGGTGGGGTTCGCCCTGCAATCCCAACTGGCGGCGGACCGTTACGAACTGGCCTGGGCGGCCTTCGCCGTGGCGCTGGCCTATGGCGTCCTGTGGGGCCTGCTGTTCCGCCGCGGCGATGCAGAAAGCCGCTTGCTGGAACGCTGCCAACTGGGCCTGGCCATCGCCTTCGCCACCCTGGCCGTGCCGCTGGTCTTCGGCGTCCAGGTGACGGCCGCCTTCTGGGCTCTGGAAGGCGTTGCCGTGCTGTGGTTCGGCGTGGCGCAAGGTCGGCGGCTGGCCATGGCCACCGGTTCCCTCCTGCAAGCTGCGGCGGGCGCCTATTTCCTCTACGGTTTGGAGCGCATGTCCACGGCCCTGCCCGTCATCAACGACGTCTGCCTGGGCGCCGTACTCCTGGCCGGAGCCGGCTTTGCCAGCGCCCGCCTGCTGCGCCGCTTTGCCGATGGGCCGGCGGCGGGAGCGCTGCTGTGGGCCTTCGCCTGGTGGTGCTTTGCCGGCGGCTTCGAAATCGACCGCCTGACGACCCCAACCCTCGGCCTGCCGCTGCTGCTGGCGTACGTAGCCGGTACCCTGACGGCGCTGGAAATCCTCGGCCGGGGCGAGGGATGGCGGGCAGCCCGCCATCTCTCGCTGTTGCTCCTGCCCGCCCTGTGGCTGGGGGCGGCCCTCGCGGTGGAGCACGATCAACATTTTCTTCCAGGACTCATGGTCATCGTCCTGCCTCTTGCCATCGGCCTCCACACCTGGGCCCTCGCCCGGCAGGAGGCGGACGACGCGGCGCTGTGGCCCACGCTGCGCCATGTGGGGGGCTTCTGGCTGCTCATGGCCCTGGTGACGGTGGAACTCGCCTGGCTGGGCGACCGCTTGGCGCCCGGGGTGCAACTGTGGCTGATCCTTGCCGCGGCAGCGGGGCCCGCTCTGGGCCTGGGGGCGGCAGTGCTCGGAGAGCGCCGGCAGTTGCCCCCGGTGGCAGGCCATGGCTTTGCCTACCTGGGCTTCGGTTCCCTGCTGCCGGCGGCTTTTCTGGCCGGCTGGGCGGTGTGGGCCAACTTTGGCCACGCGGGGGGCGGTTCCGGGTTGCCCTACGTGCCTGTCCTCAACCCCTTCGATGGGGTGCAACTGGCGGTCATGGGGGCCTTGCTCGGCTGGCTGCGGGCCCTGAATGCCCATTCCGTTCGGGCCGACCCTTTCGACCCTGCGCAGGACGGGCCTGTCGAAGACCCCAGCGCAGCGCCCTTCGTCGGTTGCAGGGCAAATCCTTACTTGGGCATTCCTGCGCCCTCGCCGGTCTGGGTGGGCGTCCTCGCCTTCATCTGGGTCAGTTGCCTCGCCGCCCGCATCGCTCACCATTGGGGCGGCGTGCCCTTCACTGGCTATGCCCTGTGGCATTCCAACCTGGTGCAAGCCTTGCTGACATTTCTGTGGACGGCGCTCGCCATCGCCGCCATGATCGCTGCCACGCGGGTCGGCATACGCCGCCTCTGGCAGGGCGGCTTCGCCCTGCTGGCGGTGGTGGGGGCCAAGCTCCTGCTGGTCGATCTGGCCAACGCCGGCACCGTGGTGTGGACCGCTTCCCTCATCGGCGTCGCCCTGCTGGTGCTGGCGGCCGGCTACTTTGCCCCGGCGCCGCCGGCGGCGGAGAAGCGGGAGAGCGCGTCATGAGCGGTCTGGGGCGAACGCTGTGGATTATCTTCAAGGTGTTCATCCTACTGGGTGGCGTCGGCGCCTTGGGGGTCGGCGGGTTCTGCGGCGCGATCACCGCCCCCGCGGCCTGGAGCCACGATGCCCTGGCCCGGGAGATCTTCAGCACTTCGGCCATGGTTTTCCTGATCGGGCTGGCGGTGGCGGTAACCGTCGGCGTCAGCCTGTGGCGCGACCGCAAGGCGGCCAAGGCCGCTCTGGAAGTGGAGCTGGAGAGCATTCGGCAGCAAGGTCGCTTCCAAGCCCCCCAGGAGGCCAACCATGAGCGATGAACGGAGAGACCCTTGGCAGTGTTGAAATGGCTGCTCGTCCTGTTGGGCCTGTTGATGATCCTGGGCGGCGGCCTGCTCGGGCTCTGCGGTATCGCTTTCGGGAGCCATGGAGATCCGACTGCCGCGATTGGCTTCATTCTCCTCAGCTTCGGCGTCTTGCTGGTGGGGGGGATGGCGTCCCGAGACAAATCGAAGCCTCCCCCAGGGGATGAGTCGGACCAGGAAGGCGAGGGACGGCCGTGATCTCGGCCACGCTGGCGCCCGGGGTGCACGGCGTCCTGGAAGCGCTCGCCCTCATGATCGGCTTCGTCTACTACCGCGTTCTCCGTGCCCGGGCCGGTGCGCCCAGCGTCGTCTCCGGTGCGGATTTCGCCGTGGCCCTGGGGTGTATCTTCGGCGCCGCCGTTGGCAACAAGCTTGTTTTCTGGATCGAGATGCCCCACCTGCTGCCCCTGGCCTGGGACCAGCCGGCTGCCTGGCTGGGCGGGCAGTCCATGGTGGGCGGCCTGCTCGGCGGTCTCATCGGGGTGGAGATCGCCAAGAAACTGGCCGGGGTGACCCGTTCCACCGGCGACGCTTTCGTCTATCCCGTGCTGCTCGGGCTGATGATCGGGCGCGTCGGCTGCTTCCTGGCGGGTTTGGCCGACGGCACCTACGGTCTGCCCACCGAACTGCCCTGGGGCGTGGATTTCGGCGACGGCATCCCCCGCCACCCGACCCAGCTCTACGAAATCGCCTTCGCCGGGGTGCTCTGGCTGGGCCTGCGCCGCCTGCAGGGCCGCCTCGCGCCCCAGCCAGGCCTGCTGTTCAAGATGATGCTCGTCGCATACCTCCTCTGGCGCCTCGCCATCGACGCACTGAAGCCGGTGCCCTTCGCCTATCCCTTGGGGTTTTCGGGCATTCAGTGGGTGTGTCTAATTGCCCTGATCGTCTATCTGCAGCCAACCTGGCGGCAATGGCAGCGGCTCGGGCACCCCACCGCGGTCTAGAACCATGCAAAACACAGAATCGAATTCCACGATTGCAAGGATGATCGGGTCACGCCCCACTCCCTGAGAAAGCCACCATGACCCGCAAAAACCGCCCCTGGCTCTTCTACGACACCACCGCTTCGGTGTGCACCACCTGCCTGCGTCAGGTGGAGGCCAAGGTGCTGATCAAGGGCGACGAGGTCTTTCTCGACAAGTGGTGCCCCGCCCACGGCAGCGAGCGGGTGCTGATCGCCGACGAAGCCGAGTATTACCGCCTGTGCCGCGAGGTTTACGTCAAGGCGCCGGAAATGCCGGAACGCTTCAATACCGCCATGCGCCACGGTTGCCCTTACGACTGCGGCCTGTGTCCGGATCACATGCAGCATTCCTGTCTTTCCGTGGTGGAGATCACCGAGCACTGCAACCTGCGCTGCCCGGTGTGCTACGCCGAATCCGGGCCGGAGCGGCAGATCCACCGGTCCCTGTCGGAGGTGGAGGCCATGCTCGACGCTGTCGTCGCCAACGAAGGCGAACCGGACGTGGTGCAGCTCTCCGGCGGCGAGCCGACCCTGCACCCGGATTTCTTCGCCATTCTGGACGCCGCCAAGGCAAGACCCATCCGCCACCTTATGATTAACACCAATGGCCTGCGGCTGGCCCGGGAGCCGGAATTCGTCGCCCGCCTGGCGGCCTACAAGCCGGGCATCGAGATCTACCTGCAGTTCGATTCCCTGCACGATGAGGTCTTGCAACAGTTGCGGGGCGCCGATCTGGCCGAGATTCATGAGCGAGCGCTCGCCAACCTGGAAGCCAAGAACTTATCCACGACCCTGGTGATGACCGTCAAGCGGGGCGTGAACGACGGCGAAATCGGCGCCGTCATCCAGCATGGCCTGCAATACCGCTGTGTGCGGGGCGTCACCCTGCAGCCGGTGTCGGATGCGGGTCGCAACCTGGATTTCGACAAAGCCCGCCACCGCCTGACGGTGAGCGAGGTGCGCCGCAAGATCGCCGAGCAGTCCGGCCTCTTTACCCTGGACGACATCGTGCCCGTGCCCTGCAACCCGGATACCCTGGCCATGGGCTACGCGGTCAAGCTGGCGGGCGAGGTGCTGCCCTTGACCCGCCACCTGGGGCCGGAGGCCCTGCTCGCCGGGCCACGCAATACTATCGTCTTCGAGCGCGACCCCCAGCTCAGGGACGCCGTGTTCAAACTCTTCTCCACCAACCATTCGCCAGAGTCGCAGGCCAATTGCCTGTCGGAGCTCCTCTGCTGCTTGCCGGCGGTGGTGGCGCAGGATCTCACCTACGAAAACGTCTTCCGCGTCCTCATCGTGCAGTTCATGGATGCGGCCAACCTGGACCTGCGGGCCCTGAAGAAATCCTGCATCCATTTCGCCCAGCCGGACGGGCGACTGATTCCCTTCGAGGCCTACAACCTCTTCTATCGAGGGGAGCGGGCCGCGATCGGCGCGGCCATCCAGGCAGAAATCCAGGCGACGACGGAAAAAAGAAGCCTCCCGATGATTGCGGCTTTGTCCGGCAAGCGCTAATCTGCCCCGACAAGCCTGCTGGAAGGACTTCCGGCAATAACAAGGGTGGAGGAGAGAATATGGCTACGGGGCGGTTCGGTGGCGTGGCGCTGATGGGCAATTTGTCCATCGGGCAGAAGATCATCCTGGTGTGCGTCATCGCCCTGGGGGGCATGGGGCTCATGCTGGCGCAACTGGTCATTGGCGAGTTGCGCCAAGTCAATCAACTGTCCAACGAGGGGCACGGGGCGGCCTATTCCCGCCAGTTGCTCAAGCTGGTGCTTGCAGCCCAGGAACACCGGGCCCTGTCCACAGGGGTTGGAACCGGCGGCGTCGGTGGCGGGGACCGCCTCGCCAAGCCCCAGGAGGCGGTGGATGCCTCCCTGGGCGAGCTGAAGGGCTTCATCGCGGGGCATTCCGTCCTTTCCGGTGAGGCGGCGACGGTTGATGAGCTCGTCGCCGGCTGGGACAACGTCAAGAAGGAACTCACCGGATTCGGTGCCGCCTCCAGCTTCACGCGGCAGACCGAGTGGCTGGAAAAGGTCATGGTCCACTGGCAGAGCGCCGCCGACGCGACTTCCCTCAGTCTCGACCAGCATGCCGACACCAGCACCCTCAGCTCGGCCTCCATCGCCGTTCTGCCGCCCCTGGTCGAATATTTGGGACGCATGCGCGATCAGGCGGTCGCCTTCAGCAGCAAGGATCCGGAACCCGAGGAACTGACCGAACTGGCCGTCAACGTGCGCCTGGCGGCGGACCGGATTACCGCCCTCAGCGCCGCCCAGACCCGCCTCGCCCGCCACGCCCCGGATACCGCAGCGCGCCTGGACGAATCGATCAAGGGTGTCGGCCAGCGCTTCGAAGCGGCGCGCAAGGTGGTGCAGGACCGGGTGCTTTCCCGCAGCGTCGGCATGGGCGCGGCGGCGGAGATCGGCGACACCGGCACTGCGGCCGCCACTGCCGCCGCCGAACTGGCCGACCGCATCTTCAGCGAACTTGAAGAGGCGCTGGCCTCCCACCGCCAGCGGGCCTGGGGCGCCCTGGTGCTCAACCTGGGGCTCGCCCTCGGTGCCATGGCGCTTACCGGCCTGGTGCTTTGGGCCATCGGCGGTTCGTTGCGCGCCTCCTTGCGTTCGATCAGCGAAGGCGGCCAGCGCATGGCCCAGGGTGACCTCAGCACCTCTATCCCGGTGCGGGGCAATGACGAGATGGGCCAGATCGGCCAAGCCTTCAATCGCCTGGGCGATGCCTTGCGCAGCCTGATTCAGAGCCTGCAGCAAGGGGCGACCGAGGTTTCCCGGGCCACCGAATCCATGGCTACGGTTTCCCAGCGGGTGAGCGATTCCTCATCGCGCCAGAGCACGTCGGCCCAGGGCGTGGCCGGGGCGGTCAAGGGTATGTCCGAAACCATTCGCGGCGTCGCGGATCAGGCTCAGCAGGTGCGCAGCCAGTCCGACGCCAGCCTGGGTGGGACGCGCCGCGGCCTGGAAGCGCTGAATCAGATGCTGGGCGAAATCCGCCAGGCCCGCGAAGCGGTGGACGAAATGGCTGCCAGCACGGCTGCCTTCGTCGAGAGTGCCGGAGGCATTTCGGCCATGACCAAGGAAATCCGCGATGTGGCCGATCAGACCAATCTGCTGGCGCTCAACGCTGCCATCGAGGCGGCCCGGGCCGGCGAGCATGGCCGGGGATTCGCAGTCGTTGCCGACGAAGTGCGCAAGCTGGCGGAAAAGTCCGGCATGGTGGCGCGGGACATCGACGAAGTCACCCGCACCCTTGGCGAACGCTCGGAGAAGGCGGAGTCCGTGGCGCTGGAGGGTCGCAGCGCCATCGAAGCGGCCGAGGAGCACCTGGGCCGCGTCAAGGAGGCCCTGGACGAGGCCGCCCAGGCGGTCAATGCCGCCGTGGCGGGCATGAGCGGCATCTCCGATTCCGTGAGCCAGACCAATTCCATGGGGCGCGAAATCGCCGGAGAAGTCGAGCAGATCGCCCACGGCGCCGAGGAAAGCACCGCTTCCATCCGCAACATGGCCCACGAAGCCCGGCAGTTGCGCGAACTGGCTACCAAACTCGCCGAAGGGGCGGCACGCTTCAGCTTTGAGCGGGGGCTGCGGCTGTCCCCGCAGCGAGGCGGATAGGAGCTTATTCGTCCATTGTCATGAACTCCCTCTCTCCCCGCGGCCTTGCGCCGGTCCTGCTCTTCGCCGCCGGCATCGTCTGCGTGGCCATGGGCATCCGCCATACCTTCGGGCTTTTCCTGGCACCGATGAGCGCCGACCATCAGTGGGGACGGGAGGTCTTCTCCTTTGCGATGGCCCTGCAAAACCTGGTCTGGGGTGCCGCCCAGCCCTTCGCGGGTTTGCTGGCCGACCGTTGGGGAGCCAGGCGGGTGCTGTGGGCCGGTGGCCTGCTCTACGCCTTGGGCCTGGTCGGCATGGCTTGGGCGAGCAGCGCCACCGGTCTCGCGGCCAGCGCCGGGATCGTGCTCGGGCTGGCTCAGAGCGCCAGCACCTACAGCGTGGTGTTTTCCGCCCTAGGGCGTGTGGTGCCCGAGGCACGGCGCAGTTGGGCCATGGGGATCGTGGCGGCGGCGGGCTCCTTCGGTCAGTTCCTCATGGTGCCGGTGGGCGCCGGGCTGATCGCCGGGCAGGGATGGTTCGGCACCTTGCTGGTCTTTGCTGCCGGGGCCTTCCTCATCCTGCCCCTGGGCAGCAGACTGACCCGGGGACTGGCGCCGGCGGCGGGTAGTGTCGGCCAGACCGCCGTTCAGGCCATGCGCCAGGCCTGCGGCGAACGCAGTTTCGTCCTGCTCACTGCCGGCTACTTCGTGTGCGGTTTTCAAGTCGTTTTCATTGGAGTGCATCTGCCCACCTACCTGCTCGACCGGGGGCTGTCCGGCAATGTGGGCATGACTGCCCTGGCACTCATCGGCCTGTTCAATATTGCCGGCACCTACGGCGTCGGCGCGCTGGGGGCGCGTTACCCCAAACGCTACCTGCTGGCGGGAATTTACAGCCTGCGCAGCGTGGTCATCGCGGCCTTCCTCTTGCTGCCCCTTTCGCCGCTTACCGTCTATCTCTTCGCTGCGGCCATGGGGCTCCTGTGGCTGTCTACGGTGCCGGCCACCAATGCCATCGTGGCCCAGATCTTCGGGGTTCGTTACCTGGGCATGCTGTCGGGGGCGGTATTCTTCAGCCACCAGATCGGCAGCTTTCTGGGGGTGTGGCTGGGGGGGCGCCTCTTCGACGCCACGGGTTCCTACGATGGGGTCTGGATGATCTGCATCGTCCTGGGCGCCGTGGCGGCGCTCCTCAATCTGCCTGTGGACGAGCGCAGCCTGGAAGCACGTCGCGGGGCCGCCGGCTGATCCTGCCGCGCCGCTTCGTCACGGCCGGTCATGGCCGGTAGAATGCCGCCCATGAACTGGACCACGCTCAAGGAACGCCTCGATTTGTACGAACGCCTGATGCGGCTCGACAAGCCTATCGGCATCCTGCTTCTGTTGTGGCCGACTCTCTGGGGCTTGTGGTTTTCCGCCCTGGGTAAACCCGACTGGGCCGTGGTCGTGGTGTTCGTGATGGGTACCGTGCTGATGCGGTCCGCCGGGTGCGTCATCAACGACTACGCCGACCGGGATTTCGACCGTCACGTGGAGCGCACCCGTGACCGGCCCCTCACGGCCGGCAAGGTGTCGACGCGGGAGGCCCTGGCGCTGTTTGCCGTGCTCTCCCTGGCCGCCTTTGGGCTGGTCTGGATGCTGGCCATTCCCCTGGTGATCTGGCTGACCCTGCCGGCCATCTTCCTGGCCGCGAGCTATCCCTTTACCAAACGCTTTTTTGCCCTTCCCCAGGCCTATCTGGGGCTGGCCTTCGGCTTCGGTATCCCCATGGCCTATGCCGCCCATTTGGGCGAGGTGCTGCCGGAGGCCTGGTGGCTGCTGCTCGCCAACGTGTTCTGGGCCATCGCCTACGATACCGAGTACGCGATGGTGGATCGGGACGACGACATCCGCATTGGCATCCGCACTTCGGCGCTCACGTTCGGCCGCTTCGACGTGGCCGCGGTCATGCTCTGCTACGCCGCGGCCCTGGGGATTCTGGGCTGGATCGGCCATAACCTGCACATGGGCAAGGCGTTTTACGGCGGCCTCTTGCTTGCGACGGCCATCGCGGGCTGGCATTTCACCCTCATCCGCGGTCGAGAAAAGGCCAAGTGCTTCCGCGCCTTCCTGCACAACAATTACCTGGGCGCGGCGATTTTTGCGGGCATTGCGGCCGATTTCTCGGGAATGCTCTGATTCCGACTCGCGTTCTAACCAATACTTTGTCGACTTGGCCTTGCCGTGCTGCCGCACTGTCTTCGGCTCGCTTTGCGTCTCGATTTGAACGCGAAGCGGTATGAGTGGCCCTTGCAGCGGGTATGACGATAAGCCGGTAGTCCTTCCTGCCTGATTTGCCTGGCGGGGCGGAGAGCGTGTCACGGACTGCGCCGGGACGGACCGTTTACTTTCCCTTGCGTGGGGGGCTGCGGCGCCGACGGCGGGCAGGCTTCGGGGGAGGCGGGGGGAAGCGCTCGTGGTGTTGCCGCCACCAGGGGATGAAGTCGTCCAGCGGCAGAGCGGCGGCGTAGTGAAAGCCCTGGGCCAGGTCGCAGCCCAGATGGGCGACCGCCGCGGCGACCGCGGACGATTCCACGCCTTCGGCGAGCACCCGCATCTTGAGGCGGTGGGCGAGGCGAACGACGGCCGCGATAATCTCCCGGTCCCGCTTGGACTCCGCCGCGTTGCGCACGAAGCTCTGGTCAATCTTTACTTCCTGGACGGGCAGGCGCTGCAGGTAGCTCATCCCCGCGTAGCCGGTGCCGAAATCGTCGATTGCCAGATCGACGCCCAGGGTGCGCAGGCGCTGCAGCACTTCGATGACGGGTTCGGTCTCCTCGATCATCGATGTTTCGGTGAGTTCCAGGCGCAGGCGGGTGGCGGGAATGGCCCAGGTGGCGAGGCTCTGAGCCATGAGATCGGGAAGTTCGCTATCCAGCAGGTCGTTGGCGGTCAGATTGATGGCCAGGCTGAGGGCGATGCCGGCGCCGGCCAGGCGCTCCTGGGTTTGCATGGCCTGCTGCAACAGCCAGCGGTTGAAGACCTTGCGCAGCCCCAGGCGTTCGATGCCGGCCAGGACGCGGGGAGGGACTTCGTGCAGTCCGTCCTGGCGAGAGAGGCGCAGCAGGGTTTCAGCCCCGACGCAGGCGCCGCTGGCCAGGTCGATCTGCGGCTGAAGGTGCAGCGCGAGCCCGCTGCCGTCGGTAAGGGCGTTGCGCAACTCGGCGTGCAGGGCGCGCTGGTCGCCGCTGGCTTGTTCGAACTCCGGCCGGTAGAGGGCGTGGCCCGCGGGTTCCGATGCCGCCGCCAGTCGCGCAATGCGGGCTGACTGAACGAGGTGCAGGGCGTCCTCGCCATCGTCCGGCCACAGGGCGCCGCCGCACTGGGTGACGAAAGTATGGAGACCGTCCAGGGTGGGCAGGGGGTCCATGAAGCTGCCCTGCAAACGCATCATGGCCAGATGCACCGGGGCGCCGCCAGGCAGATCGGGCAGCACGGCGAGCCATTCCCAGTGGCTCATGGAATAGAGCCGATCCTTGCCTTGCAGCAGGCCGGTGAGGCGGCGGGTGATGTCGGCCCGCAGGAGTTGTGCCGCTTCGGGCGTGAGGCGGAGCAGCGTGGCGTCAGCCACTACGGAAAAGGCGACGATGCCCAGGCTGCGTTCACCGTGGCGGCGCGCCAGATGGGGAATCTCGACCAGAGCCGAGGCGTAACGGGGCAGGCCGGTGACGTGGTCGACCAGATCGTTGTGGAGTGAGGCGAAGGGACTGGTGTTCATCGCGGGAGATCGGTCATTTGATCCACGGCCGGTCAGCCGAGATAGTATTCCGCGGGGTCGATGCCGTAAGCATCGGCCGGCAGGGCGCGCACGATGCGGCAGGCTTCCCCGGTGCCGATATTGGGCTCCATGAGGAGATCCAGGGTGCGTGGGCGCCGCTCGGGACTCTTGTCTGGTCCCAGGAGGACGAGCACCCGCGGCTTCAGGCGGCGGATGTGGTTCTGCTGGATGACGACGGCGATTTCGCCACTGTTCAATTCGACCAGGCTGCCGATGGGGTAGATGCCCATGCACTGGATGAACTGGTCGATGACCGCTTCCCGGAAGAGGGAGCCCCGCAGGCGGATCAGGGATTCCAGGGCGTGCTGGCTGGAAACCGCGGGTTGGTAGGCCCGCTGGCGGATCATGGCGCAGTAGCAGTCGACCACGCCGGCCAGCTCCCCGTTGAGGCCCAGGCGTTCGCCGCGCAGGCGGCGGGGATAGCCGCTGCCGTCGCGGCGTTCGTGGTGGCTGGCGACGATGTCCAGCACCTCGACGGGAAAGCCGCGCTGACTCACCAGGATTTCCAGGGAGCTTGCCACGTGGGACTGGATCAGTGCGACTTCCTCTGCCGCCAGCGGTCCCGGGCGGTTGAGGATTTCCTGGGGCAAATCCACCTTGCCGACATCCTGCATGAGGCCCGCCAGACCGAGCATTTCGACCGTTTTGCCCGGAAGGCCGAGAAAACGCCCGAAGACCATCATGTGCACCGAGACGTCTACGGCGTGATCGTAGGAATACTGGTCGGCGCTCTTCAGGCGGGAGAGCCAGATCATGGCGTCGGGGTTGCGCTCCACCCCCTGGGCCATCTCGCCGACCAGACTGCCCACCTGGGACAGATCAGGGGTGGCTTGGGCATCGACGCTATCCCGGATGCTCTTCAGGGCGGCCCGGACGTCATCGACGATGGGGGCGGAATAGAGGAGTTCCGCTTCCAGGCGGCTCTGCGTGTCCACATCGCGTATGAGCGGCAATTGCTCGTAGCGCCGGCTGCGGGGCTCCAGGCGCAGCATGCGGCAGATGGCGGCGAAATCGTCGTCCAGGGCCTCCTCCACACCCTGGAAGGCCAGGGCCGGCAGGCCGCGGCTGGGAGATTCGGCAGCCACGTCGCGGCTGCTGTGGTGCACGCCCAGTGAGCGGCTGCGGTCAATGCTTACGGTGCGGCAAAGGCGGCGCAGGGTGGCGATCTGTTCGTCGTTTTCGACCAGGAAGCCTTGCAGGGGGAAGGGCGTGTCGAGCCAGGGCCGGTCGAGTTCGACGACGAACATGCCGGCGGCGACGTCGTCGCTCGCAATGACGGCCTTCACGGCAGAGCTCCCCGGGGTAATGGAAAGCCCCGAGTCTACCGTGGATGCTGCCCGCGTAGCTCTGCTCTTGGTCAAAGCGGGGTTTGAGTCGGAGGTGGGCCGAAACGGTCGCCCATCGTCGCCCTGAGAGCCTGTGAACATTTCATTCCCCCCCGCTCGTCATGCTCCGCTGCGCCGGCTCGGCGTTGCCAATGCTGTCCATAGCCGGGCTATGGCTGTGCTTTGCGCCTTGATCGTGCACACCTGGGCACGCTGCTCGGGCGCGCCCGAAAAATTCACAGGCTTTGAGGATGGGAGGAGTCCTCAGGGATAGCCTGAAGACATCAGGGTCATGCCGCCTTGGGGTGAGTGTCGTGCTGCATCTTGGCCAGGGCTTCCCGGCCAGACAGCAGGTGGTCGTGCATGGCGGTCTCCGCGGCTGCGGGCTGGCCGGCTCGGATGGCGGCGAGAATGGCCCGGTGCTCGTCCAGGGACTGTTGCAGACGCCCTTCCAGGGACAGGGAGTGCAGCCGGGATAGCTTGAGCACCTTGCGCAGATCCTGGATGACCGAAAGGGTCCAGCGGTTGCCGGCCAGCTCCTGGATGCGGCGGTGAAAGAGTTGATTGGCCTCGAAAAAGGCTTCGATGCGCCCTTCCCGGGCGCTTTCCTCCAGGGTTTCGTGGATGGCCGCCAGGGCCTCCACGTCCGCCCGGGTTGCCCGCCGCACGGCTTCGGCAGCGCAACGGCCTTCCAGGAGCGCCATGAGGGGAAAGATGTCGTCCAGGTCATCGGCGCTGATTTCGGTGACGTAACAGCCACGGCGGGGCTTGAGCGTGACCAGTCCTTCGGAGGCCAGCACCTTGAGGGCTTCCCGGAGCGGGGTCCGGGAAATGCCGTATTGCTCGGCGAGCTTTTGTTCGTCTATCCAGGTGCCCGGTGGCAGCTCGTGGGCGAAGATGCGCTGGCGCAAACGTTCGGCGACTTCCTGGTAGAGGGCGGTGGGGGCGATGCGATGGGTCATCCTGTTGACTCTCTAAAAGGGCAGGCCCGGCTTGATTGCATAATTATGGATGCAGTATTATAAACCCTCTGCACTTTATTGCTCTTGTACCGGCGTAGAATTTTGAATTCTGCATCAATGGTACACAAATTCGAACTTGCGAGGCTTGCCATGTCCGAGACGTATCACGATTCGAACCATTTGGATGCTTGGGAGAAACTGGCGGCCAAACAGGCCCCCGGCGGGGACGTGGCCAAGCTCGCCTGGAGCACTCCCGAAGGCCTCGAGGTCAAGGCGCTCTATACGAAACGGGATGTCGCAGGCCTGCCCTTCACCGACACCCTGCCCGGCCTGGACCCCTTCCTGCGCGGCCCGCAGCCGACCATGTACGCGGTCAAGCCCTGGACCATCCGGCAGTACGCCGGCTTCTCCACCGCCGAAGCCTCCAACGCTTTCTATCGCAAGGCGCTGGCTGCCGGCGGCCAGGGGATTTCGGTCGCCTTCGATCTGGCCACCCACCGCGGCTACGATTCCGACAATCCCCGGGTCGTCGGAGATGTGGGCAAGGCCGGAGTCGCCATCGATTCCGTCGAGGACATGAAGATCCTGTTCGACGGCATTCCGCTGGACAAGATTTCGGTTTCCATGACCATGAACGGCGCCGTGCTGCCCATTCTGGCCGGCTACATCGTCGCCGCCGAGGAGCAGGGAGTACAGCAGGCCCAACTGTCCGGCACCATCCAGAACGACATCCTCAAAGAGTTCATGGTGCGCAACACCTATATCTATCCGCCCAAGCCGTCGATGAAGATCATCGCCGACATCTTCGCCTACACGGCGCAGCACATGCCGAAGTTCAATTCCATCTCCATTTCCGGCTATCACATTCAGGAAGCCGGCGGGAACCAGGCCATCGAACTTGCCTTTACCCTGGCCGACGGCATGGAGTATGTGCGCACCGGCATCGCTTCCGGCATGGACGTGGATACCTTCGCCGGCCGCCTCTCCTTTTTCTGGGCGGTGGGCATGAATTTCTACCTGGAAATCGCCAAGATGCGCGCCGCCCGGCTGCTGTGGCACCGCATCATGACCGGCTTCGAGGCCAAGAACGCCAAGTCGAAGATGTTGCGCACCCATAGCCAGACCTCGGGCTGGTCGCTGACCGAGCAGGACCCGTACAACAACGTCGTCCGGACGACCATAGAAGCCATGGCCGCGGTCTTCGGCGGTACCCAGTCCCTGCACACCAACGCCCTGGACGAAGCCATCGCCCTGCCGACGGAGTTCTCCGCCCGCATCGCCCGCAACACCCAGCTGATCATCCAGGAAGAAACCCACATCACCAACGTCATCGACCCCTGGGCTGGCTCCTACATGATGGAGAAGCTGACTCAGGACATGGCCGACAAGGCCTGGGCCATCATCCAGGACATCGAAGCCATGGGCGGCATGACCAAGGCGGTCGAATCGGGCTGGGCCAAGATGCAGGTGGAAACCTGCGCCGCCGACAAGCAGGCGCGCATCGACTCCGGCAAGGACGTCATCGTCGGCGTCAATAAGTACAAGCTGGCCAAGGAAGACGCCATCGACATTCTGGACATCGACAATCACGTGGTGCGCGAGGCCCAGGTGGCCCGCCTCAAGCAAATTCGCGCCAGCCGCGACACGGACGCCGTCACCGCCGCTCTCGCTGCGCTGACCCAGTGTGCCGAAACCGGTGCCGGCAATCTCCTCGACCTGACCGTCAAGGCCATCCGCCTGCGGGCGACCGTGGGCGAGGTTTCCGATGCGCTGGAAAAGATCTTCGGCCGCTACCGCGCCAACAATCAGACCATTTCGGGTGTTTACGGAGGCGTCGTGGAAGGTCAGGAAAGCTGGGAGCAAATCAAGGCCGATGTCGCACAGTTTGCCGAGGAGGAAGGTCGTCGCCCGCGCATCATGATCGCCAAGCTGGGCCAGGACGGCCATGATCGGGGTGCCAAGGTGGTTGCCACGGCCTACGCGGACCTGGGCTTCGACATCGACATGGGGCCGCTCTTCCAGACCCCGGAAGAAGCCGCCCGCCAGGCCGTCGAGAACGACGTGCATGCCATCGGCTGCTCGTCCCTGGCCGCCGGGCACAAGACCCTGGTGCCCCAAATCATTCAGGCCTTGAAGGCCCAGGGAGCGGACGACATCATCGTCTTCGCCGGCGGGGTCATTCCGGCCCAGGATTACGACGCTCTGTACGCCGCTGGCGCCAAGGCCATCTTCGGCCCCGGCACCCGCATCGAGGATTCGGCCAGACGCGTTCTGGAAGAAATCCGCAAGGCCCGCTCCTGAAGGCATCCATGAGTGCTTCCGAGGCGCCGGGAATCGGCTTGCCTTCCGCCGATCAGATACTCATCGACGGTGTACTGGCGGGGGAGCGGCGTGCCCTGGCCAAGGCCATCACCCTGGTTGAATCGACCCGGGGGGACCACCAGCTCCGGGCGCAAGCGATGCTGAACGCGCTCCTGCCCCATACCGGCCGCGCCATCCGGGTGGGGATTTCGGGGGTGCCGGGGGTGGGCAAGTCCACCTTCATCGAATCCCTGGGCAACTGGCTCATCGATCGGGGGCACCGGCTGGCGGTGCTGGCGGTGGACCCGTCCTCCACCGTTTCCGGCGGGTCGATCCTGGGCGACAAGACGCGTATGGAAACCCTCTGCCAGCGGGAGGAGGCCTTCATCCGGCCCAGCCCCTCCGCCGGTTCCCTCGGCGGCGTCGCCGAAAAAACGCGGGAAGCCATGCTGCTTTGCGAGGCGGCCGGTTTCGACGTCATCATCGTCGAGACCGTGGGGGTGGGGCAGTCGGAAACCACGGTGGCCGGCATGGTCGATATCTTCTGCCTTTTGCAGTTGCCCCACGCGGGCGACGACTTGCAGGCCATCAAGAAAGGCATCGTCGAAATCGCCGATCTGGTGGTCATCAATAAGGCCGATATCGACCCCAGGGCGACGGCGGTGGCCCGAGCCCAGTGGAAGAACGCCCTGCACTGGCTGCGCCCGGCTTCGCCGCTCTGGCATCCCCCGGTCCTGGCCGCCAGCGCGCTCAGGCGGGAGGGCCTGGCCGAATTCTGGCAAGCCGTCGAGGACTATCGGACGGTACTCACCCCGGGAGGCGAACTTGCCGCCAAAAGGCAGCGCCAGGCCCGCGCCTGGATGGACCAGTTGATCGATTCCGGATTGCGGCAATATTTCCGCTACCATCCGAGGGTTCGTGAAACGTTGCCGGAACTGATCCAAGCCGTCGAAGACGGTCGCACGACCCCAACCGCCGCAGCCCGGGCCTTGCTTGGCCGCCTGCGGGACAAATAACAGTGACCGAACACTCGGAGATTTTCATGCACGACATCATTCGCCAGCTGGACGAAAAGCGCAGCATGGCCCGCCTCGGCGGCGGCCAGCAGCGCATCGACAGCCAGCACAAGAAGGGCAAGCTCACAGCCCGGGAGAGAATCGAACTGCTCCTCGACCCGCAAAGCTTCGAGGAGTGGGATTTTTTCAAGGAACACCGCTGCGTGGATTTCGGTATGGACCAGGCGGAAAAGCCGCCGGGGGATGGCGTGGTGGTCGGCTATGGGACCATCAACGGCCGTCTGGTCTTCGTCTTCGCCCAGGACTTCACCGTTTTCGGCGGCTCCCTTTCCGAGACCCATGCGGAAAAAATCTGCAAGGTCATGGACCACGCCATCAGGGTGGGGGCGCCGCTGATCGGCATCAACGATTCCGGGGGCGCCCGCATCCAGGAGGGCGTCGCCTCCCTGGGGGGCTACGCCGAAGTGTTCCAGCGCAACGCCATGGCCTCCGGGGTCATCCCGCAGATTTCCATGGTCATGGGCCCCTGTGCGGGCGGCGCCGTCTATAGCCCGTCGATGACCGACTTCATCTTCATGGTCAAGGACAGCTCCTACATGTTCGTCACCGGGCCGGAGGTGGTGAAGACCGTCACCCACGAGGAAGTCACGGCCGAGGAACTAGGGGGCGCCGTCACCCATACCACCAGATCGGGCGTGGCCGACCTGGCCTTCGAGAACGACGTCGAGGCCCTGGCCATGCTGCGCCGCTTCATCAATTTCCTGCCGGCCAGCAATCGCGAGAAGCCCCCGGTCATGCCCACCAACGATCCGGCGGGGCGCATGGATTACTCTCTCGACACCCTGGTGCCCGACAATCCCAACGCCGCCTACGACATGAGCGAGCTCATCGTGAAGGTCGCCGACGACGGCGATTTCTTCGAGCTGCAGCCCGACTACGCCCGCAACATCATCATCGGCTTCATGCGCATCAGCGGCCACCCGGTGGGCGTCGTCGCCAACCAGCCCCTGGTGCTGGCCGGTTGCCTCGACATCAAGTCCTCCATCAAGGCCGCACGCTTCGTGCGCTTTTGCGACGCCTTCAACATCCCCGTCGTCACCTTCGTGGACGTACCCGGCTTCATGCCCGGCACCGCGCAGGAATATGGAGGCATCATCAAACACGGGGCCAAGCTGCTCTATGCTTACGCCGAATGCACCGTACCCAAGGTGACCATCATCACCCGCAAGGCCTACGGCGGCGCCTACGACGTGATGAGTTCCAAGCATCTGCGTGGCGACGTGAACCTCGCCTGGCCCTCGGCGGAAATTGCCGTCATGGGGCCCAAGGGCGCGGTGGAAATCATCTTCCGCGAGGAAAAGAACGATCCCGAGAAGCTCGCCGAGCGCGAAGCGGAATACAAGGCCAAGTTTGCCAATCCCTTCGTGGCCGGTGCCCGCGGCTTCATCGACGACGTCATCATGCCCCACGCCACCAGGAAGCGCATTGCCCGCTCCCTGGCCATGCTGCGCGACAAGAAGCTGGAAAACCCCTGGCGCAAGCACGGCAATATTCCGCTTTGAGAGTAAGGGGAGGGAAGACGGGGGACAGGGGCAACTCCATCCCGGCTTCGACCACCCCGGCTTGAGAGATCATGTCAGGAAACCGGTGACGAGAGTAGACAAGGCGGCGGAGAGGTCGATGGTTCCACCCTTTCCCCTTCTCCCCTCTCTCGTCCCCACCCGAAGGGAACACAAATGTTCACAAAAATTCTGATCGCGAACCGGGGCGAAATCGCCTGCCGCGTCATCAAGACCGCCCGCCGCATGGGCATCAGGACCGTAGCCGTCTACTCCGAAGCCGACAAGGACGCCCTGCACGTGGACCTGGCCGACGAAGCCGTGTGCATCGGCCCAGCCGCCTCGAAAGCGTCCTATCTGGTCATGGACAGGATCATCGCCGCCTGCAAGCAGACCGGCGCCCAGGCGGTGCACCCTGGCTACGGCTTTCTCTCGGAAAATGCCGAATTCTCCCGTCGCCTGGAGGAAGAAGGCATCAAATTCATCGGTCCCAAGCATTACTCGGTGGCCAAAATGGGCGACAAGATCGAATCCAAGAAGCTCGCCATCGCCGCCCAGGTCAACACCATTCCCGGCTACAACGACGCCATTGCCGGCCCGGATCAGGCGGTGGAAATCGCCCGCAAAATCGGCTACCCGGTCATGATCAAGGCCTCCGCCGGCGGTGGAGGCAAAGGCCTGCGGGTGGCGTACAGCGATGCGGAGGCCCACGAGGGTTTTACCTCCTGCGTCAATGAAGCCCGCAATTCCTTCGGCGACGACCGCGTCTTCATCGAAAAATACGTCCTGGAACCGCGCCACATCGAAATCCAAGTGATGGGCGACTCCCACGGCAACTACGTTTACCTCAACGAGCGCGACTGCTCCATCCAGCGCCGCCACCAGAAGGTCATCGAAGAAGCGCCGTCCCCCTTCGTCGATGCCGAAATGCGCAAGGCCATGGGCGAGCAGGCCGTTGCTCTGGCCCGGGCCGTGAATTACGAATCCGCCGGTACCGTCGAATTTGTCGTCTCCGGCGCCACCAAGGAGTTCTACTTCCTGGAGATGAACACCCGTCTGCAGGTCGAGCATCCGGTCACCGAACTCATCACCGGCCTCGATCTGGTCGAGCAGATGATCCGCGTGGCGTACGGCGAAAAACTGCCCCTCGCCCAGGCGGATGTCGGCATCGACGGCTGGGCCATGGAATGCCGCATCAACGCCGAAGATCCGTTCCGGGGCTTTCTGCCTTCCACCGGCCGCCTGGTCAAGTTCGCCCCGCCGGCGGAAATCCCTGGCCAGGTACGCGTCGACACCGGTGTGTACGACGGCGGCGAAATCTCCATGTACTACGACTCGATGATCGCCAAGCTCATCGTCCACGGCGCCACCCGAGAGCAGGCCATCGCTCGCATGCGCGACGCCCTCAACGCCTTCGTCATCCGCGGCATCTCGTCCAACATTCCCTTCCAGGCTGCGCTGATGCAACATCCGCGCTTCCAGTCGGGCATCTTCGACACCGGCTTCATCGCCAAGGAGTACCCCAAGGGTTTCGACGCCTCCATGGTGCCCCACGACGATCCGGCCCTGCTGGTTTCCGTCGCCGCCTATGTCTACCGGGCCTACACCGATCGCGGCGCCTCGGTCTCCGGCCAGTTGGAAGGCCACGAGCGCATCGTCGGCGACCACTGGATGGTCGTGCGCCTCGGCCCCCGCGGCAAGGAGAGCCACGCCGTCGTTGCCCGCCCGATCTGTGGCGGGTACCACATCGAATACCAGGGGCGCGAATACGAAATCCTTTCAGACTGGCAACTGGGGCAGTCCCTCTTTCGCGGTTCCTGCAATGGCGAGGAATTCACTCTCCAGGTCGAACGCAACAAGACCCGCTACAGTCTTTTCCATTGGGGCACCCGCGCCGACTTCATGGTCATGAGCGCCCGTGCCGCGGAACTCCTCGCCCTCATGCCGGAAAAAGCCGCCCCCGACCTCTCGAAATTCCTCCTTTCCCCCATGCCCGGCCTCCTGCGCGAAATCGCCGTCAAGGCTGGACAGGAAGTCAAGGCCGGCGAAAAACTCGCGGTCATCGAAGCCATGAAGATGGAAAACATCCTCAAAGCCGACCAGGACTGCAAAGTCAAAAAAATCACTGCCACCCCCGGCGAAAGTCTGACGGTGGATCAGGTGATCGTGGAGTTTGAGTAACCCGGCGGACGACGGTGCAGGGGCCCCGGCCACAGGCCGGGGATGCAACCCGAAGCCGGGTTGGAGCCGCCAGGTACCTAGTGCTCTTCAGGGCAGGGCGGCCCGGAGCTTGGAGCACCGAGAGCCTGTGGAATTTCAGTCACCCCTGCTCACCATGCCCAACTGCGCCCGCTCGGCGTTGCAAAGGCTCGCCAGAGCCAGAGCTATGGCTGTGCTTTGCGCCTTGATCGTGCACACCTGGGCACGCCGCTCGGGCGCGCCTGAAAAATTCACAGACTCTGAGTCGCAAGTCGTGCCCGAATGAATGGCTCTTCCCTCGCCAGGCTCAGTCTCGCCCCATTCACCGCAAACTCGATCTGAGGTGATTTTTCCCGTGCCTTCGCCAGCCCGCTTCCCTCCCTACCGCGGCCGCTTCGCGCCTTCGCCCAGTGGGCCGCTGCATTTCGGCTCCCTGGTGGCGGCGGTGGGCAGCGCCCTGGATGCCTGGACCCAGGGGGGAACCTGGGAAGTGCGGATGGAGGATGTGGATCGGCCACGGACTGTTCCCGGTGCCGCCGACGATATTCTGCGCACCCTGGAGGCTTTTGGCTTCGCTTGGGACGGGCCTGTCCTGTACCAGAGCGAGCGGTCGGAGGCCTACGGTGAAGCCCTGCAAAGCCTGCGCCGTTCGGGGATGGCCTACGGCTGTGCCTGTTCCCGCCGGGAAATCGCCGATTCCACTCTGGGCGAAGCAGTGGACGGGGGGCTCGTCTACCCGGGCACCTGCCGGGGCGGTCTGCCGTCCGGGCGCGCGCCAAGGGCTTGGCGCCTGCTCACCGACGATCGGGAAACGGCCTTAGAAGACCGCCTGCAAGGCCGAGTGGCGCACCGCCTAGCGTCCGACGTGGGGGACTTCGTCCTGCTGCGGGCCGATGGCTGTTACGCCTATCAGTTGGCGGTGGTGGTGGATGATGCTGCCCAGGGCATCACCCACGTCGTACGGGGGGCCGATCTGATCGAATCGACGCCGCGCCAGCTCTGGTTGCAAGCTTGCCTGGGGTTGCCGGCACCGGTTTACGCCCACCTGCCTGTAGCGGTGAACGGGGCCGGCGAGAAGCTTTCCAAGCAGACCCGCGCCCGGCCCCTGGATCGCGCCGATGCCTCGGCCCAGCTGTGCCGGGCTCTGGATTTCCTGGGGCAGCGGCCACCGGAGGCGCTGGCGCATGCCCCGGTGGCCGAGGTGTGGGTCTGGGCCCGGGAGCACTGGTCCTTCGCCGCGGTGCCGCGCCAGAGGTCGATCAGGGTTTGAGGCGGGAATCGTCCCGCCGCTTGTAGCCAGTCACACGGGTTCCGCTATGTTCGGCCCGCCCCGCATCCCCGTTCGCTTTGTCGCTCATCCTCGCCATAGCTTCGGCTGTGGCTGCGCTTCGCTTCGCGCGACCGGGGCGCGGAGGCGCGCCTCGGCATCCACGCAAACCTGTGTGACTGACTACTATTACTGCGGTCCGCCAAACCGCGTACATGAAATCGCGCCTTCTCGCGCCATGCGGCGTTGCAAATCCTCGTCATGGCTTCGACTATGACTGCTGTTTGCGCCTTGCCTGACACGAGAATGCATCGATTTCATTTGTAAGCTTATTGACGGAACGCAGTACTAGAGCCGGGGGCCGAAGCCGGCCAGACCCACCAGGGCGCGCACCGCGCCGTAGCTGATCCAGCGCAGCAGGCGCGAGTGCCAGGGCAGGCGAGCAAGGTCGCCGGGGAGAATTTCCACCGCTCCGGAGGCCATGGCCGCATCGAGGCGGCCGCGCAGTTCTAGGGCGAAATCCCGGTCGCGCACCGCGAGGTTGCCTTCCTTGGCCAGAAAGAGGCTGAAGGGGTCGATGTTCGACGACCCCACGGTGGCCCAGCGCCCATCGACCACCGCCACCTTGGCGTGGAGGAAGCTGCGGCGGTACTCGAAGATGCGGATGCCGTCGGCCAGCAGGCTGGCGTACAAGGTGCGGGAGGCGTATTGCAGCAGGGGATGGTCGCTGACGCCCTGCAGCAGGATGGTCACCGCCACGCCCCGCCGGGCGGCGGCCCGCAGGGCATGGCGGAAGCGGAAGCCAGGCAGAAAGTAGGCGTTGGCGATGAGCACTTCGGTGCGGGCCGAGGCGATGGCGGCGAGGTAGGCGTTGAGGATGTCATTGCGGTGCCGGAAGCTGTCACGGCGCAGAAAGGCGGCGATCTGGCCTTCCGTCTCGGGGCACTCGGGCGGTGTCAGGCTGCGGATGCGGTAGCGCCGTTTGAAACTGGCCCACACGACGATCTCCCACATGCGCGCCACGGCGGCATGAACCTGGGCCACCACCGGCCCTTCCAGGCGGACGGCGTAGTCGTAGCGGGGACGCATGGCGGGCGGCGCGTTGTCGTCGTCCACGACATTGATGCCGCCGACGAAGGCCACCCGGGCGTCGATGACCGCAAGCTTGCGGTGCAGGCGCCGCAGGCGGTGACGGCGGAAGTTGAAGCGGGTGAGTTCCGGCCGATAGAGCAGGGCGTAGACGCCGGCGGCAGCGAGGCGGGGCAAAAAATCCCGGCGAAAATTGCGCCCGCCGAAGCCATCGACCAGCACCTGCACCCGCACCCCCCGCGCCGCCGCTTCGATCAGGGCGGCAGCGATGGCTTCGCCCGCTGGGTCGGCCGCGAAGATGTAGCTTTCCAGAAAAATCTCCCGCCGGGCGGCGGTGATTTCCGCCAGCAGGGCGGGAAAATATTCGCGCCCCGACTCCAGGAGGGTGAGCCGGTTGCCGGCGCGGTAGTCCGCTTGGCTGACCACGGGGCCTTGCTCGGCTAATCCCCGTCCCTGACCAGGTGGGCGGAGAGCGCGGCGTGGTCGGAAATCATCGACCAGGGACGGCCGTGATGCACTTCGGTGCGTTCGACGTGAAAGCCGCGCACATAGATTCGGTCGAGGCGAAAGACGGGCAGGGCAGCAGGAAAACTCTTCACCGGCCGCCCGGCGATGCCGCCGAAGACTTCGGTCAGGCCCAGGCGTTGGGCCAGGTGGTCGTCGGCCCGATTGCGCCAGTCGTTGAAGTCGCCGGCGATGATGAGGGGCTCTTCGGGCCGTGCCAGGGCGTCGAGGTAACCGGCCAGGGATTCCATCTGCTTTTTGCGCGAGCGCCCGAAGAGGGAAAGATGGACACAGACGCAATGCACGGTGAGGCCCCGGGCGACGGCGATGCGGCAGTGCAGGAGGCCCCGGCGCTCGAACTGCAGGTGGGTGACGTCCTGATTGTGGCTGTCCAGGATGGGAAAGCGAGCCAGGATGGCATTGCCGTGGTGGCCGTGGTCATAGACCATGTTGCGGCCGTAGGCCGACGCCTGCCACTCGTCGGCGGCGAGAAACTCGTGCTGGGGGGCGTCGGGCCAGTCGGCGTGGTTCTCGGCGTGGCCCAGGTGCAGACCCTGGACCTCCTGCAGGAAGACGATGTCCGGCCCCAGGTGGCGCAGGCGGTCCCGCAACTCATGGACCATCATGCGCCGGTTGAACTGGGAGAAACCCTTGTGGATGTTATAGGTGGTGACGTGGAGGGCAGTCTGTCCCATGGGGGATCAGGACACCGCCAGCATGCGGTCCAGCGCTACCTTGGCAGGTTCGGCCTCGTGGGGCGGCACGCGGATGGGATTGACCACTTCTCCGGCGGCCAGATTTTCCAGGGTCCAGGCCAAATGCTGGGGGTCAATGCGCTGCATGGTCGAACACATGCAGATGGTGGTGGCCATGAACTGGACCATCTTGTTCTCGGCCTGCATTTCCCGCGCCAGTCGGTCCACCAGGTTCAATTCGGTGCCCACCAGCCATCGGGTCCCCGCGGGGGAGTCCTTCACCGTGCGCACGATGGCTTCGGTGGACCCGACGTGGTCGGAAGCGGCGCAGACTTCGAAGGCACACTCCGGGTGGGCGATCACCTTCCCCTCCGGGTATTTGGCGCGAAAGGCGTCGATATGGCTCTTGCGGAACATCTGGTGCACCGAGCAGTGTCCCTTCCAGAGCAGGATCCTGGCTTTCCGGATGCGCTCCGGCGTAAGTCCGCCGAGTTCCTGGTCGGGATCCCAGACTTCCATGGCCTCCAGGGGCAGTCCCAGTTGGTGGCCGGTCCAGCGCCCCAGGTGCTGGTCGGGGAAGAAGAGGATGCGCGGGCGGCGCTCGAAGGCCCAGCGGGCAATGGTGCCGGCGTTGGACGAGGTGCACACGATGCCGCCGTGGCGACCGCAGAAGGCCTTCAGGTCGGCGGCGGAATTGATATAGGTGACAGGGGTGAATTCGGCTTCCACGTCGAGAACTTCGCCCAGTTCCCGCCAGCAGCGTTCCACTTTGGCCAGGTTGGCCATGTCGGCCATGGAACACCCAGCGGCCAGGTCGGGCAGGATGGCCGTCTGCGCCGGCCGCGACATGATGTCCGCCACCTCGGCCATGAAGTGCACGCCGCAGAACACGATGAATTCCGAATCCGCCTCGGCCGCCAGACGCGAGAGCTTGAGGGAATCCCCGGTCAGGTCGGCGTGCTGATAGACGTCGGCCCGCTGGTAATGGTGGCAGAGCAGGACGGCCTTCTTGCCCAGCTGTGCCCGGGCAGCGCGGATGCGCTCCTGGCATTCGGAATCGGAGAGATCGTTGTAGCGGTCGAAGGGAAGCATAGGGTGAGGCAGGGGTGAGGGGTGAGGGGGGAGGGGTGAGGGGTGAGGGGTGAGGGGTGAGGGGTGAGGGGCTTTCCTCTTTCAATGCCTCAGGATTGAATCCATGGCAGGCCAGCGTGGCGCCAGCCGCCTACGGTGCTGCGGTGGCCGGCGGCATCTTTGTCGCCTTCGAAGCCCTCGAGGACGTTGTAGGCGCTGGCGAAGCCCGCCGTTGCGGCAGCTCGGGCCGCCGCGTCGGAGCGGGCACCGCTGCGGCAGATGAAGAGCACCGGGGCCTGGGCGTCGACCGCGCGGGTCAGTTGGGCCAGGAAATGTTCATTGCGGGCGCCGCCGGGATAGAGGTTCCATTCCACCTCGACCGCGCCGGGAATGCGGCCGACCCAGTCGAGTTCAGCGCGGGTGCGCACATCGACGAGGCGGGCACCGGGAGCGGATTCGAGGACGGTGGCGGCCTCCTGAGGCGTCAGGGCGCCGGCGTAGGGAAGCCTGAGGGCCTGGGCGCGCTCCTGGGCCAGGGCAAGGGTTTCGGTCAGTTTTCCCATAGGATTCGCCGATTGGAATGAGCTTGCAGTATAAAACAGTCGCTGCTCCCCTGGACGTTGCGGCCGTTACGACGACCTACGTCCCTGCCCGGACCCGCTGCCCTACCCGGTCGCAAATGGCACCAAACTGGTGCGCAATTACGCTGCTTGCACCGCAATGGTGCTGCACTCCGGGGGGCACGTTCGCCATCTCTTTGTGGCAGAATGCAAAGCTTTCGTCAGGATGCGTGGCATGTTTCC
Source organism: Azonexaceae bacterium (assembly GCA_009469665.1). The sequence goes on along the minus strand of SSTB01000315.1, from coordinate 957 downwards.
TGCTAAAAACGCTCCGCTTTCGCATTCGATTGTCGCCGGTATCGCCGGTATCTTGTTTAGTTAGGAGACTGACCCCCATGGCAACCCCGCAAGACGTGATGAAGATGGTCAAGGAAAACGACGCCAAGTTCGTCGATTTCCGTTTTACCGATACCCGTGGCAAGGAACAGCACGTCACCGTGCCGGTCTCCGCCTTCAGCGAAGACAAGTTCGAAAACGGCCATGCCTTCGACGGCTCCTCCATCGCCGGCTGGAAGGGCATCCAGGCTTCCGACATGCTGCTCATGCCGGACGCCGACACTGCCTACGTCGATCCCTTCTTCGACGAAACCACCGTGGTCATCACCTGCGACGTGGTTGATCCCACCGATGGCCGCGGCTACGACCGCGACCCCCGCTCCATCGCCAAGCGCGCCGAAGCCTACCTCAAGTCCTCCGGCCTGGGCGACACCGCCTACTTCGGCCCGGAACCCGAATTCTTCATCTTCGACGGCGTCGAATGGTCTGTCGACATGTCCGGCTGCTCTCTGAAGATCCACTCCGCCGAAGCGGCCTGGGCTTCCGGTGAGAAGAACGAAGGCATGGGGGCCTCCGGCCACCGTCCCTCCGTCAAGGGCGGCTACTTCCCGGTTCCCCCGGTCGACAGCCTGCACGACATCCGCTCTGCCATGGTGCTGACCCTGGAAGCGCTGGGCGTGCCCGTCGAAGTGCATCACCACGAAGTGGCCAACGCCGGCCAGTGCGAAATCGGTACCGTGTTCAGCACCTTGACCAAGCGCGCCGACTGGACCCAGATCCTTAAGTACGTGGTGCACAACGTTGCCCACCAGTACGGCAAGACCGCCTCCATCATGCCCAAGACCATCGTGAGCGACAACGGTTCGGGCATGCGCGTCCTCAGATCTATCTAGGAGGACGGCAAGAACCTGTTCGGCGGTGTCGGCGATGTCGGCGTGT
>SSTB01000314.1 GCA_009469665.1 Azonexaceae bacterium | reverse complement strand
TCGCATCTCCTTCTTCGGCAAGCTGGCCGAGATTGCCGGGCAATATTTGAAAAAGGGATCCCAGGTGTACGTCGAGGGCAGCATCCGGACCCGCAAATGGACCGACAAGGAAGGCCAGGAGCGCTATACCACCGAGATTCGTGCCGACGAGATGAAGATGCTCGGCAGCCGCCAGGGCATGGGCGCCCCCATGCCGGACGCGGGGGGCGACAGTGGCGGCGACTACGCCCCGGCCCCGCGCAAGGACAAGCCCAAGCCTTCATTCGATGACCTGGGCGACGACATCCCTTTCTGACGGCGTTTGCCGGAGGGTTCTTCCGCCCTCCGAACCCCTCCGCTTCGTGGGCGAGGGGCGTGTCGCTCCGGTTCTGCCCCGCGGCCGGGGGTTTGAACCCGGCACCCGCTGAGGTGCCAAAATTCCGCCCCGCCTCGACGTCTGCTTCATGGGCTCGGAACTTGCGGATCGTGCGGATCGTCTTGGGCTCGCCCCGTGGCGCGCCTCGGCTTCCACGCAGAATCGTCTGGCTGATGCCTACGCGCCAGCGGCCTGCTTTTGCAGTTGTTGGCGCACCTGCTCCAGCAGTGCTTCGGTTCGCTCAGCCAGGGCCAGCGCTTCGACGAGCGCGGCCGGATCGCGCTGCCGGGCGAGCTGGTCGGTGCGGGCCGCGTGCGCCACGGCTTCGGTGAATACGAGGTTGCCGAAGACCCCCTTGAGGGTGTGGGCCTGGAAGGAAAGGGCTTCGTAGTCCCCGGCCTTCGCCACGCGGCGCAATTCTGCGCCGGCGCTGTGGTAGCTGCTTTCAAATTTGTGCAACAAGCGGCGGATGAAGTCGGCCTTGCCGCGGAAACGGTTTTCCAGGCCCGCCCAGTCGATGGAGGCGGCGCCGACGGCCCGATCCGGGATACCCATGGCCGGGGAGCGGTGCGCGCCCCCTGTCGGCAAGGCGCGGGCATCTTCAGGCGCTGCGGTGCTTCTCCCTGCCAGAAGCTGCAAGGTGCTTACCAGCAGTTCCAGGTCTACGGGTTTGGTGAGGTGTTCGACCATTCCTGCGGCGAGACAGCGCTCTCTTTCTTCCGGCATGGCGTGGGCGGTGAGCCCCACCACCGGAAGCTCAGGGGCGATTTGCCGCAGGCGCTGGGCGAGCCCGTAGCCGTCGAGACGGGGCATCTGGATATCGGTGAGGACGACCTGGAAGGCCCCCGCACCTTCGCGCTCGACGATCTCCAGGGCCGCCAAGCCGTCCTCGGCCAGGGTCAGCAGGGCGCCTTCGGCGATCAGCATTTCCTCCAGGACCAGACGATTCACCTCGTTGTCTTCCGCTGCCAGGATGGCAACGCCCGGCAGCCGGGCCTGGGCGGCCTCCAGCGCGTGATCGGCCCCGCCGGCCTCCAGGGCGGCGAGAATCTTGGCCGGACGCAGCGGGCGCTCGACTACCGCGCAACGGTCGCGCAAGACCGCGGGGAGTTCCTTCCCCCCCGGCGTGGTCGCGACGACGACGGTCCGGTCGCCTGTTGCAAGGGCATCGAGCAACAGGGTGGCCACGGCTGGGTCGCTGGCCAGGGCGGCGTCCAGAAGCACCAGATCGGCCCCGCAATCGAAGGCCTCGGCCGCGGCGGCAGCCTTCACTCCGTGGCCGCGGGCTGCCAGAGCCGCGACAATGGCCGAATCCGGCGCGAATCCCACCAGGACGACCTGCAGGGGTGCGGCTTGAGGGGCTTCGCCATCCGCGGAGAGAGGCAGGACGACTTCGAAGCGGCTGCCCTGGCCCGTGTCGCTGAGTACGTGGATGTCGCCGCCCATGAGGTGAACCAGGCTGTGCACGATCGACAAGCCCAGGCCGGTTCCCCCGAAGCGGCGGGTGGTCGAACCGTCGGCCTGCTCGAAGGGCTGGAAAAGGCGGCCGATTTCGGCCGAGGGGATGCCGATCCCGGTGTCGGTGACGGAAAGGAGGAGTTCCCCATCGCGGGCGCTGGCAGCCAGGGTGATGCGGCCGCTGGGGGTGAACTTGACGGCATTGGAGAGCAGATTGAGCAGCACCTGGGTGAGCCGCACGCTGTCGCCCACGTAGCGTGGCGCCAGATCGGGGGCCTCGAAGACTTCCAGTTCCAGGCCCTTGCCGTAGGCCAGGGGAGCGACGATGGCGGTGGCCCGGTCGATGACCTGACCCAGGTCGAAGGGGGCGCTCTCCAGCTTGAGCTTGCCCGCTTCGATCTTGCTGTAGTCGAGGATGTCATTGACCACGGTCAGCAGGGTCTGGCCGGAATCGAGGATGCGGCGGAAACTGCCCGCGATCTGGCGTCCGCGGCTGTCGCGCAGGCCCACCTGGGCCAGACCCAGGACAGCGTTCAAGGGGGTGCGGATTTCATGGCTCATGTTGGCCAGGAACTCGCTGCGCGCGGCAGCCAGACGGCGGGCCTCGGCCAGGGCCGCCTCCCGTGCCATCTCCAGGCGCCGGCGCTCGGTGATGTCGGTGGCCACGCCGATGACGGCAGGCTTGCCCTGGTAATCGAAGGCGCGGCCCTGCACCTCGATCTCGAAACGGCTGCCGTCCCTGCGCAGGGCGGTGAAGCTGTACTGGGCAATACGCTCCCGCTTGTCGATACGCGCCTGGACGCGGTTGAGGACGTGCTCGCGCTCTTCGGGGGCGACAAGGTCAATGATGGCGAGCCTGCCGATCATCGCCTCGGGATCGTCGTAGCCGAACAGGGTGGCAAAGGCCGGATTGACGTAGGCGAAGCGCCCCTCGCAGAGAATGTAGATGCTCACCAAGGGCTGTTCGACCAGGCCGCGGAATTGTTCCTCGGACTGGGTGAGTTCTGCGGTGCGCTCGGCGACCATGCTCTCCAGCTTTTCCTGCTGCGCTTCGAGGCTCTTCCGGGCCAGGACCCGCTCGGTAATGTCGGTGGATTGGACGGTGATCCAGACGATACGGCCGTTGCCGTCCTGGACGGGCTGGACGATGAAGTCCTTGAAGCGCACCTCGCCGGAGCGCAGGGAAGAGGTGATCTCGAAGCGGTCCGCCTGGCCAGAAGCGGCGGTCTCGACTCCCTGCCGGACGCGGAGGCGCATGGCTTCGTCATGGTCGTACCAGGGGCCCTCCCAGAACGGCCTCCCCGCCAGATCCTCCAGGCGAGTGCGTGCGGCGCTCAGGGCCGTGTCGTTGATGACGACGATGCGGCCCGAGGCGTCCAGGAGCCCGAGATTGAGGAAAGGCGTGTTGAGCATGGCGCGGGCCTTCAGCTCGCTCTCCCGCAGGGCCAGTTCGGTCTGCACCCGCTGGGTCACGTCGTGCAGGCTGACGACCACG
>SSTB01000313.1 GCA_009469665.1 Azonexaceae bacterium | reverse complement strand
GGTATTGGGCGGCGCGGCGCCCTTGTGTGCGGACGAGTCCGCCAAGCCACCGCTGACGGTCATCGCCGACGACAATTACCCGCCCTACCTGTTCCGCGACGAAAATGGCGCCTTGCAGGGCTATCTCGCCGATCTCTGGCGCCTGTGGGAGACCCGCACCGGCAACAAGGTCGAGTTGGCGGGGGCCGATTGGGCGACGGCGCAAAAGGAGTTCGCCGCCGGCAGGGCTCGTGTCATCGACACCATTTTCCGCACACCGGAGCGCGAGGGCCGTTACGATTTCTCGCCACCCTACGCGGCCATCGCGGTCAACGTCTACGTTCATCGCAGTATCGGTGGCATCGTCGATGCCAAGTCCCTGCGGGGCTTCGTGGTTGGGGTCAAGGAAGGGGATGCCTGCGTCGAACGTCTGAAAGCCACGGGTGCCGAGGGTCAAGCGGCCTTTCCCAGCTACCAGCAGTTGGTGGCGGCCGCGGCGGCTGGCGAGGTCAAGGTTTTCTGCATGGATGGGCCGCCGGCGGAGTATCTCCTTTACCGGGCCAGAGCCCACCGCCAGTTCCGGGCGGCCTTCTCATTGTTTACCGGGCAGTTGCACCGTGCCGTGCGGCCAGGGGATCAACCGGCCCTGGCCCTGGTGGAAAACGGCTTTTCGCGCATTTCGGCGGACGAAATCCGGGGCCTGGAGCAGAAATGGCTGGAGGCGCCGGTCGATCTCGAACCCCTGGAGAAATCCCTGCTCTGGGGCTTGCTGGCGGCGGGGGGGGTCGGGGCCCTGATGGTGGTCTGGATCGGGCTGTCGCGCCGTGAAGTGCGGCGACGCACCGTCGAACTGGAACGGGAGCGGCGCCTCCTGCGCACCCTGGTCAATACCCTGCCCGATCTGGTTTGGCTCAAGGATGCGGACGGAGTCTATCTGGCGTGTAACCACGAATTCGAGCGCTTTTTCGGTGCCGCCGAGGCCGATATTGTCGGTCGCACGGATTACGACTTCGTGCCCAAGGAACTGGCGGACTTCTTCCGCGGCAAGGATCTCGAAGCCGCCGCCCACGGGGGGCCCCGGGCCAACGAGGAAGAGGTCACCTACGCCAGCGACGGCCGCAAGGCCCTGCTGGAAACGGTGAAGACCCCCATGTTCGACCTGGCCGGCAACCTGGTCGGGGTTCTGGGCATCGGGCGCGACATCACCCAGCGCAAGGCCGGGGAGGAGTCCCTGCGGCGCAGTGAGGAGCGTTACCGCAGCCTTTACGACAGCATGCTAGATGGCTACGCCCGCATGGACATCGACGGGCGCATCATCGAGAGCAATGCCGCTTTCCGCGGTCTTCTGGGCTATTCGGCGGAGGAATTGGCCGAACTGACCTATCGGGACATCACTCCGGCGCAATGGGCCGAGGCCGAGGCGGAGATCATCGGCGAGGAGGTGCTGGTTTTCGGGCACTCGGGGATTTACGAGAAAACTTTCCGGCGCAAGGACGGCATCGAGTTTCCGGTGGAGTTGCAAACCTATCGCATCAACGACCCGGACGGCAATCAGGCGGGGACATCGGCCATCGTGCGCGATATTTCCGAGCGCCGCGAGAACGAGGCCAACCTGCGCCTGTGGGCAAGCGTGTTCGCCTCCGCCGGCGAGGGCATCGTGGTCACCGACCCGGCAGGGACCATCGTGGCAGTAAATCCCGCCTTCGCCAACATCACGGGGTACAGCGAGGCGGAAGCCCTGGGCCGCAATCCCAGGTTCCTGCGGTCAGGGCGCCACGACGCGGAGTTTTACGCGGCGCTCTGGCGTTCCCTGGCGGAGACCGGCCAGTGGCAGGGCGAACTGTGGAACATGCGCAAGAGTGGCGAGATCTACCCCGAGTGGCTGACCATCAGTTCCGTCCGCGACCGCCAGGGACGGACCACCCAGTATGTGGCCGTGTTCAGCGATATCACGGCGGTGAAGGAGTCTCAGGAAGCGCTTTACCATCTGGCCCATCACGATCCCCTCACAGGCCTGCCCAATCGCGTGCTGCTGCGGGACCGCTTCGACCACGCCTTGCAGCGCGCCAGACGAGATCGGCAGGGGGTTGCGGTCATTTTCGTGGACCTGGACCGATTCAAGCAGATCAACGATACCCTGGGCCATCCGGTTGGGGACGAAATCCTCAAGCTTGCCGCCCGGGCCATGGCCGCCCAATTGCGCGCCAGCGATACCATCGCCCGGGTGGGCGGCGACGAGTTCATCATCGTCCTGGAGAACGAGGTGTCGTCCTACAGCGTGTCCACGGTGGCGCGCAAACTGGTGGAAATCTTCGCGCAACCCTTCCCAGTGGCAGGGCGCGACCTCTACCTGACGGCCAGCCTGGGCATAGGACTTTTCCCCAAGGACGGCGAGGATATCGACACCCTCCTGCGCCACGCCGACCTAGCCCTCTACAAGGCCAAGGAACTGGGGCGCAACAATTATCAGTATTACGAACCCTCTCTCGGGGCGGGCGCCCTGGAGCGGATGACCCTGGAAAGTGCCCTGCGGACGGCCATCGAGCGCCGGGAGCTGTATCTGGTCTATCAACCGATGTACCGACTGGACGATGGTCGTTTCGTGGGGGTGGAGGCCCTGGTGCGCTGGCAGAACGCCGAGCTGGGCGACGTGCCGCCCGCCCGCTTTGTCGCCATTGCCGAAGAGATGGGCTTCGTCGTCGAACTGGGAGCCTGGGTGTTGCGTGAGGCTTGCCGGCAGATGGCCACCTGGCGCGTGCAGGGCGTCGAGGTCCCCCGGGTGGCGGTCAATCTTTCGGTGCGCCAGATCGAGCGGGAAGAACTGGTGGTGGATGTGGCGGACCTGCTTACGGAATGGGGCCTGCACCCCGGCGAACTGGAAATCGAGGTCACCGAATCGGCCCTGCTGCGCCAATCCGGGCCGGCCCTGGAAGTTCTGGAAGGACTGCGCCGCCTAGGGGTCTATCTCGCCGTAGACGATTTCGGCACCGGTTATTCGTCCCTTGCCGCCCTGCGGCAAATGCCCGTCTATCGGCTCAAGATCGACGGTTCCTTCGTGCGGGACATCGGCCGCGACGCCAACGACGAGGCCATCGCCCGGGCCATCATCGCTCTGGCCCACAGCCTGGGTCTGGAAGTGGTGGCCGAAGGCGTCGAGCGCAAGGAACAGGCGGCCTTCCTGGCCGACGCCGGTTGCGACATCGTGCAGGGGTATCTCTACGCGCGTCCTGCGCGGGCGGACGACATCGCGGTCCATATAGGCACGACGATCTGAACGCCGGGTTTCGCGGCGCTTTGATTAACGCCCGAACAGGACTGCGGCGAGTTCGTCCGGGTGGCGCACGAGGTGATCGGCGTTCCAGGTTTCCGGCGGCCCGGAATCCCCAAGGTAGCCGTAGGCCGCCGCTGCCGTCGCCGTCCCGGCCGCCTGGCCGGCAATGATGTCGCGCCGGTCGTCGCCCACGTAGAGCGTGGCCCGGGCCTGCCTGCCCAGTGCGCGGCAGGCGTGCAGGATGGGCAGAGGCGAGGGTTTCGCCTCGGCGGTCGTATCGCCGCTCACGACGCAGCCGGCGCGGTGGGCAAGGCCGAGGGCAGCCACCAGCGGATCGGTGAAGCGGGCGCGCTTGTTGGTGACGATGCCCCAGGGAATGCCGTCCGCTTCCAGGCGATCCAGGATGGCGTCCATCCCCGCGAAGAGCAGGGTGTCGACGCACAGGGCCGCCGCGTAGTGCTGCAGAAATTCCCCGGCGAGCTGGTCGTACGCCGGGTCGCCGGGAACGACGGCCATGCCTGCTTCCAGCAGGCCGCGCACGCCCCGGGAGGTATGGGGCCGCAGCATTGCCAGGGGGACGGGGTCGAGCCCGCGACCCGCGCGCACGCGGTTGAGGGCGGCGGCAAGGTCCGGCGCCGTGTCCGCCAGGGTGCCGTCCAGATCGAAAAGAACGGCGTCAAACATCCCGGCGGCAGCGCACCAGGTAATTGACGGCGGTGTCCCGGCCCAGGGAGTAGCGGCGGGTGAGGGGGTTGTAGGCGAGCCCCGCGAATTCCTCTGGTTCAAGATCCGCGGCCTTGGCCCAGCGGGCGAGTTCGGAGGGGCGGATGAACTTGGCGTAATCGTGGGTACCCCGGGGCAGCATGCCGAGAATGTATTCGGCCCCGATGACGGCCAGCAGATAGGCCTTGGGATTGCGGTTGAGGGTGGAGAAAAAGATCGGCCCCCCCGGCTTCACCAACCGGGCGCAGGCGGCGACCACGCTGGCCGGGTCGGGGACGTGTTCGAGCATCTCCAGGCAGGTCACGGCGTCGAACCGGCCCGGCATCTCCTCGGCCAGTTCTTCCACCGCAATCAGGCGGTAGTCCACCTGGCGGCCGCTCTCCAGCAAGTGCAGGCGGGCGACGGCGAGGGGCTTTTCCGACAGATCGATGCCCATGACGGTCGCCCCGCGGGCCGCCATGCCTTCGGCCAGCAGGCCTCCGCCGCAGCCCACGTCGAGGACTCTCTTGCCGGCCAGGCCTAGACTGCGGTCGATCCAGTCGAGGCGCAGGGGGTTGATGTCGTGCAGGGGCTTGAATTCGCTGCTCGGATCCCACCAGCGATGGGCGAGATCGCCGAATTTGGCGAGTTCTGCGGGGTCGGCATTGGCCATGGAGTGCTTCCCTATAGGGCGGCCCCGGGGGCCGCAGAAAAGAAAAAGCCCTGCCGGAGCAGGGCTTTGCGCCATGAGGCGGTGAATTACTTGGTGCCGATGATTTCGATATCGACGCGGCGATCCGGCTGCAGGCACTCGACCAGCTTCTTGTTCTTGCCCGACTCGGCGCCCATCTTCTTGCAGGCGTCGCCGGTCTTGGGCTGCTTTTCGCCCTTGCCTTCGGTGTACACGCGGTTGGCTTCGATGCCCTTGGACACCAGGTATTCCTTGACGGCGGCGGCGCGCTTTTCGGACAGCTTCTGGTTGTAGGCGTCCTTGCCGATGCGGTCGGTGTGGCCGACGGCCAGGATGACTTCCAGCTTCAGGGCGCCGGCCTTGGAGGCCAGTTCGTCCAGCTTGGCCTTGCCTTCGGGGCGCAGAACGGCCTTGTCGAAGTCGAAGAGGGCATCGGCGGCCAGGGTGATTTTCTCGCCGGAGGGCTTCAGGCCAGCTGCGGCGGGAGCGGCCGCTGCTGCGGGAGCGGCGGCTGCGGGAGCGCAGACTTCCTTGGGCAGCAGATCTTTGTCGCACTCGCAACCGGCCTTGTCCTTGGCGGCGGCGGCCGGAGTCCAGTAGCCGGTGCGCCAGCACAGGCCGAAGCCGCTGCGGGCGACGACGTCGCGCTGGTCAATGACATAGACGCGCTCCTGGGCCTGGGCCAGGGTGGAGGCAACGCCCAGGCCGGCAATCAGGGCCAGCACAACCGATTTCTTGGCGAACTTGGTGATCATCGTTTTCCCTCGTTAAGGATTTAAAAAATCGAACCGCCCTTGGTTTATGGATGTTCTCGCAGCATTTCCTGCGAACCAGGGCGGATTTCCAGCCTATTTTGCCATAGGCGGACGGAATTTTCCAATTCGCCGGCCGGGGCGGATAGCAATCTTTTGCCTGATACGCAACAGGTTCCGGCCACCCAGACGTGGGAAACGTCCTCCCGACCGGCCACGTAAACCAGGTGGGAGAGCGGATCGAAGCAGGGGCGGGCGTTGAGGGAAGACAGGTCAACAGCGCACAGGTCGGCCCATTTGCCGGCGTTTATGGAACCGATCTCCGCCTCCAGGCCCAGTGCCCGGGCACCGTTGAGGGTGGCCATCGCCAGGGCCTGCCTTGCCGGGACTGCCGAGGCGTCGCCGCTGCAACCCTTGGCGAGGAGGGCGGCCAGGCGCATTTCGGCGAACAGATCCAGGCGATTGTTGCTCGCGGCGCCGTCGGTGCCCAGGCCTACATTGACTCCGGCGGCGAGAAGCGCAGGAAGGGGCGCGATACCGCTGGCGAGCTTGAGGTTGGAGGTGGGGCAATGGGCCACCGAGCAGCCGTGGCGGGCGAGGAGGGCGATTTCGTCGGATTCCAGGTGCACGGCATGGACGGCGATGAATCCAGGGCCGAGGAGGCCCAGGGAGGCGAGCCGGGCGAGGGGGCGGCAGGCGAAGCGGGTGAGGCTGTCCTGTATCTCGGCCTGCGTTTCGTGCACGTGGCAGTGGATGGGAAGCTGCAGTTGGGCGGCCAGGGTGGCGATGCGCTCGAAGGTCCGGTCCGCGACGGTGTAGGGTGCGTGGGGCGCGAGACAGAATCGCACCAAAGGGTGGTCCCGCCAACGGTCCCGGGCCGCCAGTCCTTTGGCCAGGTAGTCGTCGGCGTCGCTGCCGTAGGCGGTGGGAAACTCGAAGGCCGTGATGCCCTGGACCGCACGCATCCCGCATTCCGCTGCGGCCTGGGCAGCCGCTTCGGGAAAAAAGTACATGTCGTTGAAGCAGGTGATTCCGCCGGCCAGCATTTCGGCGCATGCCAACCGCGTGCCGGTGGCGACGAACTCCGCCGAGACGCAGGCGGCTTCGGCAGGCCAGATGTGCTTTTCCAGCCAGTCCATGAGGGGCAGATCGTCCGCCAGGCCGCGCAGGAGGCTCATGGCGGCGTGGGTGTGGAGGTTGATCAGGCCGGGGATGAGCAGATGGTCAAGCAGTTCGACCCGTTCCAGCGCGCGGAAGTGGCGGCGGGCTTCGTTCGTGGGCAGGACGGCAACGATTCTTCCGGAGTCGATGGCAACGGCATGGTCCTCAAGCAGTCCCTCGGGTTCCACAGGGGCGATCCAGCGGGATTCGATCAGCAGATCGACGGTTCGGGTCACGGCTTGCCTCTGTCTTGAGGGGTGGGGCGTGGTAAACTAGCAAATTCCGCCCAGATCAACCATATAACACGACGCCGGGCTACGGCGCGTCGAGAGACACATGGATCAATTCGCCAAAGAAACACTGCCGATCAGCCTCGAAGAGGAAATGCGCCGCTCCTACCTCGATTACGCCATGAGCGTCATCGTTGGCCGGGCGCTGCCCGACGTGCGGGACGGCCTGAAGCCGGTCCATCGCCGTGTCCTCTTCGCCATGCACGAGCTTTCCAACGACTGGAACAAGGCTTACAAGAAATCGGCCCGTATCGTCGGCGACGTGATCGGTAAGTACCACCCCCATGGCGATACCGCGGTCTATGACACGATCGTGCGCATGGCCCAGAATTTTTCCCTGCGCTACATGCTGGTGGATGGCCAGGGCAACTTCGGCTCGGTGGATGGCGACAACGCCGCCGCCATGCGTTACACCGAAGTGCGCATGGCCAAGATCGGCCACCAGCTGCTGGAGGATATCGACAAGGAAACCGTCGATTTCGGGCCCAACTATGACGGCTCCGAGAACGAGCCGCTGATCCTGCCGGCCCGCATTCCCAATCTGCTGATCAACGGCTCCGCCGGCATCGCCGTGGGCATGGCCACCAATATCCCGCCCCACAACCTGAACGAGGTGATTTCCGGTTGTCTGGCGCTGCTGACAAACCCGGCGATGAGCATCGAGGATCTGATCGAGCACATCCCGGCGCCGGATTTCCCTACGGCGGGCATTATCTATGGCGTGATGGGCGTGCGCGAGGGTTACCTGACCGGCCGTGGCCGCGTCGTCATGCGGGCCCGCACCCACTTCGAGGATATCGGCAAGGGCGATCGTCAGGCCCTGATCGTGGACGAGATTCCCTATCAGGTAAACAAGAAGACCTTGATCGAGAAGATCGCCGAGCTGGTCAACGAAAAGAAGATCGAGGGCATTTCAGACATTCGTGATGAGTCGGACAAGTCCGGCATGCGCATCGTCATTGAGCTGAAGCGCGGCGAAGTCGGGGAGGTGGTGCTCAACAACCTCTACAAGCAGACCCAGTTGCAGGACACCTTCGGCATGAACATGGTGGCCCTGGTGGATGGGCAGCCCCGGCTCCTCAACCTGAAGCAGATGCTGGAATGCTTCCTCGCCCACCGGCGCGAGGTGTTGACGCGGCGTACGGTGTTCGAACTGAAGAAGGCCCGGGATCGTGGCCATGTGCTGGAAGGCCTCGCCGTGGCCCTGTCCAATGTGGACGAGATCATTGCCCTGATCAAGGCGGCGCCGACCCCAGCCGACGCCAAGCGCGGCCTGATGGGGCGTACCTGGCGCAGCGCCCTGGTGGAGGAAATGCTGCAGCGGGCAGCGGCCGACGCCTATCGCCCTGAGGGCCTGGCCCCCGAGTTCGGCCTCTCCGGCCAGGGCTACCGCTTGTCGGATGCTCAGGCCCAGGCCATCCTGGAACTGCGCCTGCAACGCCTGACCGGCCTGGAGCAGGACAAGATCGTCGCAGAGTACAAGGAAGTCATGGACAAGATCGCCGACCTCCTCGACATCCTGGCTCGCCCGGAGCGCATCACCGCCATCATCGTCGAGGAGTTGACCGCCATCCGCGACCAGTTCGGCGACCAGCGCCGCTCCGAGATCGTGTTGCACACGCAGGAACTGGGCATCGAGGATCTCATCACGCCCCAGGACATGGTAGTGACCCTGTCCCACGGCGGCTACGTCAAAACCCAGCCCCTTTCCGACTACCGCGCCCAGCGCCGCGGCGGCCGAGGCAAGCAGGCGGCGGCCATCAAGGACGAGGATTTCATCGACCACCTGTTCGTGGCCAATACCCACGACTATATCCTGTGCTTCTCCAACCGGGGCCGCTGCTACTGGCTCAAGGTCTACGAAGCGCCCCAGGGCAGCCGTACCAGCCGCGGCAAGCCCATCGTCAATCTCTTTCCTCTGGAGGAGGGCGAGAAGATCAACGCCATCCTCCCGGTCAAGGAATTCGTCGACGACAAGTACATCTTCATGGCCACCGTCATGGGTACGGTCAAGAAGACCCCGCTGTCCGATTTCTCCAACCCGCGCAAGGCCGGCATCATCGCCGTGGCGCTGGACGAGGGTGACTACCTGGTGGGCGCCGAGCTGACCAATGGCCAGAACGACATCGTGCTCGTTTCCAACGGCGGCAAGGCCGTCTGGTTCGACGAGGAGGATGTCCGTCCCATGGGCCGTCAGGCCCGGGGCGTGCGCGGCATGAAGCTGCAGCCCAAGCAGGCGGTGATCTCCCTGCTGGTGGCGGACAACGAGCAGCAGACGGTGCTGGTCGCCACCGAAAACGGCTTCGGCAAGCGTACCCAGTTGGGGGATTTCCGTCACTCCGGTCGCGGCACCCAGGGGGTCATGGCCATCGCTGCCAGCGCCCGCAACGGGGCCATCGTGGGAGCCAAGCTGGTGGGCGACGAGGACGAGATCATGCTCATCACTACCGGCGGCGTGCTGATCCGCACCCGGGTCGCTGAGATCCGTGAGCTCGGTCGTGCCACTCAGGGTGTGACGCTGATTTCCCTGGACGACGGAGAGAAGCTGGCCGGCCTGGAAAAGGTTGTGGAAACGGAAGGCGAGCTGGAGGGCGAGTGATGGCCCGCATCTGGAACTTCAGCGCCGGTCCGGCCGTGCTGCCGGAGTCGGTGCTGCGCCAGGCCCAGGAGCAAATGCTCGACTGGCACGGCGCCGGTTGTGGCGTCATGGAAATGAGCCACCGGGGCAAGGAATTCATGTCCATCCTGGAGCGCGCCGAGGCCGACCTGCGCGACCTGATGGGCGTTCCGGACAACTACAGGGTGCTCTTCCTGCAAGGCGGTGCCACCCAGCAGTTCGCCCAGATCCCCATGAACCTGTTGGCCGGTCGCTCCGCCGACTACATCGTGACCGGTTCCTGGTCCAAGAAGGCCTATAAGGAAGCCCTGAAGGTGATGGGGGAAGGCGCCGTGCGCTGCGCCGCTTCCACCGAAAGGACGGGCTTCACCCGCCTGCCGATGGCGGAGGAAGTGCGCCTCGACCCGCAGGCAGCCTACCTTCATCTCTGCACCAACGAGACCATTCACGGCGTCGAGGTCCACGATGCCCGCCTGGCGACCACCGGCGTGCCCCTAGTGGCGGACATGTCGTCCCATATCCTGTCTCGGCCGGTGGACGTCGCCAAGTACGGCCTGATCTACGCCGGGGCGCAGAAGAATATCGGCCCCTCCGGCCTTACCCTGGTCATAGTTCGCGACGAGCTGATCGGCCAGGCGCCAGCCAACATCCCGACGGTGATGGATTACGCGGTGATGGCGGAGAACGTCTCAATGCTCAACACCCCGCCCACCTACGGCATCTATGTCGCCGGCCTGGTTTTCCAGTGGCTCAAGGCTCAGGGAGGCCTGGAGGGCATGGAGGCGATCAACCTCGAAAAGGCGCGGCTGCTTTACGAGTGCATCGACAATTCCGCCGGTTTCTACAAAAATCCGGTCGATGTCGATTGCCGCTCCCGTATGAACGTGCCCTTCGTCCTCGCCCGCTCCGACCTGGATGCCGCCTTCCTTGCCGAGAGCAAGGCGGCCGGGCTGGCTTCGCTCAAGGGCCACAAGTCGGTGGGCGGCATGCGCGCCTCCATCTACAACGCCATGCCCCTCGAAGGGGTGCGGGTGCTGGTGGATTTCATGAACGATTTCGCCCGGCGGAACGCATGAGCGACGATCTTTCCAAGGAACTGGCCGGCGTCCGTGCCGAGATCGACGGCATCGACGGCGAGCTCTTGACGCTCCTCAACCGGCGGGCCCGCTGCGCCCAGAAGGTGGGGGAGATCAAGGCGCGGCACGGTGAAGCTGGTCACATCTACCGGCCGGAGCGCGAAGCCCAGGTGCTGCGGCGCCTTCAGGGTGAGAACTCTGGGCCCTTCGACGACGAGCAGATCACCTGGTTTTTCCGGGAAATCATGTCCGCCTGTCTGTCCCTGGAAAAGCCCCTGGAGGTTGCCTATCTGGGTCCGGAAGGCTCCTTCACGGGCAGTGCTGCGGCCAAGCATTTCGGCCACGCTGCACGCCTCGTTTCCCAGGCGTCCATCGACGACGTCTTCCGTGAGGTCGAATCCGGTCATGCGGACTACGCCGTGGTGCCGGTGGAAAATTCCACCGAAGGAGCCGTCGGGCGTACTCTCGACCTGCTCTTTTCGACGCCACTGAAGACCTGCGGCGAGGTGGTGGTGCGCATCCATCAGAACCTCATGTCCCGCTGTGCCAGCCTGAACGGAGTCAACAAGGTCTATTCCCACGCTCAGTCCCTGGCCCAGTGCCATGAGTGGCTCAACCGCAATCTTCCCGGAGTGCCCCGGGTGTCCATGGCCAGCAATTCCCTGGCGGCCCAGACGGCGGCAGAGGAAGAGGGCGCGGCGGCCATCGCGGGCGCAGCGGCCGCGGATCGCTACGGACTCCCCATCCTAGCCCGCAGTATTGAGGACGAACCCAACAATACGACGCGCTTCCTCGTCCTGGGGCGCCACGACGCGGCTCCCTCGGGGCGGGACAAGACTTCCCTCATCATGTCGGCCACCAACCGCACTGGCGCGCTGCACGACCTGCTGGTGCCCTTCGCCAGCGCCGGGGTTTCCCTCACCCGTCTGGAATCGCGCCCCGCCAGGCAGGCGCTCTGGCAGTACGTTTTCTACGTGGACATCGAGGGCCATCGCGACGACGCACGGCTGACGGTGGCTCTGGACGAACTGGCCCAGCGGGCGGCCTTCCTGAAGGTGCTGGGGTCTTACCCGGTTGCCGTGTATTGAACTGGTAGACTGTTCCCCTCGATAGGCGAGACGCGAGTCCGATATGCCAACGATTAGCATGTTCTATGGAATCCTGGTGGCCATGATGTTCGAGGACAACGAACGTCATCATTTGCCGCACATCCCTGTCCGTTATGCCGGACAGAAGGCTTCGATCGCGATCGAGGATGGGAGGGTTATGGCAGGCAATATCCCGTCAAAGCAACTGAAATTGGTTCAGGCGTGGATCGGAATCCACCAGGACGAGTTGTTTGCCGATCGGGAGCTTGCCGTTGCCGGCGAGCAGCCCTACCCAATTGATCCTCTGCGTTGAGGGAGGAATCCATGGAAACGTTGCTGGATGTCGTCAAGGTCAAAGCCAATCCGGACTACACACTGTATCTGGAGTTTGAAAACGGCGAGACCCGTATATTCGATATGGCACTCTACATGGACAAGAAACCTTTTGTGCGCCTGAAGGAGTTGCCGCTCTTTGCCCGGGCCTTTGTCGACTATGGCACCG
This sequence comes from Azonexaceae bacterium, assembly GCA_009469665.1. The sequence continues at coordinate 1,211 of SSTB01000313.1, read as the reverse complement.
TGGTCTGGCCAGGAAATATCGACATTGCACCGAAACCCTGTATGACCTGTCCGCCCCAGCTAGGAGCCGCTTGGCCGCGCCGGGGGCGATGGAAGGCGAGGTCTGGATTGCCGATGATTTCGACGCGCCGGTGGAGGGGCTCTTGGTATGCCATGGCGAGCCGTCGTCGAAGTAAGGGAATGCTCGAGTGACCTCAAAGGATACGAACGCCGCACCATGTCTCTAGCCGATCAATCGCTCCCCTACATCCGCGCCATCTCCCCCTATCAGCCGGGCAAGCCGGTCACCGCCCTGGCCCGGGAAATGAACATTCCGGTGGAGCGCATCGTCAAGCTGGCCTCAAACGAAAACCCCCTGGGAATGAGTCCCAAGGCGCGTCAGGCCGTGGAAGCAGCCATCTCCGGCATTCAGCGCTACCCGGATCAGTTCGACCTCATCAAGGCGCTGGCCGAGCGCTGCGGTGTCGCCACTGAGCAGGTAGTGCTGGGCAACGGGTCCAATGACGTGCTGGACCTGGTCGCCCGGACCTTCCTGGCGCCGGGGCGGTCGGCGGTCTTCGCCCAGCATGCTTTCGCGGTATATCCCCTGGCGACCCTTTCGGTGGGGGCAGAGTTGATCGTTGTTCCTGCCCGCAACTACGGCCACGACCTTGCCGCCATGGCTGCCGCGATCCGGCCGGATACGCGCGTCGTCTGGATCGCCAATCCCAACAACCCTACCGGCAATTTTTTGCCCTATGCGGAAGTGCGCGCTTTCCTGGAGACCCTGCCCAAGGACGTGGTGGTGGTCCTCGACGAGGCCTACAACGAATACCTGCCGCCGGCTGAGCGCGCCGATGCGGCGGCCTGGATCGCCGAGTTCCCCAACCTGGTCGTCACTCGTACGTTTTCCAAAATCTACGGTCTGGCCGGCCTGCGCGTGGGCTACGCCTTGGCAGCGCCGGAAGTGGCGGATCTCTTGAACCGCGTGCGCCAGCCCTTCAACGTCAACAACCTGGCCCTGGCGGCTGCCATCGCTGCCCTCGACGACCATCTTTTCGTCGCCGACAGCTATGAACTCAACCGCCGCGGCATGGAGCAGATCGTCGCCGGCTTGAAGCGCCTGGGCTTGGAACACATTCCCTCCCACGGCAATTTCGTCACCTTCAGGGCCGGCGACGGTGCCGGTATCAACCAGAGGCTGCTGCGGCAAGGCGTCATCGTCCGTCCCAT